>JBPCNP010000120.1:0-7787 GCA_051001215.1 Acidimicrobiales bacterium
TCGACGAGCCCACCACCGGCCTGCACTTCGAGGACATCCGCAAGCTGCTCCAGGTGCTGGGCCGCCTGGTCGACGCCGGCAACACCGTGCTGGTCATCGAGCACAACCTCGACGTGATCAAGTCGGCAGACTGGCTCGTCGACCTCGGGCCCGAAGGCGGCGACGGTGGGGGACTGGTCCTGGTCGAGGGGCCGCCCGAGGTGGTGGCCAAGACGTCCGACAGTCACACCGGCCAGTTCCTCGCTCCGATCCTGTCCCGGTAGGCTGGGCTCAACCCCGGCGCCGAACCTGTCGATCCAAAGGGCTATGGCGGCGCCAACGGTCAGTGTCGCGACGATTGCGGTCCAGGAAGTGGCGCCGGACGAGCGCCGACCGAGGGGCCGTCGACCGGCGCTGCTCCTGCTCGCCCTGGCTGCTGTGCTGTTCCTGGGTTTCGCCGCCCGCACGATTCCCGCGCCGTTCGGTGACTCCCACGACGGGCGCAACGCCGGAGTCTGGGCGTCCGGAGGCCGAAGCCTCCTGGAGCGCGGGTCCATCGAGTCCCGGCTCGGCACGCGCAGCCCCGAGAACGGGGTCTACGCCAACCATCCCCCGCTGCTCTATGTGGAGACCGCGCTGTTCGAAGCGGTCGGGGGCCGCTCGGCGACGACGATCCGGGCCCCGGCCTGGCTCGGCAGCCTCGCCACCCTCGCCCTGCTCACCGCCCTGCTCCTCCAACGAGGCCTGCGACCGGCCGCCGTCGGAGCCGCGGTCGTGCTCGTCGCCGCCACGCCGATGCTCCTCGTCTACGGCTCCATGCTGGACACGCCCGTCACGTCGCTCCCCTTCGGCCTGGCTGTCCTGCTGGTGTGGGAGCGGGCCCGGATCGGCAAGCGGGTCCCGTGGCCGCTGGCGTCCGGGCTCACCGCCGTGGCAGTGCTGGCCGGGTGGCAGTCGTTGCTCCTGGCTGCGCTGGTCGGTGGGTGGGCACTCGTCCGCCTCCTCCGCCGATCCGATCGCCGGACCGTCGATGCCGCATTCGTCGGCGGGGCCGTCGTCGGAGGCCTCCTGCTGGTGGGCTGGCTCCTCTGGGCATTCGGGGGCACCCTGGGTCCCCTCCTGAGCCAGTTCCGGAGGCGCAGCGGCCAGGACTCGCCGATTCGCCTCGACGTGCTCGTCGGGTTCGTACGCCAGGACACGGCATCGATGTTCGGGCTTGCGGCCCTGCTGGGCGTGGTCGGCCTGGTGGTGGCCTTCGCCGATCGCCGGACCAGGGGTCTGGCGGCCGTCGCCATCTCCGTCACCCTGCCCTACGCCCTCGTGTTTCGCAACGCCATGATGAACCACGACTACTGGAACTTCTGGTTCCTGGTTCCGATGGCCGTCGGCCTGGCCGCCGCGTTCGACCGCCTGCTCCGCGTCCGGGGCGCGACGCCGTGGCGGGACGTCGCCGTCGGGACCGTCGCGGCCCTCTTCGCCTTCCTTCTCACCGTTGGGCTGGCGACTAGGCCTGACGGCTCGGAGTGGGCCACCCTCGAAGGCCGGCGGGCCGGGACCGCGGCCCTGAGCCAGCGTCTCGATCCGGGCCAGCTCTCGGCGTGGTACACGGGGGCGGTCGGCAAACCGGCAGCGTGGCTGGGTCTCGCCACCGGTCGGCCCGCGGTCGTCGTCCCCGTCGCCGATCTGGCCGCTCTGGCTGCCGCTTATCCCCATGATCTGGTCCTGGTCGGGCGCATGCGCTGCGTGAACGGGGGCCCCCGCATCGCGTACGGCTTCGAGAAGGCTGTCGTCGTGGTGGCCCGACCCCCGGAGATTGACCGCTGCTGAAGCCTGACTGACGCCGCTCAAGTCCGAGCGATCGGGCGCCGATACACAACAGGTGACGTGTATCTCCCGGGGGGCGTAAAAGGCATGCGACGGCTGGCTCGCCCGCTGTACTTCGCTGGCATCGCCGTCTCGGTCCTGGGGCTCGGCAAGGCGCACGCCGTGGCGAACGGGTACGACCTCACCCAATCGTTCCGCTTCAGCTGGTCGCTCGCCTACATCGCCGTGCTGGCGGCCTGCGCCTACGGCATCGGGCTCCCGGAGCTGGGTGGCACCAGGCGATCAGTGGTTCTCGCCGCCATCGGGTTCACCACCGCCGCGGCCGGCGCCATGTCGGTTCTCCAGCTCCTTCTCGGCTCCGCCCTGCTGCCCCGGTTCGTCGTCTTCTCGACCCCCGCCATCCTTCTGCCCTGGTCGGTCCTGTGCGCCGATCTGGCCTGCGACGGATGGACTAGGGCCGGTCGTCGCGACACCCTGGTCGTCGTGGCCGGCCTGGGGGCGGCAGCCGACCTCGCTGACGAGCTTGAGGCTGATCCCGAGCGCCCGGCGGTTGTGGCCGTCGTCCTCGAGCCCGAAGCGGCCGCCCAGCAGCCTCATGGGGTCCGACCCCTCGTGAACGCCGTCGAAGCTAATGCCGCCACCGCCGTGGTGCTCGACCGGGCCGCCCAGGCCAACGACTCGATCGTGGCCCAGGCCGCCGAGTTGCACGAGGCCGGCGTCCGGGTTCGCACCCTCTCGCTGTTCTACGAGGAGTGGCTGGGCAAGCTGCCCATGGCCGAGCTCGAGCGGGTCTCGCTGATGTTCGACATCGGCGAGGTCCACCGGACGCGCTACGGGCGCATGAAGCGCATCCTCGACATCGCCGCAGGAGCGATGGGCCTGGCCGCCCTCGTGGCCGTGACCCCCGTCGTCTTGATCGGCAACCGCTTCGGGAACCGCGGCCCGGTTCTCTACCGCCAGCCGCGGGTGGGAAAGAACGGTCGGGTCTTCGAGATCCTGAAGTTCCGCACGATGACGCCGGGCCCACCGAGCACGGAGTGGACGGCCACCGACGACCCGCGAATCACCCCGTTCGGGTCCTGGATGCGGCGTGCCCACATCGACGAGTTGCCGCAGGTGATCAACATCCTCCGCGGCCATCTCTCGATCGTCGGCCCCCGACCGGAGCAGCCGCACTACGTCGAGATGCTCGAGAGCAAGCTGGCCTTCTACCGCCTCCGCCACCTGGTGCGCCCTGGCCTCACCGGCTGGGCCCAGGTCAAGTACGACTACGGAGCGAGCGACGGAGACGCCCTGGAGAAGCTCCAGTACGAGTTCTACTACCTGCGCCACCAGGGTCTTTCGCTCGACCTGCGCATCATCGGGCGTACCCTCCGATCGGTCGTCGGGAGGGGCGGGCGATGACGAGGTCGTCGACGGGGCCGAGCGTCACCGTGGCCATCCCTGTGCTGAACGAAGAGGCTCACCTCGGCGCCTGCCTCGACGCCCTTGCGGCCCAGACCTACCCCGGCGTTGTCGAGGTCCTCGTCGTCGACGGCGGCTCGACCGACGCCACCCGCAGCGTGGCGGCCGGGTACTCCGGCGTCCGGGTGCTCGACAATTCGGGTCGCATCCAGTCCGCCGGCCTCAACGTCGCCCTCGCTGAGGCCGTCGGAGAGATCCTGGTGCGTGTCGACGGGCACTGCACGGTGGCGCCCGATTACGTCGAGCGGTGCGTCGAGGCCCTGGAGCGCACGGGCGCCGCGATGGTCGGCGGAGCGATGCGTCCGGTGGCGACCGGGTGGAAGCAACGAGGGATCGCCGCCGCCATGGCGTCCCCGGCCGGTGCTGGTCCCGCCCGGTTCCACGTCGGGGGCGCGTCCGGCTGGGTCGACACCGTTTACCTCGGAGCGTATCGCACGGAGTTCGCCCGCCGCTTGGGCGGCTACGCAACCGACGTCGGGGTCAACGAGGACGCCGAGCTGGCCATACGGATGGGCGCCCACGGCGGCGTTTGGTTCGATGAGACCATCCGGTCCACCTATCTTCCGCGGTCGAGCGTCCGGGCCGTTGCCCGGCAGTTCTATCGCTACGGGCGCAGTCGTGCTGCGACCGTCCGCCGCCACCCCGGCTCCGTCGCTCCCCGCCAGTTGGCGGCACCAGCCCTCGTCCTCGCTTTTTGCACCCCTTGGCGCCGCCAAGTCGCCGTCGTGTACGGCGGCGTGATCACCGCGGCGGGCCTTGGGCACCTGCTGCGTGATCGCGAGTCTGCTCTGGGGTTCACGCTGGCGCTTCCCACCATGCACCTGTTCTGGGGAACCGGCTTCCTGCGGGGCCTGGCATTTCCGAGACGCTCACGCACCCAGGAGCCACCGGACCAGAAAGGCGTGCAGGCCTGCTGCGAGGGCGAGTAGGTGGACGCCCGCCATCAGACGGTGGTCGTGGCCGACGACGGTGACACGGGTCCGGAGCACCGCGACATCGGCCCATCCGGCGCACTCGATGGCCGTGCACCGGATGCCGCCTCCGACGTGCGCACGGAGGACCCGGCGGTCCCCGTCTCGGGATCGCGGCGGGGTGAACAGGTCGCGATCTTCGGGTTCGCCCTCATCGCCGGTCAGGCACTCAGCGCAGCCACGACGCCGTTCTTCACGCGGGCCCTCGGTCCGGCGGACTTCGGTGCCCTCGACGTGCTCACCGTGGCGGGGACCTTCCTTGCCACCCTCCTGTTGGTCGGGCTCGACCAGGCCGTCGTTCGATCGTTCTACGATGACCGCTCCCTTGCCGCGCAGCGCCGCCTCGTCAGCTCAGGGTTCATCTGTGCGACGCTCACCGGGGTTGTCGGATGTGCACTGGTTCTCCCGTTTCGCAACCAGGTCGCCGACCTCCTGCTGGGGAGCTCCGGTTTCGAACCAGTGCTCCTCGCCACGCTGATCGGGGTGCCGCCGTTCATCGGTGCCGCCTACATGGCCGAGGTGCTCCGTCTTCAGGGGTGCCCCCGCCCGTACGCGATCTCCAGCGTCCTGAGGGCCGTCGCCGGATGCGCGGTCGCCGCCTGGCTCGTCCTGGTTGTACACGCCGGTGCGGAGGGGGCGCTTCTCGGGTTGGCGGCGGGGTCGCTGGTGGCGCTCGGGTACGACGTGGTCATGGCCCGGCGGCTCCTTCGTCCCGTCGTAGCGCGTCGCCCGCTCGGCCACATGCTTCGCTTCGGCCTGCCGCTCGTGCCCACCGGCGTCGCGCTGTGGAGCCTCATGGTCGCCGACCGGCTGATACTGGTGCACTACGTCTCGTTGCGGCAGATCGGGATCTACGCGCTGGCGGCCAAGATCGCGGTGCTCCTGTTGTGGGCCGTCAACGGATTCCGGGCCGGGTGGACGGCATCGGTGATCGAGCTCCACGGTCGTGATCGGGAGGAAGCGACCCGGCGGCGGTCCGCAGCACTCGTCGACGCATTAGCCGTCGCTGTCGGCATGGCTGCGGTCATCGGCGCTCTCGCCGCAGAGCTCACCGCGGTGGGAGGCGGCCCGTACTTCGGGAGTGCGGTGCGCATCATCCCCATCCTCCTCGCCGCGCTCGTGCTGTTCTCGACCACTTCCGTGACCCAGTCCGCCATGCTCATCCGGTGCCGCACCGGCGTCATGGCCAGGCACACGGCCATCGCGGCCGTGCTGAACCTCCTGGCCTGCCTGCTCCTCGTGCCGATCTGGGGGATCGTCGGCGCCGGCCTCGCCACCCTTGTCGGCTTCGCGTACCTCAGCGGCAGCTTCTACGTCTCGGCCCAGCGGATGGACCGGATGCCATACCGCCCGCTGCAGGCCGCCGTGGTCGCCGCGATCGTGCTGCCGTTCCTCGCGCTGGGCCAGTTCATGATCGGGCCCCTGGTGTTCTCGATCGCCGTGAAGCTCGCGTGCCTGTCGATCCTTCCGGCGCTGTTGCGCAGAGCCGGGGTCGCCTGCCCCCGGGTGAGCGAGTTCGTCGCTCTGATCCGACACCGGGTAAGCAGTGGGTCGTGATCCACGGCGTGCGTCACTTGGCGGGGCGAACCACGATCAGGGCATCGGGCACCGCGAGCTGCTCAGAGGTGTAGTCGCGAAACCGACTTGCCACCGACGGCAGGCTGGCGAGCCGGGCCAGGTCGTCAGGGCCAACCGCGCGCGGTTCATCCGAGACGATCTCGAAGCCCTCCTCGTCGAGCAGCTTCAGGTAGTCGACATGGCGGAGTCGGTTCTGGAACTGGAGGGAAGGACTCCACAGCCGCCAACGGGAGTCTTCGAACTGCAGGAAGTTGTAGATCGTGATCGAGGGGTCGGCGTAGCTGTAGTGGTCCTGGTAGTCGATCGCCAGGCTCATCAGCCCGTCCGGACGGAGGAGCCTTCGGCACTCACGCAGTGTCGCCCGGATGTCGTCGGGGGGGATGTGCTCGAGGGTGCTGGTCGAGGTCACGTAATCGACTGAGTCGCTCTCCAGCCCGGTCGCCCTCGCATCCGACGGCGCTCGGTAGCGGACACCCAGCGAGGCAAATTGGGCGCTCGCGTCCCCGGCGCTCGCGACGACATCAGCTGCGCGCAGCAGGTCTCCGGGCATCTGGCCGATCCGGCGGGCAGCATCCTCGACGAGGTCGAGTCGGACCATCCGGCGGATGTCGACAACCGTCTGGTGGTTCACACCCATGGAGTAGAAGGCCAGGGGGATTACGAGGTCACGGCCGGCACCGAACTCGTAGAAGCACGCCTTGTCGACGGGAGTCGTGCCATGCCGGGTGAGCGCGTCGAGGTGGAGCCGAGCCTCACGAAGCTTCTTGGCCAGGACGTCGTCGGGCGCGGGCATGTTCCTGAGCACGTAGCGCTGACCGACATAGTTCAGCTTCTCGCCGTACGGGAGGTTGCTGAAGGTCGCCTGCATGAGGGCTTTCATGCGCCAGCGCATGGCGCCCGGTCAGAGCCTCACGTGATGGCAAGCATCCGCTCGAGGGCCACGCGAGCACTCGCCGCGGTGTCGGGTCCCACCGTGATCTGATTGACGACCCGGTCCTCGACGAGGTTCTCGAGGACCCATGCCAGATGGGCGGCGTCGATGCGGAACATGGTCGAGCACGGGCACACCACGGGGTCGAGGGACACCACCGTGAGATCCGGGTGTTCGTCGGCCAGACGGTTGACGAGGTGGATCTCGGTGGCAACGGCCAGCACCGACCCGGGTAGCGCCTTGTCGACGGCGGCGATGATGAAGTCGGTCGAGCCCACCTGATCGGCCTGCTCGACGACCTCGTGGGCGCACTCGGGGTGCACGATGACCGTCCCCTCGGGATGGGCGGCCCGGAACCCGGCGATCTGGCCCACGGTGAAGCGCTGGTGCACCGAGCAGTGGCCCTTCCACAACAGGAACGTGGTCTCCTTCACCTCCCGCTCGGCCAGCCCGCCGCACGCCAGCCTCGGGTTCCACACGGCCATGTCGGCAGCGTCGTAGCCGAGCTGGAAGGCGGTGTTGCGGCCCAGGTGCTGGTCGGGGAAGAACAGAACCTTCTCGCCACGGGCAAGGGCCCACCTCAGCACGGCCCGGGCGTTGGACGACGTACACACCGCCCCGCCATGGTCGCCCACGAAGGCCTTGAGGGCGGCCGCGGAGTTCATGTAGGTGATGGGCACGATGCGCTCGACGTCGGTGACGGCGGCCAGGTCGTCCCAGGCCTCCTCGACGGAGTCGAGATCGGCCATGTCGGCCATCGAGCATCCGGCGTTGAGATCCGGCAGCACCACCTGCTGATGGTCGCCGGTGAGGATGTCGGCCGACTCGGCCATGAAATGCACGCCGCAGAACACGACGTACTCGGCCACGGAGGCGGCGGCCAGGCGCGACAGCCCGAAGGAGTCGCCCCGGGCATCGGCGAAGGCCATCACCTCGTCGCGCTGGTAGTGGTGGCCGAGGACCAGGAGACGGTCGCCGAGAGTGGACTTGGCGGTCGCGATCCACTGGGCCAGTTGCTCCTGGCTTGCGTTCACGTACCG
>JBPCNP010000121.1:0-7022 GCA_051001215.1 Acidimicrobiales bacterium
GGCTCTGGGAGGCGACGAAGGAGGATGTCGTCGCTTTCCACCGGGTGAGGCGGGTCGTCGACCCGACGGCAGCAGTGAAGAAGGACACGTGGAACCGTTCGGTGGCTGCCCTCGACAAGCTCTACCGCTGGGCGCTCCGCGAGGCCCTGGTCGCCGAACTGCCCTTCACCTACCGCTGGGCCCTGGTGCTCGCCGACACGCCGCTTCGAATCGAGGTCAACCGATCCCGGGAGCCACACTCCTCGGGAGCGTCCATGCGCTTCGTGTCCCTGCCGGACTATTGCGCCTTCCGCGACGTCGGCTTGCGCGGCCGGCTGCCCGATGGGTCGCCCGACCCCTTATCGAGGATTCGCAACGGGGAGCGAAATGCGACCTTCGCGGAGCTGTGCGTGACGACTGGGGCCAGGCTCACAGAGGCAGCCAGCCTCGTCATCCCCGAGCTGACAGGGCCGGACGATCAGGGCCGGACGAGCCGGGTCACCCTGGCCGAGGCGGTGGCCAAGCGCCAGCGAAGCCGGGATCTGCGCGTCCCGGCGAGGGTGATCCGCTCCATCGGGACCTACCGGCGTGTCGAGCGCTCGACGGCGGTCGCAGCTGCCCGCCAACACGGCCGTTACCGGACCGGTGGATGGGCGGTGCTGTCCAAGTCGGACCGACGTGGCGGGGTGGAGGCGGGCGGGGCGCGGTGGCGGTGGGCCACCGCCGACGCCGAGCACCGCAGCAAGCTTCTCCTCGACAGCCCGGAGGGTCCCGAGCCAGCCTGGCTCTGGCTCACCTCGACGGGGCGGCCATTGGAACCGGAGAGCTGGGAGAGCATCTTCGAGCGAGCCTGCCAACGCTGCGCCCGCTTCGGGATCGACCTGGACGTGCATCCTCACACCCTCCGGCACACCTACGCCGTGCACCTGCTGGCCGAGCTGGTCCGCCACCAGCTCGACGAGGCCCGAGCGCCGGCCGACCGCTACGGGGCCGCCTACCGGCGGATGCTTGGAGATCCGCTGCGCCGCCTCCAGGGCCTGCTCGGGCATGCCTCGATCCGCTCGACCTATGTCTACCTCGATTCGGTCGACGCCGCCCAGGAGCTGGTCGACGAGGCCATTGGGGCATGGGCCGACGACGTGGCCGATTCCATCTGTGCGTTGGCTGGAGAGGGGGCGCCGTGAGCGCCCGACCGGCGCGGCCGCGCTCGGGGTCACGAGCAACGTTCCCGGTTGACGTCGATTCCGAAGGCGCCACCGTCGCCGCGTTGGGTGCCCGGCTCGACCTGTCGTTCCCTGATGGCCGAAGCTACCGAGCCGACCTTGGGCCACTCGGCCACCGGCGGCTCATGGTGGCCTTCGCCGGTGTCCTCACCGCCCACGCCGAGGCTGGCGGAGGAGTGACCGCGCCGGCCAGCGCCAGCGCGTACGTCGCGGCAATGCGTAGGTTCTCCGCCCACCTCGACGGGCGGCATCCGAACACCAACCTGTGGCCGGCCGATCTGAGCCCGGAAGACATCGACAGCTTCGAGGAACGCCTTCGCGCCCGGTACTCGACCGGATCGACGACGCCTTCGGTGCTGATCAACAAGGTCGTGTTCCTACTGCGAATGGTGGCCGACGCCCATCCTGTGCGAACCGACCTCACCGCCCGGCTGCGGTGGGGAGCGAGTGGGCCCACCGGCAACTCCACGCCCCGCGACGCCTACTCGGGGGCGGTGGCGGCGTCGTTGCGTCGAGCTGCCCGTGCGGCGATGTGCGAGACGATTGCCCGCCTGACCGTGACCGGCCCACAGTTCGTGGCCACGAGCCGGTCACCCTGGGAGGGATCGTGGCGGCGCCGGGAGGACGTGGCCTGGGAGATCAACCGAGCCGGTCTCGTAAGCCAGGCGGGGTTGCGCTCCGCCAGTGCCCGCCAGGAGGTCGCCCGCCCGAAGTGGAGCCTGGCGGAGCTGCACCGGCTCGTCTATCCGGCGAACGAGGACCTGGCCGCGTTCTTTCTCGCCTTCGCCTTGGAGTCAGGCATGGAGGTCGAGTGCATCCGCGGCCTTCGAGTGGACTGCCTGGTCAACCCGGCCCGGGGCTACGTCGAGGTGCTCCACACCAAGAACCGCCGGCGAGGCAGTCCCGAGGGCCGCCTGCGGGTCCGCGACGGCAACCTCACCACCCCCGGCGGGATCCTTCGGGCGGTCATCACGATCACGGCCCGGGCTCGACGGGCCATGGGGACCGACGCCCTGTGGGTCTGCTACGGGCAGGGTCGGCTTCACCGCACAACTCTTACGCCGTTCAGCCAGTCCTGTCCGATCAAGGCGTTCGTGGCCCACCACGACCTGCGCGATGACGACGGCCAGCCGCTGCACCTGGTCGTGCCCCGGCTCCGCAAGACCCACAAGGCCGAGCGCTACCGAGCGACCGGGGGCCGCCTCGACGTGTTCGTGACCGGGCACAGCACCGAGGTCGCGGCCAAGCACTACGCCGACATCCCCGCCCTTCGAGAGACCCACGAACAGGCTGTGGCCGACGGGCTCACCGCCGCCGCAGCAGCGGCTACGGGCACGGCGGAGCCGGTGGAGGCGCAACAGAACGAACCGCTCGGCCCCCTCGTCGGGCATCTGTCCCCCGAGGCTGGCGCCCGGCCGGACTCCGACGTCTGGTTGGCCAACTGCGCCGATTTCCACGCCTCGCCCTTCGCTCCAGCCGGCAAGCCCTGCTCGGCACCACCGTGGGCCTGCCTGGAGTGCACCAACGCCACCTTCGATACCCGCAAGCTGCCGGCCCTGATCGCCTTCGCCTCCTGGTGCGAGGACCAGCGCGTCGAGCTGCCCGCCGAGGTATGGGCCGCTCGCCTTGGTCGAGTCCACGCCCGGGTCACGCGCCAGGTCCTGCCTGCCTTCCCGGAGCCGTCGGTGGTGGAGGCGGCGGCGATCGCGGGGACCGACCCACTGGCCGCCTGGCTGCCCATCGTTGCCGGCAACACGTCGTGACTGTCGCGCCCGTCCAAACCGACGCAGCGGAGGACCCGCAGCGTTGTCCGCCAGCGGATGCACTGGTGGTGCGCCACCAACGCCCTGGGCCAGGCGTCCGGGCCGACGACGTCTCGCGCTATGGCGACTACCGTTGGAACCTGTCGCCATTCGTGCACACCCCGTCGCGTCGACACGAGCACATCGCCAACTGGCTGAGCATCGCCGACCCGATCCGGCGGGAAGCGGCCAGGCAGTATCTCTACGCCCGGCTCAACGAGCGCCTCGTGCCTCGGGCCCGGCTGCTCGCTCCATCCTCCGCCGTCAACCAGCTGCGCTGCGTCTGGCGTTTCTTCGACCACCTGGACGACCGCTGGGAGGGGATCCCGCTCGCGATGGTCGACGAGACCGTGTACGCCGGCTACCTCGCCGAGCTGCGCCGCCCGAGGCCCCCGGCGGCCGCCCTGTCGGTGGCCAGCCAGAGCCTCCTGGTTCACGCCGTCAAGTCCCTGTGGTCGTTCCGGGCCTTCATGCCCGCCGATGCGCTGCGCGTCGAACCGTGGCCCGGGCGGTCGTCGAACCGAGTTGTGGGCTGGCAGAGCCCGACGGAGAACACCACCCCGAGAATCCCTCCCGAGGTCATGGCCGGCGTACTGCGTTGGGCGCTGTTCTACGTCGAGATCGCTTCGGTCGACATCCTTGCTGCCAGCGAGGAACTGTCGACGCTGGAGCAGCGGACCCGGCCCGGCGGCCTGCCGGCGATGGAAGCCCTGATTGCTTCCCGACGACGTCAGGGACGGGGGATGCCTGCGCTGATCGAACATCGCAAGGTCTCACGTTCGCTGACCGGGCCCACGGTCAACTCCAAGCTGGCGCACCTCCTCGCCGGCACTTCACGGACC
Organism: Acidimicrobiales bacterium; assembly: GCA_051001215.1. Lineage (GTDB taxonomy): Bacteria > Actinomycetota > Acidimicrobiia > Acidimicrobiales > AC-14 > DATAQC01. Next base: position 3,847 of record JBPCNP010000121.1, read on the forward strand.
CCGGCCACCGAAGGAGCCCTGGCATCCGCGGTCGCCGAGCTCGGCCTGGAGGACGGCGGCATGGAAACCCCCATCTCGACCTTGGCCGATGGGCAGCCATGGAGGCCCCGGTTCTCCCCCGATGCGCTGGTCGTGGAACGGCGGATGCTGCTCGCCGCCTGCTACGTCGTGGTCGCCTATCTCTCGGGAATGCGCGACGGCGAGGTCCAGGCCCTGCGCCGAGGCTGCCACTTCCGCGAGGCGAGCGCGGACGGGGTGCTGGTGCGCCACAAGCTGGCCGGCCTGACCTTCAAGGGCCGCCATGCCGAGGGCGAACCGGCGACGTGGGTCGTCATCGAACCCGTGGCCAAAGCCATCGCCGCGATCGAAGCCCTCCACGACGGCGAGGTGCTCTTCGTCCGGCTGGCCCACGCCCAGATCAACTCCGTCCTCGGCACCGACATCAACCTCTACCTCAACGAGTTCTGCGCACTGGTCACCGATCGCTACTCGACGCCCGAGGCCCCGGCCATCCCACCCGGCGACGACGGGCAGCCCTGGCGACTCACTGCCCGCCAGTTCCGCCGCACCATTGCCTGGCACATCGCCAACCAGCCCTTCGGCGTGGTCGCCGGCGCTATCCAGTACAAGCATTTCTCGGTGGCCGCGTTCGAGGGCTACGCCGGGAACCCCGCCTCCGGCTTCCGGGACGAGGTCGAAGCTGAGCTCGCCTTCGCCCGCCTCGCCGACATCGTCGCCCGCTACGAGGAGCACCGCTCCGGGGTCCGCTCCATTGGCTCCGGCGCCGCACGGGTCAACGCCGAGTTCGACCGCATCGCCGACGAGCTTGGCGACCTGCCGGGGGCGGTGATCGACCACGGCCGGCTTCGCTCCATGCTCCACCACCTGGCCACGACTCTCCATCCCGGCATCCTCAACGACTGCTTTTTCGACCCCGCGGTCGCACTCTGCCTGGCCGGGGTCGAGCCAGGTCTCCGGAAGGAGCCGGTCTTCACCCATTGCGTCCCCGGTCGCTGCCCCAACGCCAGGATCACCGAACAGCACGGCCCGGCCTGGGAGCAGGGCATCACCACCACCAGGGTCCTGCTCACCGACAAGCGCCTGTCGCCCCATCAGCGCGAGACGCTCAAGGATCACATCGCCGAGATGGAGACCGTGTCCACCCGACTCGACCCCGGCGAATCATGAGCGTCCGCCCAGACACCGAAGGGGCGTTGCGGGCCGCCATGGAACGCCTGACTGCAGGGACTGCTCAGCGCTGCGACGGAGAGCTCACCGTGTCCAACCTGGCGCGAGAAGCCGGTGTCGGTCGGGCCACCGCCCATCGCGCCACCGAGGTCATCGCCGAGCTCCACCGACGCCGCAGCACTTCAATCGTCGACAACCCCAAGGGCAGCGAGCGAGCCGAGACACTTCGAGAGCGGATCCGTCACCTCGAATCACAGCTGGCGGATGCCAAGAAGGTGATCCGTGCCGAGGACAGTGAGCTACGGCGCCGGGCGGCCCTCCTCGCCCAGCAGGTTCAATGTCTCACTCTCGAAAACCACCGCCTCAGCACCCAGTTGGCGGGCCACGCCAAGGTACGCGAGCTGCACTCGTGCGACCGGAACCCGAGGTCATGACCAACCATCAGGCGCGCCGTGAGCATGGCCCTCCTCGGGCCTACGCTGAGACTCACGTGAGACAGGTACGCGTCGCGGGGGTAATGGCCATGGTGGCCGAGTTCGAGGGCGACCTGATTCGCATGCGTACGCGGGAAGGAATGCGGGTGGCGAAGGCCAAGGGTCGTCTCCGGGCAAGCAGCCGAAGCTGAACGCGCGCCAGGAAGCTCACTTGGTGGCGCTGCACAGGTCAGGAGAACATACGGTCGCCGAGCTGGGAGATCTGTTCGGCGTTGCCCGCTCCACGGTCTACCGGGCCATCGAGCGCGACGCGGTGCGTCAGCGGACGCAGCTGCCCGGTCGCACCGCGCTGGGCGCCTGCGGGACCTCCCGGTCACCGTTCCGCCTGCGGGACCTCCCGGGTCACCGAGAAGGTTCCCGACGAGGGAGTCGAGGAGCGCCCCGCAAGCCGGAAGGGGGACCCTGCGCTGCGGATTCGGATGCGCCCAGAGACGCCGTGGCTAGGGCCTCGGGAGCGGCGAGCGAGCGCCCGTGTGGCGCTCAAGATCTCGACCGTGCAGGCCGCTGTCGGCCTGGTAGCCGGACGTCGGGCTGCTGTTTCCTTCGCCGTCCGCCATGGTCATCGGTCTCCCACAGACGCTCAGCCGGGAGCCGGGACGGCGCCGAGCTGCACGAGCAGGCTCAGCATGTCGGCCGTCGACCAGCGCTCGATCACCCGCCCGTCTCGGAAGTGCAGCACTGTCTGCCCGGACATCGAGAAGCTGGTCTCGGTAGGCGGGATCCCCATGAAAACGCCGTTGTGCGTGCCGCGCTGGGTGAACCGTAGCGCCATGCGGTCGCCGTCGACGATCTCTTCGTCGATGGTCAGCAGCGAGCCGGGGAAGGCGCCGAAGACCATCGAGTAGAAGCCTCGCACCGTCACCTTGTCCATGGGCTGCGGGCTGTACCCGTGGAGCGTGATGGCGTCGTCGTAGAGGTCGAGGTAGGCGTCGAGGTCGCCACGGTTCCACGCCTCGATCGCTCGGCGGAGGTGCTCGAGGTTCGAATCGCCGGCCATGGTCCTCCCCATTCTCTCCGAGTCTCCTGATGCTAGCGGCCTCGATGCCACGCGACGGGGCCGCTGTGTCGTTCTCAAACCGAACCCTGTTTCGCGCGCCTGCGGGCCGAACACCGGAGGCGACGGCCTTCGGCCCGCGGTCCGCAAGCCGATCCTCTAGCAAAGCAGGCGCACACGGATCGGCAGGTCGATCTCGGCCCACGCACGGTCGGCGGTCAGGACCTCGGCGGGCATACTGCGCACGGTGAGCGCCAGGCAGCATCGATCGCCGAGCGACAGCATTCGTCCACCGGCGAGGGCGCGAATCGCGCCGGCCAGCTCCGCGTCCTCCTGCAGCACGGGCTCGATGGTGACCCCGGCCGCGGTGAGCAGCTCACGCACCCTGCCGACGTCGGTGTTCGCGTCAACGAGCTTGCCGATGACCTCGGCCAGGTTCGCGGCACCGAGAATCCCCGAGCCCAACTCGTCGATGACGACGTCTGCGCCGGGTTCGTCAT
>JBPCNP010000122.1:0-8619 GCA_051001215.1 Acidimicrobiales bacterium
TGTCGTCGTCACCGCCGCCGTCCTCCTGCTCCACTACCGCCACTCGCTCGCCGCAGGTGATGGCGAGATCGAGTCGAAGGTGCCAATCGGCACAGGCCGCATCGGCGCGCATCGACAGCAGAACCCCTGGCGTCGCTCAACTGGCACCTTCGCCACGACACGCTGCGCCTGACCCCACGCCACGTCGTGATCCTCGATGAAGCGGCGATGAGCGAGGACAAGATGCTGCTGGCGTTGCTCGGAGCTGCTCGGGCCCGGGCCAAGGTGGTGATGGTGGGCGACCACCGCCAGCTGGGTGAAGTCGGTGCCGGGACGGCTTCGAGGCGGTGGTCAGGCGCTTCGGGGCGGCGGTGCACGTCATGGGCGACAACGTCCGCCAGCATGATCCTGCCGAGCGCATCGCCCTGGCCCACTTGCGAGCCGGCGAGGTGGCCACCGCCGTGTCCTGGTATGGCGACCACGGCCGCATCGCTGTGTCCGAGGATCGGGACACGGCACTCGATGCCACCGTGGCCGCCTGGTCGGCCGGCCTCGCCGCCCAGGGTTCTCGCCGCCTGGCCCGACGTCGAGGTGCCCAGCAGCTGGTAGCCGCCGGCCTCAAAGGCGTCGCGGACGGCCCCGAGGGCCGTGGTCTTGCCCGAGCCCGCCACCCCGACCAGGAAATCTGGGACTCGACGCAGCGGGCGATGGCCTCCTCGCTGGCGATGGTGACGGCGGTGGCATAGGCGCGCTCGTTGGCTCCGGCCACCCCGATCAGCGGCACCGCCTCGGGATCGGCCAGGGTGCGGTCGACGACCCGTTCCAGCTCGGCGGGATCACGGCCGTACAGCGCCGGGGCCACGGCCACGATCACGTACGGCGGGTGAACACCTTGCGCGATGCCAGGGCGCCGTCAGGGACCAGGACCTCGCCGACGACGGCTCGGGTGTCACGGGGACTGAGCTCCGCCGAGGGCGCCGGGTGTTCGGCCACCGCTGCGTCGACGGCCTGGCCGATGGCGGCGACGCTGGAGCCGGCGGCCTCGATCTCGCCCACCCAGCGGGGCAGCAGATCGCCCACGGCCTGGTGGCGCTTGTGGCCCCTGGTGGCGCGGGCGGCGATGTTGCGGGCCTGGGAGCTGGTGTTGCCGGGTTCGCTCCATCTCGGCGGTGATCTCCGCCGCCCGCCTATCCCCGACCGGGCTGGTGTTCCCGGCTCCGGTCGGCGGGCCGATGAGGCGGTCGAACTTGCGGGCCCGCGCCCTGGCTGCCGGCGACCCATCAGGCGGGATTCCAGGGCCTGCGCTTCCACGACCTGTCACACCGCCGTCCCCTGGCCATTGCTCAGGGAGGCCACGCAAAGGCCATCCAGGAGCGTATGGGCCACAGCTCGGTCATGGTGACCCTCGACCGGTACGGGCACCTGTTCGACGGCCTCGATGAGCGCATCGCCGAAGGCCTCGAAATCATGTGGCACGACGCTGTCGCGGCCTCCCCGCGGCCTGGCCGCGGCCTGGACACCGTCACCACTGGCCCCGTAGGCCATAAAACCGCAGGTGAGAGGGGGTGGGCGCTGAGGGACTCGAACCCCCGACCTTCGCCTTGTAAGGGCGGTGCTCTTGCCAGCTGAGCTAAGCGCCCGGAGCGCGACCAGGCTAGCGGGCCATGATCGCGTCAGGCCCGGGGCGGTCGGTTGGCCCGACCCAACTCCACCAGGGCACCGGCGGCTTCGATGCCCAACCGCGGCAGGTCCTGGGGCTGGAACCAGGCCACCTCGACGATCTCGGCCGAGCGGGGGCTGGGCTCGGAGGGGTCGGTGTCGCCGGGCAGACGGGCGCTGTAGATGACGTCGACCCGCCGGTAGCGGGGATCGACGACCACCTTCGGGTTGTCGTCCAGGTCCAACATCAACCCGATCTCTTCCAGGGCCTCGCGGGCGGCGGCGTCGACGGCGTCCTCACCCCGCTTGAGCAGGCCCCCCGGGAACCCCCATCCCCCCCGGTAGGAGTGCCGCACGAGGAGCAGGGCACCGTCGGCTCGTTCCACCACGCAGATCGCCCCCACCCGGAACGACGGGGTCAGCAGGCGCACGGATGCCAGCCGCAGGCGCTTTGGCATGCGGCTGTAGGCCCGAAGGAGCGTGGGCTTGAGACTTCGGCTCAACGGAGGGCCGACGTCCGGAGCTGGCCGCGAACGCCGATCACGAGAACCGAGAGCGCGCCGCCACCGCCTCAGCCAACAGCTGAGGGGTTGCCGCTGCCACCGGCGACCGGCGCTCGTCGGGGACGCGTGTGACCAGCTCGCGGCCTTTCAGGTCGACAATGGACGCTCCCGCTTCCCTACAGACCAACATGGCCCCCAGGTAGTCCCACGGCCCGTGGGTGTCGACGCTGCAGTCGATGTAGGCGTCGAGGTGGCCACAGGCTACTGCGCACAGGTCCAGGGCCACCGCGCCGAGCGCTCGCACCTGCCGCCATCCCAGGGGCCCCGGCGGCGTGCTGGTGACGGCCACCATGGCCTCGGCCAGCGCCATGCACCCGCTCGGGCCCGGTACCCCGCTCGGGCCCGGCACCCCGCTCGGGCCCGGCACCCCGCTCCGAGGGCCGCTCGGGCCCAGGAGCGTGCCGTTGCGACGGGCGCCATGGCCTCGCCGGGCGTTGAAATGCTCACCAGTGGCCTGGTTGACCACCACTGCGGCCAGTGGGCCGTCGGCGTCGAGGGCGCACAGGCTGGTGGCGAACCAGGGAAGCCCCCTGGCCGCGTTGGTCGACCCGTCGACAGGATCGACGACCACGAGGACGTCGCGGTCGTCCGACGTCAGGCCACTCTCCTCGCTGAGCACGCCGAACCCGGCCCCCAGGAGAACCTCGAGGGCGGCGGCGTCGGCCACCAGGTCACAGCCGTACTGGCCTTGGCGGGTTCCGACGGGTCCCCAGTCGTCGAGGCCGTCCAGGGCCACCCGCACGGCGCGCCCGGCGTCGTCGAGAACCTCGAGGATCTGCTCGCTTTCCACCTGGTCGACCCTACCGTCGCCCCGTGGGGCTCGGCTCGGTGGCCTACGCTCCACCCGTCCCCTTCCGAGGAGGTAGCGCTTGGCCGCCATCGACGTGGCCGGCTACGTGGCCGAGCTCAAGGACCACGCCGTCGACCACGGCTTCCATGTCCACGACGAGCGCCACTTCGTGGAGACCTATTCCCTTCGCCAGGTCTGGGAAGTCGATCTGCACCCCGAGGAGGGCTGCGGCGGCCCCCTCGACCTGCACCTGGCCCTCGAGGTCGAGCCGCGCGTGCTCCTCGCCTTCGAGGACGTGGTCGCCGAGCTGCCGGAGGAGGACGAACCGGCCGACACCTTTCATTTCCCCCTGATCTTCACCTGGGCCCTTCCACCACTGCCGGCGGGCCCCGACCTCCTCCTGCTGGCCACTGAGCTGGCGGGTGTCGGGGGGCCCGAGTTGCCCCTCGAGGTGTCGGCCATCGACTCGTTCGGCTCCGTGACCGACGCCCCCGAGCGCAGCCTCACGGTCGTGGCCCGCCAGCAGGTGTCGCTGGCCCGGGTCCTGGCCGGCGAGGAGCTGCTGTGCGACGTCTTCGACCGCTGCCTGGCCGTCAGTCGCTTCGTCCTCAACGAGGCCACCGGCTGGGGCGTCTGAGCCGCTCCGACCTGGCGGGGCCTCAGTCGCCCAAAGATCTCGGACGGGCTAGCGTTCGCCTCACAACCGGCCCGGATGGCGGAACGGTAGACGCGGAGGACTCAAAATCCTCTGTCCGAAAGGGCGTGCGGGTTCGAATCCCGCTCCGGGCACGGCCTCTTCGCCATAAGAGTCCCTGCCCTTGGTGATCGCGTCTTGCGGCATGCGCACGGCACGCTCGCCAAGCTCAAGCGGGTACCTCTTCTGGCCGGAGTGCTTCGTTGTCATGCTCCATCCTCACTTCCAAGGTATGGAGCCTCCGCGAAACCCAGGCCCGGTTCACCAAGGTCGTACAGACCGTCGCCGCCGCAATGGAGCCGCCCCTTGGTCGGGGCGGAGGGTCCGTCATGGCCGTGACCGTCCCGGCGTCAGCAGCGCCGCCGCAATGGAGCCGCCCGTTGGTCGGGGCGGAGGGAAGGTCGCACCGCCCCTGCCCCCGAGTGGCCCCTGAGCCGCAATGGAGCCGCCGAACAGCGACTCAAGGACTGGCGCCGCCGGGCTCGGCGCTCATGAGCGGCGCTACGATCTGTCCAATGGTGAGCGATCCCGAGCCCGACGACCTCGATGCTGAAATCGCAGCGACGGAGGAGAACGAGCCCGGCTACCGGGAGCGTCTCGACCAGCTCGCTGACGTGGTGCGCGTGACGACGTCGCTGTGGGCGCGCCGGGAAGAGCTCGGGCTCAGAATTGAGGAGGTCGCGGCCCGCTCCGGCCTCAGCCTCGACGAGGTGGAAGCGATAGAGAACAACGCTGTCGACTCGCCCTTCCCCAACCTCGTCCGCTACGCGGCCGCCGTCGGACTTCGCCTCGACGTGAAGGTGACTGCCGCCTGAGTGACCTCGACCCCGAGGATCTCAAAGCCGCCGCTGGGTGACGTCACACGAGTTCCGAAGCGAGCGCCGGGATGTCGACCGGGCGGGGCCGCCGCCCGTCGCACCAGATCGGACCCCAGCGCCGAGCGAGCCAGGGCGGCGATGATCGCCTCCCGGCCCGAACGCCCTCGGCGGCAGCCTGGGCCGCGGCAGCCATGGTTAGTCCCTCCCCGGTGGCGAGATCGAGCCCTGGAGCACGCCGTGGACGGCACGACCGACGGCGGTGCCGTACCGACCCTTCTGCCACGGCGGCAGGTCGACATCGCGACCGTCCTTGGCAAGGCCGGGGTCAGCGGCCACGGCAGCGGCGACCGCCAGCTTGGCGACGGTCGTGGCCGACGTCGCGAGCGGGCGAGCGGCGGCTCTGAGGGCCTCGGTCCGCTCTGACTCCGAGGCGCCCCATGGCACCAACGCCGGGAGCGGCTCGGCGATGAAGTGGGCATCGATCTTCGCAGCCACGCTCGGCGGGGGATCGACCTCCACGCCGGGCACGTCGTGGCCTGCGTCCCAGAAAACTTGGCTGCGGTGTCCGCCAGTTTGCCGCCCGGCCTCGCCTCTTTTCGGTGCACCGAGACCACGAGGTGGTCGCGGGCCCGGGTCGCGGCCACGTACAGCAGCTCACCCAATGGAGGTACTGGCGGACGGTGACGCCGCCGGCGTCCTCCCATGCCCGCGCCTGGTCGATCACGAACCGCATCGGCGCCACAGGTCGCGCGGCCGTTGATGGACGAAGGCGCCCCGTGTTGTCCTCCCGTCGCAGTTTCGGCGCCCCCCGCTCTGACGGCCTCGGTCTGCTCGGACAGGGGGCTCTCGGTCAAGGCCGACGTCAACGACGGCACCTTCGCGGGGCTGGTTGACAACGCGCCGGCACGGGACACCCCCGGGCCGGTGCCGTCCCCGCCAAGGGCCCGGCGATGTCGTGGCGGCGTGAAGAAGCGCGCCGACGGGACGGGCCCCAAGTAGCATCGGCGCCCTATGGGGAGGATCCTGGTCGTGTCGGCCAGCATGGGTGAAGGCCATGATGGCGCGGCGCGTGAGCTGGCGTTGCGCCTGGAGGCGCGGGGGCACACCACCCGCACCGTCGACTTCCTCGATGCCGCACCACTCGGCATCGGGGCTCTGACCCGGACGAGCTACGAGTTCCAGCTGCGCAAGGCGCCCTGGACCTACCAGTTCACCTACCGCCTCTGGCAGGTCCTGCCTTTCCTCTGCCGACCTTTCGCGCTCCTGGTGTCGTTCCTGACCTCCCGTTGCCAGCTCCGGTGGATCGCCGATTTCCAACCGGACGTGATCGTCACCACCTACAACCTGTCGTCACTCGTGCTGGCCCGGCTCCGCCGCCGGGGACGGGTCCGGGTCCCCGTGGTCACCTATGTCACCGACTTCGACGTCCACCCGCTGTGGCTAGCCAAGGGCATCGACCTCGCCTTGTGCGTCCATCCTGCGTCGGTCGCCATCGCCCGTCGCCGGACGGGCGGGCCGGCCCGGGCCGTCGGGCCCCTCGTGGCCGAGCCGTTTCGGTCGTCGGCGTCGCCGACCGACCGCGAGCACCTACGGGCCGAACTGGGCCTGGGGCCCGACGACCTCGGCGTTCTCGTGGTCGCCGGGTCCTGGGGAGTGGGTGAGGTCGACCGCACCTTCGACACCCTGGTGGCATCGGGCCGCTACACGCCCATCGCCGCGTGCGGGCGCAACGAGGAGCTGCGCGCCGCCCTGGCCACCCGGCCGCAGGGACGGGCCATCGGCTGGACCGACGAGATGCCGGCGCTCATGGCCGCCTGCGACGTGCTCGTCCAGAACGCCGGTGGCCTCACTTGCATGGAGGCATTCGCGGTCGGGCTGCCGGTCGTCACCTACCTGCCCATTCCCGGCCACGGCCGCCAGAACGGCCAGGACATGGACCGAGCGGGCGTGGCCGCCTACGCCCGATCGTCGGACGAGCTCGTCCCCACCCTCGACCGGGTCACCTGCCTGGCCGGCCGTCGCCAGGTCGCTGCGGCGCGGGCCATGTTCAATGGTGACGCAGCCGACGACATCACCACCGAGTTGGAGCCGGCGCGCACCAGGAGAGCGGCGCCCTCGAGGAGGGTCGTGGGAGGCAAAGGGGTGGTCGCCGCCGCCGTCTCCCTGGTGGCCGGTTGGTCGGCCTTCACTGTCGGGGTCTCGGCAGCCGCCGCTCAGGGCATCGGCGTGGCCAGGCCCCAACGGCACTCGCAGGAGGTCTTCATCGGGATCCGCCTGGGGTCGAGCGCCCTGGCCGACCCCGACCTGGCCGCCGGCATGGCCGGGGCAGGGATCACGGCCATCGTCGACGGCACCTCGGCCGGCCACGACCCGGCCGGCGTCCGGCGGCTGTCCGACGCCGGCGTCGACGTCGCCAACGGCGGCTGGGGCCACCGCAACGGGGCCCACTGGTCGCGAGCAAAGGCCGACGTGGTGCGAGCCTGCCGGTCGATCCACTCGGCCAACGGCGAGTCATGCCACAACTTCGTCCCGCTGCGTCGAGTGGACGGCTTCGACCTGGCCTCGGCGCGCTTCGCCCACCAGAAAGTCGTGACCAACGTGGCCCTGCTCCTCCCCGATCGGGCCCCCGACCTTCGCCCTGGGCACACCTACGTCCTCGACGCCCGCTTCCTCGATGCAGCCACGGTCGAGCGCACCATCGCCGATCTTCGGCCCGCCTCGGCCGCTCAGCACCTCACTGTCGGCCCTCTGGCCGACCTTCGTTGAAGCCGTCGACGCTCGGGGGTCGCGGGGCCGTTGGCCTCCTGACCGCGCACGCCGCCCCCTCTCTCACCAGCGTGGGGGCAATTCGACGCCGGTGGTTTCCGGGCCTCTCGGGCACGGGTGAAGCCGGGGGCGTGGCGCTGACCTTCGACGACGGGCCCGATCCCGCATCGACCCCCGCCTTCCTGGACGCCCTCGACGACCTGGGCTGGAAAGCGACCTTCTTCATGCTCGGGTCCATGGTGCGGCGCGCTCCGGACCTGGCCGCTCAGGTGGTGTCGGCCGGCCACGAGGTGGCCGTACATGGCGACCAGCACCGGTCCCACCTGTGGCGGTCACCGCGCGACGTGGCGACCGACCTCGAGCGGGCCACCACCACCATCGTCGAGGCGACCGGCCGCCAGCCCACCTGGTTCCGGCCGCCCTACGGCGTCCTGAGCACCGGGAGCCTCGTCGCCGCTCGCCGCCTCGGCCTGCGTACAGTCCTCTGGACGACGTGGGGCCGCGACTGGCGGGCCGAGGCGACCCCCGCCAGTGTCACCTCCGACGTCGACAGCCAGCTGGGACCGGGCGGCACCGTGTTGCTCCACGACTCCGACTGCACCTCGGCGCCGGGCGCCTGGCACTCGGCCCTCGGCGCCCTCCCAGCCCTGGCCGAGCTCTTCGCCGCCCAGGGCCTGCAACCGGGCCCCCTGGGTGACCACCACGTCATCGGCTGATGGTTGCGCATCGGGCGCGTCGGGCGCCCGCAATCAGATCCGGTCAGTCGTCGACGAAGGCGTTGCCAGCCGGCGCCAACGGTGGTGGGTTGCGGGGCTCACGCACCCCGGCCGCGGGAGGAGCCGGTGGCGACTTTGGGCTGGGCTCCGCCGTGCGTCGCGTCAACACCCACGCCGCCGCCACCGGGGGTGACCACCGTGCCGTCGGCCAGCTCGCACAGGTGGGCGAAGGCCTCGTAGCCCACGATCACGCTGAACAGCGGCTCGGGACGGCGTGCCCCGGGGGCAGCCGCAGCCGAGCGCCTGGCCATCTCGGCCAGGGCATCGGCCCGGCGCTGGGCCGGGGTGCGAGCCAGGTCGCTCAGCCCCACGCCGTCGCCGACGCGGGCTTTGGCCTCGGCCCAGTCGGCATTGAACGCCTCGGTCTCGATGCGCTTCAGCTCGCCGGCCACGATGGCGCCGTTGACGGGATCGAGGACCCCGTCGAGGAACCACAGGCCCTCGAAGCTCTTCGACAGGTGCAGTCGACGTCGGTCGTGGTTGGCCTTGGCCTCGTCCTCGCACCCGTCGGGGTCGGCCCGCATCCCCCAGTAGGCCACCACCCGGGCGAACGAGGCGAAGCGCAGGCGCGCCG
>JBPCNP010000123.1:0-6219 GCA_051001215.1 Acidimicrobiales bacterium
GACGAGCATCTGCACGCCGGAATGCTCGGGGTAGGCGAGGAGGTGCCAGTCCACGCTGGAGTCGTAGTCCCATTCCTCTGATTGAGCGATCTCACCGCCCATGAAGAGCATCTGCTTGCCGGGATGGGCCCACATCCACCCGAGCAGCGCCCGCAGGTTGGCCGCCTTCTGCCACCGGTCGCCCGGCATCTTGGCCAACAGCGAGCGCTTGCCGTGGGCGACTTCGTCGTGAGACAGGGGCAGGACGAAGTTCTCCGTGAAGGCGTACAGCAGGCCAAAGGTCAGCTCGTCGTGGTGGTGGCTGCGGTGAACGGGGTCCTGGGAGAAGTACTCCAAGGTGTCGTGCATCCAGCCCATGTTCCACTTGAACCCGAAGCCGAGGCCACCGACATCGGTCGGCCGTGACACCGCCGGCCACGAGGTCGACTCCTCGGCGATCATCATCACTCCAGGATGGGCGGCATGGACCACCTCGTTGAGCTCCCGGAGCACGGCCACCGCCTCGAGGTTCTCCCGGCCGCCCGACGGGTTGGGGATCCACTCGCCCTCCTTGCGGGCGTAGTCCAGATAGAGCATGGACGCCACGCCGTCCACCCGCAGCCCGTCGAGATGGAACTCCTCCAGCCAGTAGCTGGCGTTGGCGACGAGGAAGTTGGCGACCTCGCGGCGGCCGTAGTTGAACACCAGCGTTCCCCACTCCTCGTGTGCTCCGATGCGGGGGTCGGCGTGCTCGTAGAGGGCCGTCCCGTCGAAGCGGGCCAACGCCCAATCGTCCCTTGGGAAGTGTCCCGGCACCCAGTCCAGGATCACGCCGATGCCCTGGCGGTGGAGCGCGTCGACCAGCGCCCGAAAGTCGTCCGGCGAGCCGAATCGCGACGTCGGGGCGAAGTAGGAGGTGACCTGATACCCCCACGACCCGGCGAAAGGGTGCTCGGCAACCGGCATCAGCTCTACGTGGGTGAAGCCCAGTTCGGCGACGTAGGCGGGCAGCTGCTCGGCCAGCTCGCGATAGGTGAGCGACCGCTCGTCCTCGTCGGGGACACGCTTCCACGAAGCCAGGTGGAGCTCGTAGATCGAGATGGGCTGGTCGAGCCAATGTTCGTTGTCACGCCGGGCCAGCCAGTCCCCGTCCCCCCATTCGTGGGCCGACTCGGTCACCACGCTGTCGGTGGCGGGGGGCACCTGGGTGGCGAAGGCGACGGGGTCGGCCTTGAGCGTCAGATGGCCGTCGCCGGTCAGGATCTCGAACTTGTAGCGTGCCCCCGGGCCGGCGACCGGGACGAACAACTCCCAGACGCCCGACGACCCCAGAGAGCGCATGGGGTGCAGCCGCCCGTCCCACATGTTGAACTCGCCCACCACCCGGACCGAGCGGGCGTTCGGAGCCCAGACGGCGAAGGAGGTGCCGGCCACCCCGTCGATCTCACGGGGGTGAGCGCCCAACACGTCCCAGAGCCGCCTGTGCTTGCCCTCGCCCAGCAGGTGCAGGTCGACGTCGCCCAGCGTGGGCTCGAAGCGGTAGGGATCGTCGAAGGTGGCGGCGGGGCCGGCGGGGTACTTGGCCTCCAGCCGATACCCGGCGGCTTCTCGGGGCACGACGGCCGAGAACAGGCCGCCCTCGTGAACCTGCTCCATGTCGATGTGGCCGCCGTCGGTGATGAGGACCCGCATCGCCGTGGCCGACGGACGCAGAGCTCGTATCACGGTCTCGCCGTTGGTTTCGTGGCGCCCGAGCAGCCGGTGAGGGTCGTGGTGCTCACCGCTGATCAACGCTGAGATTCCGGCAGCGAGACCGCCGGGATCGCTGACGGGGTTTTCGCCCATGCGTGGTCCAATGCTCTCAGGGGGGGCGGCCCGACGCTAGCCCCTCCGGGTGGGGCTCGCTGATCTGACCGTGCCGTCCCCTCCGTGTCCCCCACGGGTGGGGGCGACGACGGTGACCGAGCGGTTCCCGGGCCGGTTATTGGCCACTGCGAGAAAGCGAAGAAGGCGTTCGTCGGCCCTGCCTACGCCCGATCGCCGCGCTCTGGTGGGCCCGCCGAAAAGCACTCGCGACAGGCACGATCGGCCAGTCGCAGTCGTCCACCATGGCTTCGCGCCTGGCGGGCGGCATGAACAATCAGAGGCACCGCGGTCGGCTCCATGTAGGCGACCTCGCAGAAGTCGACGACAACGTCGAGATTCCCCTGCGCGTCGATGATGTCGTGGAGGACGCCGTCGATGCGCGACCAGTCCTCGAAGTCGATCTCTCCGTGGACGGCGACGACAACGGTCCCGAGGGCGCGTCTGATGGTGAACGACGACCGGGGGCCCAGAACTAGTTGAGGGTCGCCGTCGCCTCCCGTCACATCCCCCTTTCCCCAATGGCCAAGGCGCGTCTCCGAACGTTTCGTCATCGGCACCTCGACGAGGAACTTGAGCACTTTGTGGCCACCCCGCCCGGTGGGGTTCGGCCCGGGCGGGGCGGACTTCAACGACCCCGGGCGCGAGCGCTCCTAGCTGTTGGGTCGCCAGGGTCGCCAGGGTCGCCAGGGTCGACAAGGTTGGTGGAGGTCGATGTGCTGCTCTCCCGCCGCCACAGCATGGACGAGGGTAACGGCGAGCTCGCCTTCCCAGCCGCACGAGCAACGAACCGAGTGGCCCTGGCGGGTTTCGTCGTCGCGGAAGCTCGCCCCTCCTCGTATGCGGTGGGTTCGGGGTCCGTCACTCACGGCGCCGAGCCTCACCCAGAGTTCGCCGCCCGGCAAGCCGTAGGGGTTCAGCCGCCGGTGGGGTTCCGCCGGGCCAACAAGACGCGGTAGGCGGTGTCGTCGGTGGCGTGGGGGCCCATGCAGTAGACCCCTGCCGACTGGACCAACCGGTGGAGCCGCCAGGTTGCCTCGTCGACGACCTCCAGCACGTCGTGGCGTCGGGCCACCCAGCGCTCGTGCACCTTCCGGCACCACAGGCCGTAGTTGGCCCTGTCGTTCGCCAGCGTCACCACCTCGAAGTTGTTGTCGGCCACGGCCTTGGTGAACTGGGGCATGTAGACCATCCGGAACGTTCCCGGCCACACATGCTTGGTGATGGTCGAGGCGATCCCGAAACGCTGTTTGGTGGCGGCGAAGTCGGTGTACACCCGTCCGTCGCGGGCGAGGAGGCTGTTCAGGTGGTGCATCGTCCTGTCGTAGTCGGACAGGTCCTCCAGCACCCCCATCATGGAGATGGCGTCGAAACGGCGGCTGGGGGCGTAGGTGAAGAAGTCCTGGTAACTGACGTTGGCGGTGAGGCCGTCGTCGGCGAGCCGGGCACTGGTGAAGTCGAGCTGGTGGCGGGACAGGGTGATGCCGGTGACCTCCACGCCACGGCGGGCGCAGTAGCGCGAGAAGCCGCCCCATCCGCATCCGACGTCGAGCAGCGAATCGCCCGCCTCCAGCCCGAGGCCGGAGAAGGCGTACTCGAGCTTGCGCTCGGCGCCGGCCTCGAGGCTGTCGTGGTCGCCGTCGTAGATGCCCGGGGTGTACACGAAGAAGTTCCGGTCGAGAGCCAGGGTCTGCACGTTCTTGGTGTCGTAGTGCTTGGCGATCCACTTGGGGTTGACGCGTGTGCGCCCGATCAGCAGGGGCTGGACCTGGGCCCACGCGGTGATGGCCCAGTTGCGCTGCTGCAGGAGGTACCGGAGCTCCATGATCTGGAAGAAGTCGCCCTCGAAGTCGATGTCGTCGCGCATGTATGCCTCGGCGATCGCCAACTCGTTGAGCGACCGCACCGCAGCCAGGCCCGCCTCGTTGCGGATGAGAACCTCCATCGTCGGTTCTCCGGCACCCAACTGGGCCACCTCACCGCCGGGGCCGTGGATGGCCCAGGGAAGCGCCCCGGGCCGGCCGTTCGCGCGGATCTTGGCCACCATGTCGAAGAAGCCGTCGGGCATCGACCTGAGAGCGTAGACCGGCAGGTCGGTTCGCCGACTGGCGCGCTGAAGCAGTTCTGGTGGGATCTACTGCCGAAGGCGTCCCCCGACTGGCTTTCCCGTCCCGTAGTGGTCTTGCGCCAGCGACTCCCTGTGCCGGTCCCCCTTCGGCGAGGACGTCAGCTCATTCTCGACGAGCCGTTCCGATCCCGGATCAGGGTTTCGGATCGATGTCGCCATGGTCGCCTCGCACGATCTGCCTCTCGGTTTCGATCTCCCCCTCGGAGACGTCCTCGACCGACCCCTCGGGGTCCGCGGCGTCTTGTTCCACCCGACCTTTCGCCTCGACCTCGCGGTCGCCGGTCACCCGCCCGACGACCTCGGTGACCTTCCCAATCTTGTCTCCCATGATCTCTCTTCTAGTCTTCAGCTACGTCCGGACACCAGATTGTCTGCCACCAGAAGCGTAGGCGTGTTGAAGGCAAGCGTTGCCGGAGGCGCACCGGGTCCCTCGTTTGATGCTCACCGAGACTCGCGGGTGGTGGCCGAGTCGTGCGCTACACGGACGGGTCGGGCATCATGTGAACCACGATGGAGACGTCAGCTCCCCCCCCGGATGGCGTCGACCGGTCGGAGGGCTTCGGTGAGCGGCTGTTGGGCACGTTGATCGACCGCGCCCACGAGATGCCGCCTCAGCTGATCGCCCCGCTGGTTGCCGAGCTCCTCGCCGTGATCGGGGGCCGGGATGTCACCGTCCTGCTTCAGGACTACGACCAGTTGACCCTGGTATCGCTGCCCGGGCGCGGTCTACTCACGGAGGAGCCGGTGCCGATCGACGGTTCGCCGGCCGGTCGGGCCTTCCTGGGCGATGAGCTGGTCGAGCGGACGGAGGGGGACCTCGTCCGGGTGTTCGTGCCGTTGCTCGACGGCACCGATCGGGTTGGTGTGGTGGCGTTCACCTCGGAGCGATTGGATGAGCACGACCGACGGCTGGCACGGCGCTTCGGCGGCCTACTGGCCGATGTGCTGGTGACCAAGGGGATGTACACCGACCGGTTCTTCCAGGCCCGGCGCCGCCAGCCGATGAGCCTGCCGGCAGAGATGCAGTGGGCACTGCTGCCGCCACTGATCATGACGAACTCCCAGGTTGCGGTGGCCGGGATCTTGGAGCCTGCCTACGACGTCGCCGGGGACAGCTTCGACTACGCCATCAACGACGACTCCCTGCACGTGGCGATCGTCGATGCGATGGGCCATGGCTTGGACGCGGCGGTGATGGCGACCGTCGCCATCGCCGCCTATCGCCACGCCCGCCGTGACAACGTGGAGCTGCCAGACCTCTACGCGGCCATGGACCGCGCCATCGCCGGGCAGTTCGACGAGGAGCACTTCGTCACCGTGCAGATGGCCCACCTCGACGTCGGCTCCGGTCGGCTGCGATGGGTCAACGCCGGCCATCCCCATCCGCTGCTGATCCGGGGTCGCCGGGTGGTCGGCGCGTTGGACAGTCCGACCACGCTGCCGATCGGATTCGGTGGCGCCGACCCACAGGTGAGTGAGGTGAGGTTGGAGCCGGGCGACCGGGTGCTGTTCTTCACCGACGGGATCACCGAAGAGCACCTGGCCGGTGGCGATCTGTTCGGCGAGAGACGCCTGATCGAACTCCTCGAGGAGGTAGGGCAAGAAGGCGGACCCGTTCAGGAGACGGTGCGACGGCTCTCCCACGCTCTCAAGCGTGCCCGAGGCGAAGTCACCCATGACGACGCGACCCTGTTCCTGCTGGAGTGGCGTGGCGGCTCCGCAGAACACCTTGCCCAGGTCGACGCCTAACGCCGACTGTTCATGCCGAGGACTTGACCATGGAGGAGATCGCCGTCCTCTTCGGCGTCACTCGTCAGCGCCTTCACGACCGATCCGAAGCGGTGCTTCGATGAGGTGGGGCTTCAGGTCGTCGCCGTCGGGTTCCAGCCATGGGGCCTCCGGGGCCGGATCTCCGGACAGCCGCCAACGGCGGCACACCCGGTCGACGCCGATGGGGAACACGGTCAGGTTTCCATCGGCGTCGAAATGCAGGCGGAGGAAGCTCTTGAAGTCCATGACCCGGAGCGGCGCATACGTCTCATTGGCGTGGAAACCCAAACAGTTGGTGGCCCACAGGTACCCGGCCAAACCCACCGCGCCCACGAAACCACCGATCAGGGCCACCAGAGCCAGGAAGACGATCAACGACGGCAGCCCTTCAAGGCCGAACGCCGCCGAGAGGCGAGACGAGACGATCATCACGCCAGTCAGCGACGCGAGCTGGAGGCTGGCGTGGACCAGCCCGAGCA
>JBPCNP010000124.1:0-6316 GCA_051001215.1 Acidimicrobiales bacterium
CATCGAGAAGGTGCCCTCCGATTCGGGGTTGTGGCTGGCTTCGTAACCGCCATTGTCCCTGGTCAGGGGGCACTTCTACGTGATGCTCAGTCCGTCAGGATGACGCCGATCGGTGGATCCGGGCTTACGGCTTCCAGCGATGGGGCTGGCGCGCTCGACCTCCACACGCCGTCTCCGGCCAGCCCACTCGCCCCAGCGGGCGGCGGGGTCAGCCCGGTTGGGTGGTCGGGGGTTCGCGGGTGAGCTGGAAGACGGTGAAGGCCAGTTGGCACTCGGTGGTCGCCGAGCGCTGCTCGGACTTGATGAGGGCCTCGCTCGAGTCGAAACCGGGACCGATCTGGGACCCCAGGGTGTCCTTGGCCTTGCCGGGGGGAAGCTCGGCCGCCACCTTTTCGAGCGCCGCCCGTTGCTCGGCCAGGTCCTTGAGCGCCTGGTCGGCGCGGGCGTTGGCGTTGGGGATGAACCGGTCGTTGCACGCCTGCTGATTGGCCGTGATCAGGTCGAGGGCCTTCTTGTCGGCCTCGGCGCTGCCCGCTGCGGCCCGATCGGCGTCGGCTTGGCGCTTCCGCTCGTCGGCGGCCTGCTTCCGGGCTGCGGCGTCCTGCTTGGCCTGCTTCTCCTGGACGGTCTCCCCGCCACCGGAGCGGGTGACGACTCCGACGATCCCACCGGCGAGGACCACGGCGATGATGGCAGCCAGCACGCCGCTGACGACCTTGGTGGGCTGGGTGAACGTGGGGCTCATGGATCTTCTCCTGCCAGGTATTCGCACGAGGCGGAGGCCGCTCGCACGCACCGCTAGGCACCCCGATGGTACCCACGCCTTGGATGCACGACTTTTCAGGCCGGATGAAACCTCATGAGAATCCACAGGAAGGGTAGGCGGTGGGGTAGTATCAGGACATGGCCGAGGATGCCGTTCACTGGATGAGCACCGGTGAAGCCGCCCGTCGGTTGGGCGTCACGGTGCGCACGCTCTACCGGCTGATCGATGAGGCCGAGTTGCCGGCCTACAAGTTCGGCCGGGTGATCCGCCTGCAGGAGGAGGAGGTCAACGCCTTCATCGCTGCCTCGCGCATTCCCGCCGGGTCGCTCGAGCATCTCTATCCCGAGTCCAAGAAGGAGAACTCCGACACCGACGCCAGCCTCAGATAGGCCAGGCTCGGTGGGTTGCCGTCGATCTGCAGCGTGACCACGTCGGCCCCCAGCGACCGAAGGTCACCGCCCGCCTGGGCGGCCCCGGCGAACACCTGGACGCGCGGGCGCCGTTCGACGGCGTGACCGATCACGTCGGCCATGGTCACGCCGTCCATGGCCACCCCGGCCGTGGTCACCCCGGCCATGGTTCCGGCGGCGGCGGTTTCGCCGGTGGGGAGGGACCCGCCCAGCGAACGGGCGTCGGCCGCCACCCCGGCGCCGTAGCCCCGGCGCGCCTCGGCCGCTTTGGTCACCTTCACCGCCGCCACTGCGGCCAGCGACACGAGGGTGACGCGTGTGCCCACGGTGGTCAGGGCGGTGAAGTCCGCCCCGACCGCCTCGACCCGCCCGATGTGATGGCGTCCTCCGACGGTGGTGGTGACCACCGCCTCCCTGCGCTCGGCCAGGCCCAGGAGCAGGCCGGCGAAGGCAGCCTCGTCCTCAGCCTGGCGCCGCAGCCATCGTTCTCGCTGGCGGGCGTCCACGGCGTCACGGACCCGGACCTCGGCCACCCAGCGCTCGATGTCGTCGACGTCCAGCCACCCGCCGGCTTCGCCCATCCCGCTCATGTGGCCAACCTAGCGGCGAGCCATCAGGCGGGCATCGTCGAGAAAGGGGCCGGGACTGGCTACGGTGGATCGCGGTGACCGAGGCCCCTACCGACCCTGCGCCATCGGGCGACTGCCTGTTCTGTCGGATCGTCGCCGGTGAGCTACCGGCCGAGGAAGTGGCCTCCTCCCCGCTGACGTTCGCGTTCCGCGACATCAGCCCGGCGATGCCCACCCACGTCCTGGTGATCCCCCGCCAGCACATCGAGTCGGCGGCCACCATCGAGGCCGCCCACGCCGAGGTGCTCGGTGAGCTCTTCCAGACGGCTCGTCGGGTGGCCGAATCCGAGGGTCTGAGCGAGCGAGGCTGGCGCCTGGTCCTCAACGTGGGCGACGACGCCCGCAACTCGGTACCCCACCTCCATGTGCATGTGCTCGGGGGCCGGCCGATGGACTGGCCACCCGGCTGAGCCCGAACCGGTAACGTTGGGTTCCTCGCCAGTGTCCACGACCCAGGTCAAGGTTCTCGTCCCCGACAACCGTCTCATGGTGAGCCTCCTTGGCCACCGTGACGAGTTGCTCCGCCTCATCGAGGCGGCATTCGGCGACGCCGAGATTCTGGTCAGGGGCAACGAGATCACCGTCACCGGGGTCGACGCCGATCGCGTCGGGCGCCTCTTCGAGGAGCTGGTGGTGCTCCTCCGCCAGGGTCACCGCCTCGACGCCGCCGACGTGCGCCGCACCATCGACATGGCCAAGGCCGATCAACGCCCGTCGGTGGTCATGGCCGCCGAGGTGCTGCGGTCGGGGCGGGGTCGCACCGTCCGTCCCAAGACCAGCGGCCAGCGCAGCTACGTCGACACCATCGCCGCCAACGTGGTCACCTTCGGCATCGGCCCGGCGGGTACGGGCAAGTCTTACCTGGCCGTGGCCCTGGCCGTGCAGGCCCTCAACGTGGGCGCGGTGAGCCGCATCATCCTCACTCGCCCGGCCGTCGAGGCGGGCGAGCGGCTCGGGTTCCTGCCCGGCGACCTCATGGCCAAGGTCGACCCCTACCTGCGGCCCCTCTACGACGCCCTCTACGACATGCTCGGCCCCGAGGGGGCCAAGCGCCTGCTCGACGGAGACACCATCGAGGTCGCCCCCCTCGCCTACATGCGGGGCCGGACGCTGAACGACAGCTTCCTCATCCTCGACGAGGCCCAGAACACCACCCCCGAGCAGATGAAGATGTTCCTCACCCGCATCGGCTTCGGCTCCAAGGCGGTGGTCACCGGTGACGTCACCCAGGTCGACCTGGCCGCCGGGCGCAGCGGGCTGCTCAACCTCGAGAACGTCCTCACCGGCATCGACGGCGTGGCCTTCGTGCACCTCGGCTCCCGCGACGTGGTCCGTCACCGCATCGTCGCCGACATCGTCGATGCCTACGAGCGGGCCGCCACATGAGCGAGGACCGAAGCGAAGCGGAGGCCCGCAGCGACCAGGGGCAGAGCGAGGACCGAAGCGAAGCGGAGGCCCGCAGCGACCAGGGGCAGAGCGAGGACCGAAGCGAAGCGGAGGCCCGCAGCGACCAGGGGCAGAGCGAGGACCGAAGCGACCAGGGGCAGAGCGAGGACCGAAGCGAAGCGGAGGCCCGCAGCGACCAGGGGCAGAGCGACGACAGTTGCCCCCCAGCCGGGTCGGACCTGGTGACGGATGGCCACCGGGGGGCGACCGGCAGTGGCCAGGTGGACGTCTTCGGGGCCGACGAGCAGTCCGACGAACCCGTCGACACGGGCCGATGGGTCCGGCTAGCCACCTCCGTCCTCGAGGCCGAGGGCGTGCGCGACGACGTGGAGGCCTCGCTGCTGTTCGTCGACGAGACGGCGATGGCCGAGCTGAACCAGCGGTTCCTGGGCCACAGCGGCCCGACCGACGTGCTTGCCTTCCCGATCGACGACGACGTCTACGAGGGTCCCCGGTCGGCCGACTCTCTCGGTCCGGGCCCCGGCGCCGTCCTCGATCTGTCCGATCTGCCCACAATCCTGGGCGACGTGGTGGTCTGCCCGTCGGTAGCCCGGCGCCACGCCCCCGCCCACGCCGGCACCTACGACGACGAGCTGGCCCTGCTCGTGGTGCACGGCGTGTTGCACCTGCTCGGTTCCGACCACGCTCGGCCGGACGAGGCCGAGAAGATGGAGCAACGCGAGCAGGAGCTGCTCGACCGCTTCCACCGCCCATGACCTCACCGGACCGGACGCCCCGATGAGCACCACCGAGGTCGTGATGCTGATGGCCGTGGCCGTGCTGATAGCCGTCGCCGCCTTCCTGGCCATGGCCGAGACGGGTCTGACGCGAACCAACCGGGTCAAGGCCCTGAGCATGGTCGAAGAGCAGCGACGGGGCGCCCCTGCGCTGCTTCGCCTTGTCGAGCACCCCGACCAGTTCCTCAACCCGGTGCTGTTCCTGCTCCTGCTCTGCCACCTGGTGGCCGCCACTCTCATCGGCGTGGTGGCCGAACGCCAGCTGGGCCCATGGGGAGTCGTGGCCGCCACCGCCTTCGAGGTCGTGGTCATCTTCGTCATCGCCGAAGCCGTCCCCAAGACCTTTGCCGTCCAGCATCCCGACCGTGCCGCCCTCGCCGTGGCCCCGGTGGTCTCGGCCATCGTGCGCTTCCCGCCCGTACGCCTGGTGGCCCGGGCCCTGATCGTGCTTTCCAACGTCATCGTCCCCGGGAAGGGGTTGAAGGAGGGCCCGTTCGTCTCCGAGGAAGAGCTGCTGGCCATGGCCGACGTCGCCGTCGAGGAGGACGTCATCCAGCGCGAGGAACGTCAGCTCATCCACTCGATCATCGAGTTCGGCGACACCCTCGTGCGCGAGGTGATGGTGCCCCGGCCCGACATGGTGTCGGTCGAGGCCCGGGCCAGCGTGACCGACGTGATGGAGGTGGTGATGTCGGCGGGCTACAGCCGCATCCCCGTCTACGAGCTGGGCATCGACGACATCGCCGGGCTCGTCTACGCCAAGGACCTCATGCGGGCCACCCGTGACGGGCGCAGCGACGAACCCGTGCGCAACCTGGTGCGACCGGCCCGTTTCGTGCCCGAGACCAAGCGGGTGGCCGAGCTCATGCCCGAGATGCAGCACGAGAAGTCTCACATGGCCGTGGTCGTCGACGAGTACGGAGGAACCGCCGGCCTGGTCACCCTCGAGGACCTCATCGAGGAGCTGGTGGGCGAGATCGTCGACGAGTACGACGTCGAGGAGGCCAAGGTCGAGCCCCTGGCCAACGGCGACGTGCGGGTCAACGCCCGGATGCCCATCGACGAGATCAACGAGCTGCTGAGCGTGGAGTTCCCCCAGGGCGACTGGGACACGGTCGGTGGGTTCATCTTCAACCTCCTCGGACACGTCCCCGTCGAGGGTGAGGCGGCCGAGTACGACGGCCGGCGCCTGCGGGCCGAGAGGGTGCAGGGACGACGCATCGGCCGGGTCCTGATCTCCCGGCTCGAGCCGGTCGCCGACGACGCATGAGATCCGGCT
The DNA here is from genome assembly GCA_051001215.1 of Acidimicrobiales bacterium. Classification (GTDB taxonomy): domain Bacteria; phylum Actinomycetota; class Acidimicrobiia; order Acidimicrobiales; family AC-14; genus DATAQC01. Next base: position 5,268 of record JBPCNP010000124.1, read on the forward strand.
TCGCCACCCTGGTGGGCCGGCCCAACGTGGGCAAGTCGACCCTGCTCAACGCCATCTGCGGCACCAAGGTGTCGATCGTCTCCGACAAGCCCCAGACCACCCGCAACCAGATGCGAGGGGTACTGAACACCCCCGATGCCCAGGTGGTGTTCGTCGATACCCCGGGGATCCACAAACCGCGGACCGCCGCCGGCGAGCGCATGAACGCCACCGCCACCGGCACGCTGAACGACGTGGACATCGTCTGCCTGGTGATCGACGCCACCGCCCCCATCGGCAAGGGCGACCGCTTCGTGGCCTCGCGCGTGCCCCCATCGGGCCTGTGCGTGCTGAACAAGGTCGACGCGGCCACGCCCGAGCAGATCGCCGTCCAGCTGGGCCGGGCCGCCGCGTTCGAGCTGGACGAGTACTTCCCCATCTCCGCCCTCACCGGCGACGGGGTGGACGAGCTGGTGGCAGCGGTGGTGCGCCGTCTTCCCGAGGGCCCGCAGTACTACCCCGACGACACCGTGACCGACGTCCCCGACGCCCTGTGGGTGGCCGAGCTGGTGCGAGAGCAGCTGCTCATCGTGGCCCGCGAGGAACTGCCGCATTCCATCGCCTGCCTGGTCACCGAATGGGAGTGGCCCCGGATCCGCTGCGAGATCCTGGTCGAGCGCGATTCCCAGAAGGGCATCGTCGTGGGCCACAACGGCTCGGTGCTCAAGGCGGTGGGCTCTGCCGTCCGCGCCCAGCTCCGCCCCGGCGCCTATCTGGAGCTGGTCGTCAAGGTCGACAAGGACTGGCAGCGCCGACCCGCCGCCATCACCCGCCTGGGTCTCTGACCCGCCCGCCCCACCCGGCGTGGGCGGTCACGGGCCTCGCTGCCGGGCCCGATTGTGGAACCCGCAGGCCGGGCGGCCGTTGGCCTGGGTGGTGAGCTCGCCGGCGGCCCACGGCTCGACATGGTCGATGTCACAGTCGGCGGCCGAGATGTCGCAGAACTCGTGGAAACACTCCCGGTCCCGCAGCTCGACGGCCCTTCTCGTTGCGCCCTCGAACAGCCGTCG
>JBPCNP010000125.1:0-13766 GCA_051001215.1 Acidimicrobiales bacterium
CCCCCCCCCCCCCCCCCCCCCCCCCCCCCCCCCCCCCCCCCCCCCCCCCCCCCCCCCCCCCCCCCCCCCCCCCCCCCCCCCCCCCCCCCCCCCCCCCCCCCCCCGCTAACACCCGGGCCGGAATGTCATCGACCACGGTAGCGTCGGCAGGCAAACCCTTTCCCGAGGGGATCAGAGGTAGGCGCCGTCAGCGAACGCCCGGGCGGCTCGGCGCACCGCATCGACGTCACCCTCGGCGAGAACGTCGAGGGCCCGTGACCCGCCAAGAGCACGGTTGTGGGCCCGCAACCACTGGCCGACGCCTCGGGCCGTGAGCGAGTCGTCCAGCTCCAGGACAATCGCCCGCAGGGCCTGAAGGCGTTCCTCATGACGACGGCGAGGAGGGGCGTCGTGGGCCCAGTTGCGAACGGACCGGTCGGAGACGCCGATGGCGCCGGCGATGTCGGCTTGGGTGAGCCCGTAGCCTCGCAGGGCGGCCACGATCTCGTCGGCTTCGACTGCTCGGTCAAGAATCAGTGCCATCAGCTCTCCTGGTTCCGGTATCGCTACCTATGATACTTCCGGTACAGCTTCCAGCACAACGCCCGGCACGAGTAACCGAGGGCGACACATACCACCGACCACCGACGGTCATGGCAGGCGCCTCAAAAGTTTTCTGTCAAAAACAGGCCTTGGGCGCACCCGTAGAGGGGTATGGCACCAAGTCGATCGGGGTGGCGATTCGCGATGGGTAGCCGTCGCCGTCAACCGGCCGGTTCGCTGCGACCGAACGCTCAGTCGCCGTCGCCGATCAAGTGGCCGAGGCCCTGCATGAGTGACGCGAGCGCTTGGCGGAGGTGGCGGCGCTCGGAGCGCAACTCGTCGATGATCGTGTCCCGATCGGCCAGCTGTCGCCTGAACTCCCGATCCTGCTCGGTGACAGCACGCTCGAGCTCGGCGACTCGGCGGGTTAGATCGCCGGTCTCGGCCTGGTCAATCGGGCCATTCTCCGGAACGCCCGGGAGCGACACCACCGTGCCAACCGCCTTTGCCCTCGCTCGCTCGGCCGTGAGCAAGGCCTGGACGACCTCAGCTGGTATCCGCCAGTGTCCGTCGACGAGTTGGGCCCCCTGCAGCCCACGGACCCGCTGGTTCACTGCCTGGCGGCTCACACCCAGCATCTCGGCGGCCTCACGCACGCCGTACCACGGGCGCTCGGGAGACGCCGGTACGACTGCAAGTGAACGGCCACTGGCCGAGGCGCCGTCAGTCACTCCGCTGCGCTGCCCGCTGCGCTCTGCGCAAGGCTCCTTGTCGTTCGGCGCCGCCGCCCGCCGGGCCGGAATGACACAGAAGTTGTTGACCATCCGCGCGACTCGAACTGCAGCCCGGTAGAAACTTGTCCGAATGACATCGCTGTGATTTCACCCACACGAAGAACGTCAGCTACGGGTCTCCCGGCAAGGAGGCCCGTAGCTGCCTGACCTGCGGGTCCCTCTTCTCGCTTACCAGGCGGAGGGGCCAGCGAAAGGAGTTGGAGGCGTGTACCCCGGATCCCTTCTCTGCCCATTGTATCCGTTTCTGCGACGGGTGCAAGGATCCTTGACGCGGTGGACAAGATCGCCTCGTCGGACTTCTGGTGACAAGGAACCTTGGCAAGGCTCTTTGTCACCAAGGTGCACCCGCGCTGGCGAGCCGAGCGGCACCCATTGCGGCGGGATCCGGAACGCGTGAGACCCTCGGCAGCGGCCGTCGCCTTCGCATGGGACACCGTCTCCCGATTCGGCGAATGCGTCCCCGGCGCCGGGAACGACCACGTCCGCGTGCGCCTCAGCCAACAAGGGTTGGCCCGCCACAACCAGTGCGCCCCGAGCACTGTCTCCTGGTATCTGAGGCAGTTGGGGCCTGTGATAGTCAGCCGCCGGGGCGGTCTCGTCCTGGACCGTGGGGAGCTGAGCGAGCTTGGACTGGACAGCCGTCCACTGGCCCCCCGTACCGTCGCCGTAGAACGAGAGCTCGTTGACGCGTTCGCTCGGCCGACGGCTGACGGCACCCGAGTCGAATTGGTCAACGGTGAGGACGGCCATCGCGCCTCGCTGCAGGACCTGGCAACGCACCTCGGCATCAACCGTTCCAGCGCCCACCGCCACGTGACTGCCCTCGAGGCAGCCGGACGGCTGCAGCGTCGTGGCCACCGCCTCTACCTCGTCGACGGCCACGCCACGACCACCAAGGAGTCACCCATGGACAACCAACCGCCGCCCGCAGTCGCCGGCGGATCTCCCGTCACAGGGTCCGTCACGCCCGAGCAGGTCCTGCGCCTCCTCGACAAGCTCAGCGACCTCCTTGGCACGGTGGCCGCGATCGCCAGCCAGCTCGTCAGCGCCTCCCAGTCCGCGAATGAAGGCGCGCAGGACCCGCGAATATTCGGCGCGCAAGCCGCGGATGGCGACGAGCTGCGCGCCGGATCAGTCGCGGATCGAGCTCGCGGATCTTCTCCTGATGTTGACTTGATTGATAGGAGTGATGTTCAAATCACATCAAATCCATCACCTCTGCGCGCCGCGGAATCGCGGGACCCCGACGAGGTGCGCGCCGAAAATCCGCGGATCACCGACCCGTGCGACTGGGGTCCTGCGGACCTGCCCCAGTTACTGGCCCCTCTTCTCACCGAGTGCGATCGCCGTGAGCTGCCCGGAGTCAGCGACGCGCAACGCGTGATCGCGAGCCTCCGCCCCTACGCGGCCGACCAGGTGGCCGCCGCCGCCCGGCAGATGACTGCTGACCTTCGTTCGGGCGCGCCGATGCGCTCGCCTGTCGCCATCCTCATCCGCAAGGCCGACCAGGGCGACCCGTACTACTTCCGAAGCGCCGCCGAGCCCGAGCCTCCCGCAGCGCCTCTCGTGCTCGCCGACGACGGCGACGAGGTCGACGAGGAGGCCGAGGCGGCGGTGCTGGCCCTCGACGCCCACGCCCTCGACCAGCTCGACGAGGCCGTGCGTGGCCAAGTGCGCCGACTCCTCGGCGAAGGCATGGCCACCAACGCCTTGAACTCACCGGCCACCCTGGCTCACTGGCGCCCGATCGTGTGGCGCAGCCTTCAACACAACGACCCGAGCGCGGAGGAACACATCTGATGGCCCAATCTCTCGACCAAACCCGCCGTCGCCAGGTCGCAAGTGCCGGTGGGCGAGTCCCCCCTCACAATCTTGAGGCCGAGGAGTCGCTGTTGGGCGCCATGTTGCTCAGCCGGGAAGCCATCGGCGACGCCATCGAGGTGCAGCTGAGCCCGAGCGACTTCTACAAGCCGGCGCATGGCCACGTCTACGACACCGTCACCTCGCTGTACGCCGACGGCCAGCCGGCCGACCCGGTGACGGTGGCCGAAGCCCTGCGCCGGGCGGACCTGCTGGATGCCATCGGCGGGCCCGCCACCCTCATCTCGCTGCAGGCGCGCACGCCGGCCATCGGCAACGCCGCCCGCTACGCGGGCATCGTGCACGAGCACTCGCTGCTGCGCCGGCTCATCGCCGCAGCCGGCACCATCGCCGAGCTGGGTTACGACGTGCCCGACGACGTCGACCGGGTCATCGACGAAGCCGAGAGCCTGGTGTTCGCCGTGGCCGAACACCGCCTCACCGAGTCGGTCACCGACCTCGACGTCGCCCTGAACGAGGCCCTGGACCTGATCGAGGCTCGTATCGAGGCCAACGCCGGCGACATCATCGGCGTGCCGCTCGGGTACACCGACGTCGACCGTGCGCTGCTCGGGCTGCAGCCTCAGGGCCTCTACGTGGTGGCGGCCGCCCCCGGGCACTGCAAGACGTCGTTCGTCCTCGGAGCGGCGGCCCACGTGGCCATGGCCAAGCGGCGTCCGGTCGTGTTCTTCTCCCTGGAGATGTCGCGCCGTGCACTGACGCAGCGCCTCCTCGCTGCCGAGGCCCGCGTCGACAGCCGCCGCATCCGTACCGGCAAGCTCGTCGACACCGACTGGCCCAAGCTCACCGCCGCGGTGGGGCGCCTGCACGGTTCGCCGCTGGTGATCGACGAGACGAGCACGTGCACCCTGCTCCACATGCGGGCCCGGTGCCGGCGCATCAAGGCGCGCTACGGCGACCTCGGCCTGGTGGTCGTCGACTACCTCCAGCTCATGACCTCAACGGGGCGGGCCGAAAACCGCCAGGTCGAGGTGGCGCAGTTCTCCCGAGGACTCAAGCTCCTGGCCAAGGATCTCGACGTGCCCGTACTGGTGGCCGCCCAGATCAACCGCAACGTCGACCAGCGCCAGGACAAGCGGCCGCTCCTGTCGGACCTGAGGGAGTCGGGCGCGATCGAAGCTGACAGCGACGCGGTGATGTGTCTCTACCGAGACGAGCTCTACAACCCCGAGTCGAAGGACAGAGGAATCGTGGAAGTGCTCCTCAGAAAGAACCGTGAAGGCGAGACGAGCAGTAGCCTGCGCCTCGCGTTCCTGGGCGCGTATTCCTCGCTGGCCTCCATCGCCCGTGTCTGATGACGTGTAGGGATCCCGAATTGATGGCGAATGCGCCGGGAAAGTGGCGAGTAGACGGCGAATGGGCCACATAGTTGGCGAACGAGCTCGGTAGCGTCGCGGGGCCCTTCGATCTGCCTCGGTGCTCGACCAAAGGGCTGGTTTCGACCAGGCCCTACCACCACGGGGCCAGAAAAGCGTCGGAGATCTCGCGTCCAACGGTTGCCCTCCGACTCCGCCATGCACTCCGCTCACGAAAAAACTCAGATTCTTCTGACCACATCTGGGGTTGGGCTGACCCGTAGTGGGACATGGTGGCTCACTCAGTACCCACACTCGACAGCCGGCGCTGCGGCGGGCGACCCCCGAACGTGCGGAGAGATCTCGCCGTCCGCGTTGACATCGGCAGCGACCGCCTGGTGGACGAACGGGCCCGGCTCGACCGGCGTCGATCGGCTCGAAGTGGCCTGGGACAGGTCCTGGTCTCCCGCTCGGGGGCGGTGGTGGCCGAGACCGACGCCCACAGTGCACGGGAGCCCTCGGCCTGGTCGATTCCCATCGTCGGTGCGCAGCTGGGGGCCTGGTCGCCGTCGACGACGGGAGAACACCGGCGCAGCGCGGGTGGCCGGGCGGTTCACGCAACACGGGGCCACCGACAGTGGGCCAAGCCGGAAGGTGTGGTCATTGCTCCCTGTGTGTGCCGCCTGAGGGCTCCTCGGCATCAGGTTGGCACGGCTCCGGGACGATGCAAAGGCGGCTCCGTTCCTCGCTCGCTGCGCTCCCTCCTGTACTCGCCGTCCCTGCGGGCAGACCTTTGCATCCCCCCGTAAGAGCCGTGCCTGTCCATTGCCAAGGAACCACAGACCACAAACAGGAGGAAACGACATGAACACCATCCAGCTCATCGGCCGACTGACCAAGGACCCCGAGCTCCGCTACACGAACGGCGGCACCGCCACCACCACGCTGCGGTTGGCCATCCCCCGGCGCAAGCGTGACGGCGAGGAGCAGCCCCCCGTCTACGTCGACGTGGTGACCTTCGCCAAGCAGGCCGAGGCCATCGCCGAGCACCTGAGCAAGGGCCGTCGGGTGGCGGTCACCGGACGCCTCGAGTACCGGGAGTGGAAGGGCCAGGACGACTCACCCCACTCCAAGCACGAGGTCGTCGCCGACGGGGTCGAGTTCTTGGACCCGCCCAAGTCCACCACCAACGGCGACGCCCCGGCCGAGCCGGCCTACGCCGGGGGCGAGGAGCCCTTCTGAAAGCCACCGGCGGGAGGGGGCGGGCAACGGCGCCCGTCCCCTCCCTGTCGGTCCACCGCCTCGGAAGGAGGCCGAAGACACCATGCTCACCGGACTCATCCTCACCCACGCCTGCGGCGAGATGCTGCACTGGAGCGCCGGCGCCTACTTCGACAGCAAGGGCCTGGCGATCACGCAGTGTCGGCTCTGTCGGGAGTGGCTGGGCGAGCCGTTCCTGCGGGCCGAAGAGGGCCAGATCCCCGTTACGTGCCGGCGCCGGAGCCCGGCGAAGGCGGCACAGACCCGGCCGAGCAGGCCGCATCCCCAGTCCAGGCCGCAACTCAAGGCCAGCTGAGCAAGACTCACCCTGAAGGGCCCGCGCCGGGTGTCCGCCGTACCTGGCGCTGGGCCCTTCCTTCGCGTCCGGGCTACGCATCACGACGCGGGTCCCGAGCCACGCCAGGCGCCGCCCGATGTGGGTCCTGGCGGACCCACGGGGGAGGCCGCCGCCGCCCTCCCCCACGCTCGCTGCCGCTCGCCCCCCTCCTCAATCTGTTTTTTCACAAAGGTGCTCCATTGCGCAGCCCTGTGTTCCTGCGCCCGCTATTCGGCCCTGGCGGGCCGGCGGGCGCTGTCAGCGGAGCTGCTGTGCATCGCCCGGGCCCACCGTCATCGGTGAGTGGCACGAGGGGGACGCAGTCACTGCGTCAAGGCACGCTGCGCACCCTCGCTGCAGTCGAGGCCTGCCGCCCCTTCGGGGCGCGTTCCTGCTTCTCCCAGGGGCTGGCGCCCCCGGACCCCCCGCCTCAACTTCGCTGCGGCCGCTTCGCTCTTCGGCCTTGACGCTGGGCCCGGGCTCAGCCGATTGGGGGCACCCAGTGAACAAAGGAGCGCACGCATATGACGCTGTATCCCGTCCTCTACGACGGGCTCAATGCCGGGTGGTTGAGCCCCGCTGATCTCAGTCCCGACTTGGCTGGCATCCAGGTGTGGGTCCGGTTCGCCGAGCCCTGCTGCCTGCATCCCGGGGGTGGCTGTCACGACGTCGCCGTTCACGAATTCACCGTCGACTCCGACACCAGCTGCATCTACGCCCACTGTGACCCCGACGGCGCCGTGCCCGAGACCACCACCGACATCGTCGGCGTGCGGTTCCTGTGGTCCGACGGGCGGGCCGAGCCCATCGGTCCAGCACAGAGCCCGTACCTGCACCCGATTCTCGCCCGCCTCCAACCCTCCTGATCCGGCGCGCCAGCGCCATCTCACGCTCACGAAAGGAGCACTGCCATGCCCGCCAACGCCGACAAGATCCGCCAACTGCACGACAACCTCACCGCCCAGGTCGAGGCCCTCGTGTCCGGAGACGACTGGGCCCGGTTCCTCACCGTGGCCTCGCGGTTCCACACCTACAGCGCCAACAACGTCCTCGCCATCCTCATGCAGCGCCCTGACGCCATCCGCGTGGCTGGCTACCGCGCCTGGCAGCGCCTCGGCCGCCAGGTCAACAAGGGGGCCAAAGGTATCGCCATCCTCGCCCCCTGCGTCTACCGCCGCCGTCCCGTCGACGAGGCCGATCCCGCCGAGAACCCGGCGCTGGCCCGGGTGCTACGCGGCTTCACCGTCGTCCATGTCTTCGACCAGTCCGACACCACGGGCGAGGAGCTCCCCGACGTTTCCCCCGTGCTTCTCGAAGGCGAGAGCTCGCTGTGGGACGCGCTCGCAGCCCAGGTCGCCTCCGCCGGCTACACCCTGTCCCAGGGCCACTGCGGATCCGCCAACGGCGTCACCGATCTGATCGCCCACACCGTGGTGGTGGCCGACCACCTCAGCGGGCGCCAGGCGGACAAGACGCTGTGCCACGACCTGTAGACCGCACCACTGGACCGACGCGGCCCTCGTTGGGCCCCATCCCCAGCTTCGAGCATCCGGAGTGATCGAGTGGTGTCGTTCCGACACAGGGAGGGATGACGTGAAACCGAGAGACGTCACCACGCTGACGGTCAGCCGAGTTGGCCGAGTTGAAACGATCCCATCGGTGGTCGGCATCCGCGTTCTTGACGGGGCCGGTGGCGAAGTGCTGCCCGTCACGGAGTTCCTCATGTCGTTCCTTGCCTGCGGGGCAGCCACGTCCAGCCCGCGCTCGTACGCCTCGGCGCTGCTCCGCTGGTTGCGATTCCTTGCTGCTGTCGATGTCACCTGGGATCGAGCCAGCCAGGTCGACTGCCGCGACTTCGTGCTCTGGATGCGCACCAAGGCCAAGCGTCCACCGCACGGCGGACCGCCCCGCTCAGCCTTTGCCCCTGGCACGATCGACCACAACCTGGCGGTGCTTCGCAGCTTCTACGACGACCGCATGGCGGCGGCCGACGGGCCGATCGTCAACCCCGTGCCCCAGGCCGCCGGGCGTCACGGCCGGCGTCCCAACGAACATCACAATCCCATGGAGCCCTTCGAGCACCACCGGCGGGCACCGCTGCGCCAGCGCAAGCCGCCACCCCAGCCGAAGGGTCTGCCCGACCATCTCTTTGACGAGCTGTTCGCGGCGATGGGATGCGACCGCGATCGCGCCCTGCTCGCCTTCTTCGTGAGCACCGGGGCGCGGGCAACCGAGATGCTGGACGTCACCGTCGACCACCTCGACGTCGGCCGCCAGCTCATCGGCGTCCACCGCAAGGGCAGTCGCCGGTTGCAGTGGCTCCCGGCCTCGGCCGACGCCTTCGTCTGGCTCCGGCTCTACGAGGCCCGCCAGCCCCGGCCCGACGGGGAGACGGCGCTGTGGCTCACCAGGCGGGCGCCCCATCGGCCGCTTACGTATACGGCCATGCGCCGAGCGCTCCAACGTGCCAACGACCGGCTGGGCACCACCTGGACGCTGCACCAGCTCCGCCACACCGCCGCCCAGCGGATGATCGCCGACCCAAAGCTGGCACTGACCGACGTCCAGTGGGTCCTCGGCCACGCCCATCTCACCACCACCGAGATTTACGTCCGGCCGAGCGAGGACCAGGTCGTGGCGAGAGTGCTCGAACATCACCGCCATCGTGCGGAAGCCCCACCGAGGCCCCCGGTGGGCGCCTACCGGCCCGAGGTCCTGCGCGCCTTGTTGGGAGGAGGTTCGGGTGTCGACTGAGGTTGCCCCGGCCGACGTCATCGACGTCTATGCCGACACCGTGCCCGGCCCCCGCCAGCGTCTGCGTGGCCAGCGGCCCACCAGCCATCCGACCCCCGCGTCCTCCCATGACTTCCGAACGCCCAACCTGGAGACGCCGACGATCGAGCGCCCGGCCACATGGCCCGAGACCGAGGAGGACCGAGACGAGATCCTGCGCCGGATGAGGACGTTGGACGCAGCAGCGACAAGCAACGAGCTACGCCGGCGAACGGGCGTCGTCGGGTTGATTCTGGACTGGCTCGAAACCTTCCCCGGGGCTACCTGGCAGCACCGCTGGCTTGCCTCTGGGGTAGATGGCCTTGGGCCGGAGTGGGCCGACGACATACGCATCCCGGGGCTTCTCCCTGGCCTCGACGGGCGAGCCCAGCTCACCGGAGCGATCGGGCGGATGATCCTGTTGGACGCGCTCAGGCCGTCCTACCGCATCATCTACCGCCTGCGCTCGGCCACGGTGCTCCGGCGCTTCCGAGCCCTGCGCGACCCCGACGGGTTCGCCACCCTCGACGCGCTCTGCGACAGCACTGCACGCTTCACGGCCCTCGATCGCAACTTCGCCTTCCACCAGCTGACCCGCATCCTGATGCACAACGGCGGCCGGTTGGCCGACATCACCGTCGACGACTGTATCGAGGCCTACCGGGCCCAGGTCGGCTATGCCGCCCGCCAGCACGGGCATTGGTATCTGCTGCTGCGCCAGTCTGGCCTTCTTCCCGCCGACAGCCCGCCTACCATCTGGGCCGCGTCGCGCCGGGGACAGTTGCGCGTCGAGGAGCTGATCGACGGCTACGACCTGGCCTGCAAGCCGGTCCGTGACCTGCTGGTCGAGTACCTGCGGGAGCGCCAGGCAAGCATGGACTACACCTCGCTGCGCCAGCTCGCCTCGAAGCTGGCTCTGCTGTTCTGGCGTGACCTGGAGCTGCACGAGCCCGGCATCAACTCCCTCCATCTGGCCGACGACGTCATCCGCCGTTGGAAGGAGCGACTGCGCGTCGTCCGCTACGGCACCCATGGCGTGGGACGGTTGCGGGAGGACCCCAACACGGTGCTGATGGCCGTGCGGGCCTTCTACGCCGATCTGGCCGCCTGGGCCCTGGAGGATCCCGGACGATGGGCGGTATGGGCGGCACCGAACCCCATCACCGGAAGGGACCTGCTCGGGCAGAACAAGCAGCGCAAGCGCGCCACTGCCCGCATGCACCAACGGATCCGTGAGCTGGCCCCGCTACTTCCGGCCATGGTGTCGGCTGCAGACGAGCGACGGCGCCACGCCGGCGAGCTCCTCGCCGCCGCCCACGCCGCCGCGCCGGGCGACGAGTTCGAAGCGGGAGGAGAACGCCTTGTACGCGTGTCGATCGTCACTGATCCAGCCCGTGGTGGCACCGGACGCCCGGGTCTCGTGTACGCCGTTGCGTCGCCGGACGCCGGTCGTCGTAACCTCACGCTGGAGGAGGAGAACGCCTTCTGGTCCTGGGCGATCGTCGAGGTGCTCCGCCACACCGGCGTGCGCATCGAGGAGATGCTCGAGCTCACCCATCGCAGCTTCGTCGCCTACGCCCTGCCCACCACCGGCGAGGTGATCCCGCTGCTGCAGGTCACACCGTCCAAGACCGACCGCGAACGCCTGCTGGTGGTGAGCCCTGAGCTCGCCGAAGTTCTCACTGTCATCATCTCTCGCGTCCGCAACGGCGCCGAGTCCCTCCCGCTCGTCACCCGCTACGACGCGGCCGAACGCCTGCACAGCCCGCCCCTGCCCTTCCTGTTCCAGCGGCCCTGGGGTCTGGCCAACCACGTCGTGACCCCGCATCGGGTCAAGCTCCTATTGGATGGCACCGCGGCCGCGGCCGGCCTGACCGACGCCGGCGGCGCGGCGCGGCGATTCACTCCTCACGACTTCCGTCGGATCTTCGCCACCGAGGCGGTGGCCACCGGGTTGCCGGTGCACATCGCGGCCAAGCTCCTCGGCCATCAGAGCCTCACCACGACCCAGGCCTATGTGGCCGTCTACGACCAGGATGTGATCGATCACCATCGAGCCTTCATCGCCCGCCGCCGGGGACTGCGTCCGAGCGAGGAGTATCGCGAGCCGACCGACGTCGAGTGGGAGGAGTTTCTGGGCCACTTCGAGCGGCGCAAGGTCGAGCTCGGCACCTGCGGCCGGGCCTACGGAACGCCCTGCCAACACGAGCACGCCTGTGTCCGCTGCCCAATGCTGCGACCCGACCCCAAGCAGCTCGGCCGTCTCGTCGAGATCATCGACAACCTCAACGCCCGACTCGCGGAGGCGAATCATCGGGGCTGGCTCGGCGAAGTCGAGGGGCTGGTTGCCTCCCTCGCTGGCGCCGAGCAGAAGCTGGCGGCGATGCGGCGAGTCACTGACTCCGGCGAGACCTCGATCCGGCTCGGTCCTCCCCGGCAAGGATCGCAGGGGCGCGTCTCGACAGACACGGGCAGACTCTCTTCGCCGTGACAGCTGCTGAAATGACGCCAGCGGGGATCCGCACGGAACGGCTCCTGTTGCGCGCCTGGGTTCCAGCAGACCGAGGGCCGTTTGCGGCAATGAACGCTGACCCCGAGGTGATGGCCTACTTTCCTGAGCCGATCAGTCGACAAGCCAGCGACCGGCTCGTCGACCGAATCGAGGCGGGGTTCGCCCGAGATGGCTTCGGGCTATGGGCGCTCGAGGTCGTGGCCAGCGGCGAGTTCATCGGATTCACTGGCCTCGCCGTTCCGCGCTTCGAAGCGCCCTTCACTCCAGCTGTCGAGGTTGGCTGGCGTCTCGGCCGATCGGCCTGGGGGAACGGTTACGCCACGGAGGCAGGCAGAGCCGTGCTCGCGGTCGCCTTCTCGCAGTTTCTGCTTCCGGAGGTCGTGTCGTTCACGACCGAGTCGAACGCGCGCTCGCGGTCGGTGATGGAGAGACTTGGCCTTACCCACGATCCAGCGGACGACTTCGACCATCCCGACATCTCTCCCGGTCATCCGCTTCGTCGTCATGTGCTGTACCGCATCAGGCGTGCTGACTGGCACGCGCCGACTGCCTGAGAGCGCGATGACCGCCCGGCGCGGCGCAGCCCAATACTCCCAGGGTGTCCTCTCGCGGCGATTGCCCATGCGGCGGCTGTCCGTGGCGGTCGCGCCCGGGGTGTCATCCGTCCCGTCCCGACGTCAAGGGTCGCTGCGGGCCTCCGCTGGCGCTCCGTGTCCTCGCTCGGACTGCGCCCGTCCCTTGACCCCGTGCCGTGCCGGAGGAGGGGGCTGTCCAGACGTTGGACGCCCCACTACGGCCGACAAGCGGCCCAGCGCCCAACGTCAGGAGGAACGGAGATGCCAGATCGAGACCGGTTGGCCGAGGTTCACGAGCAGCTCGTTCAGGCCGTCGAAGCCCTGTCCTCGGGGGAGGACTGGCGGGCCATGCTGGCCTCGGCGGCGAAGTTCCATTGCTACAGCCCTTCCAACGTGTTGTTGATCCTGCGACAGTTTCCCCAGGCCACCCGTGTCGGCGGGTACCGCACCTGGCAGCGCCTTGGCCGCCAGGTGCGCAAGGGCGAGCGAGGTATCGCCGTGTTGGCCCCCTGCACCTACAAGGCGAATGCCGCCGACGACCAGCCCGACAGTGAGAGCGACGGAGCCCGCCGGATCTTGCGCGGCTTTCGGGTGGTGCACGTCTTCGACGTGTCTCAGACCGATGGTGAGCCCCTGCCGGGCCTGGCCGCCAACGTCCTCGAAGGCGATGCCCCCGAAGCCCTCTGGGGTGGCCTGGCCGCCCAGGTGGAGGCAGCCGGCTTCAGCATCGAACGGGGAGACTGCTCAGGTGCCAACGGCCGCACGGACTTTCTCAGCCACGTCGTGCGAGTGCGGGCCGACGTCGACACGGCCCAGGCAGCCAAGACCATGGCGCACGAGCTGGCCCACGTGCTGCTGGATCACGGCACGAGCTCCTGTCGGGGACGGGCCGAGGTCGAGGCCGAAAGCGTTGCCTTTCTCGTCTGCGCCGGCGCCGGCATGCAGGCCAGCTCCTACAGCTTTCCGTATGTGACGGTGTGGGCCGGCGGCGACTCCGAGGTGGTCCGGGCCACGGCCGCCCGGGTCATCACCACCGCCCGGGCGATCCTCGGAACGGCCGGACTGACGAGCGACGAAGGTCGCCAGCCCGAAGCGGCGTGAGCCGCCAGGCGTGAGCGGCGCCGGCCGCTAACTTTTGTCGGTGACGAGGGCGACGGCGAGGCCGTCGTAGCCCTTTGCGCCGACCGTCTGGATTGCGGTTGCGTTGACCTGAGGCTCGGCGGCCATGACCTCATAGAGACGGCGGGTACCACGGATAGAAGGGTCGGTGCTGGCGGCGTCGAGGATGGCCCCGTCTCGCACCACGTTGTCGACCACGATCAGGCTCCCAGGGCGGGACAGCCGCAGAGCCCACCGAAAGTACTCGGGGTTGTTGGCCTTGTCGGCGTCGATGAAGACGAAGTCAAAGGGGCCAACGCCCTCCGCGGCCAGTTCCGGCAGGATGTCGAGCGCCGTTCCGAGTCGCACCTCGACGACGCCAGATATGCCGGCGCGGGCGATGTTGGCCCGGGCGATGTCGACGCATCGGGGGTCGGCCTCGAGGGTGACCAGTCGACCACCGAGGCCCATTGCTCGCGCCATCCAGATGGTGCTGTACCCGCCAAGGGTGCCGATCTCGAGGATGTTGCGAGCCGAACAGAGTTGGACGAAGAGCGCGAGCAACCTCCCCTGGTTCGGTGTGACACTGATCGCCGAGGATGTCACGATCGTTGTTGAAGTTCGGTGACGGCCCTTGGACTTCAAGCTAATCGCTTCACGCCTCTCGTGGCGACCATCGTTGGTGGGCAGCCTGACGGGTGATGCCGACGATGTCGCCGA
>JBPCNP010000126.1:0-3334 GCA_051001215.1 Acidimicrobiales bacterium
CGTTGCGCCGTCGAGCTCCTCACCGCTGAGCTACCGTCGCCGGCGATGCCCGGTGCCAGCGTCCCCTGGCCGCTCCTGCGGATCGAGGGTGACAGCCGCCGGCGGGCGTTCGATGTGGTGGCGGCCGAGGAGCCGCTGGAGATCCGGGTGAACGGCCGGCCCATGGCCGTCACCATGCGCACCCCAGGGCACGACTTCGAGCTGGCCGCCGGCTTCTTGTTGACCGAAGGTGTCGTCGATCGCGCCGACCAGCTGCGCTCGATGCGCTACTGCGTCTCCGGGCCCGTCGATCCCCAGCAGCAGTTCAACGTGGTGGACGTGGCCGTCGCCGGCGACGCCCCGGCTGCGGAGGTGGCGCCGAGGGCGTTCTTCACCTCGTCGTCGTGTGGGTTGTGCGGGCGGACCAGCATCTCGTCGGTACGGTCCCGGGCGCCCCTCGACGTGGCCGGTGACCCGTTACGCCTGTCCGTCGAGGTGCTGGCCTGTCTGCCCGACCGCCTGCGGGAGGCACAGGAGGGGTTCGCCCGCACCGGCGGCCTCCACGCCGCCGGGCTGTTCGGCGGCGGCGGCCGTCTCGTCTGTGTGCGGGAGGACGTGGGGCGCCACAACGCCTTCGACAAGGTGATCGGGTGGGCGGCCATGCGCGGCCATCTTCCCCTGCGGTCCACTGTCATGATGGCCTCGGGCCGAGCCAGTTTCGAGCTGGTCCAGAAGGCCCTCATCGCCGGCGCCCCGGCCCTGGCTGCGGTGTCGGCCCCGTCGAGCCTGGCCGTGGAGCTGGCCCAGGAGGCGGGGATGACCCTCGTGGGCTTTCTCCGGGGCCACACCATGAACGTCTACGCCGGTGGCCACCGCATCGCCTAGCCGTGGCGGCCCTCACGTGGACGCCATGGTGGCCGCCTCGCGCCAACCGTTGATTCCCTCGCGAGTGGCGAGTGCGGCGACGACGGCCGCCGCCAGCGGGTCGCCCCACCACCATCCGAGGGCGAGGTCGGCCACGAGCGCAGTGCACACTCCTGCGGCCAGGCAGCCGTCCAGGAACGTCATGCGGGCGTTGGCCAGGAGCGGCCTGCTTCCCAGGCGTTGGCCGACCCGTCGCTTGCTCACCGCCAGGCCGAACATGACCGCGACCGTCGCAGCCATGAACGCGGCGCCGGCAGGTGAGGTGGATGGCTCATTGCCGTTCACGATGGCGAAGACGGCGTTGGCGGCCAGGTAGAGCCCGAGGACCACGAAGGCCGCGGCCATGAGGCGCAGGGCCCGTCGGACGCGCCGGTCATCGCTGCCGTTGTGGTCGCCCCGCATCTGCCAGATGACCACCAGCGAGGCGAACACCTCGACGGCCGAGTCGAGCCCGAATGCCACCAGGGCGAGTGAGCCGGCGGCCAGACCCAGCGAGACGGTCATCACGACTTCGAGGAGGTTCCAGGTCGTCGTGGCGTACTCCAGTCGGAGCCCGGCCTGGTGGGCGGCCGGGTCGTTGCCGTCCTGCTGGGACAGATCTTCGGCGGGGTCACCGAGGGCTCCGTGCAGGTCGGCCGCTGCCATCCGAGCGGCTCCGGGCCTAGCCGCGGATGGTGGCGATGTGCCGCTCGAGCCGAGCCTGCCGGCGCTCGACGGCGATGCGCTGGTCCTCCTCGGAGTCGACCACGTCGAGGATCCGGCCCACGGCCGCCCGCACGGCGGGAGCCTGGCCGGCCAACAGACCGACCCCCCGACGGTCGGCGATCGGGACGGCGGCGTCGAAGGGGACGACCCCGCCCAGGGCCACGCCCTGCTCGGCGCACACCTTCTCGTAGAACTCGGCGTCGGCCGGCAGGCGGGCCTTGTTGCCCACGCCGTACATCCGGGGGATACCGAGCTCCTCGGCCAGCGGCACCGTCCGGGCCGCGGTGAGGATCGACTTGCGGGTGGGCTCCATGATCATGAGCAGCACGTCGGCGTAGGCCAGCGTGCCCCCAGCCCGGCTGAGGTGCTCGAGCCCGGCCTCCATGTCGACCAGCGTGACGTCGGCTTCTTCCTCCATGGCCATGCCCAGCAGGCTGCGGACGGTGGCGTGGGACATGCAGGTGCAACCGGCACCGGCCTGCTCCACCCGCATGGCGTGCAGCAGGGTGACGCCGATCGGCGTGCGCAGGCCGTACTCGGTGAGCAGGGCGGCGGGGGTGAGGGTGCCGTCGCCGCCACCGACGACCAGGGACCGGGGGACCAGCGGAGCGTTGTTGGCGGTGTCCTCGTCGAGGCCCAGGCTCATGGCCAGGTTGGGGTTGGAGTCGGTGTCGATGGCCACGACCCGTTGACCCCGCTCGGCGTAGGTCTGGCAGATGAGCGACGAGAGGGTGGTCTTGCCCACCCCACCCTTTCCGACGATTCCGATTTTCATCGCCCCAGCCTACCGCCGGCCCCCGATCTCGTTCTGTGCGCGAGCTCGAAGACGGTGGGTCAGAACGCGGACACAGTACGGGAGGGAGGTCCGGTGAGGGCGATCGTGCACGAGCAGACCGGGGGTCCCGAGGTCCTGCGCCTGGTGGAGCGACCGGAACCCGAGGCCGGCCCCGGCGAGGTCGTGGTGGCGGTGGCCGTGTCGGGGGTGAACCCCACCGACTGGAAGTCGAGGGAGGCCAAGGCGCCGGGCGAGAAGCTCCGGTACCCCCAGATCGTGCCGAACCAGGACGGGGCCGGGACGGTGACGGCGGTGGGCGAGGGTGTCGACCCCGCTCGGGTGGGTCAGCGGGTGTGGCTGTGGGAGGCGGCATGGACGCGAGCCGACGGCACGGCCCAGGAGCTGGTGGCCCTCCCCGCTGGCCAGGCCGTGCCCCTTCCCGCCGACGCCAGTTCGACCTGGGCGCCAGCCTGGGCATTCCCGGGTAGGCCGACAGGCCGGGCTGCCCGTGTCGAGTCAATGTCCGCACACTGGGTCCGAGCTTTCTAGCCGTGGTCACGCGACGGGCGGCCGTCGCTGGTCGTGTCGACGTATCGAGGGTTGAGCTCGTTGCTCCCGGGCCCCTGGCCCCAGGCCGGCGGGAGCGCGCATCGCCGTCACCGTCAGCGCCCTGCCTTCGTGCTGCCGCGACGTGCGCGACTCAACGGCCGCCCACAGGGGTCGTCTGAGATGCGCTTCGCCTCGTACACTGTAGCTATGGCGCTGAGAACGATCGACCGGTCGAGCCAGGTCTTCACGTACTCAGACTTGGAAGCCGTCCCCGACGATGAGAACCGCTACGAGCTCAGCTACGGATCGCTCGTCGTGACGCCTGCACCCAACACCCGCCATCAGGCAATCATGGCAAACGTCGTCGCTTTCCTGCACCACCGCATGCCGCCTTCGGTGCGA
>JBPCNP010000127.1:0-4766 GCA_051001215.1 Acidimicrobiales bacterium
GACAGTTCCGCCGTCCGCCCCCGACGCTCCCCGCACCGGCGTTCTCGGTGTCTGAGAGCACCGAGTCGGTGACCCCTATCTGACACACTCGCTCGGTTGAGACACCCCGTTGCCTGGATAATGGCGAGGATCTGGAAGAACATGCGGCCCACTGCGGTCGACGTGTCGATGCCTTGGTCCAACACCACCAGGTCGATCTTGTGGGCCTGGAGGCCCTTGGCCAGGGCGATCAGGTCCTCGAGGGAACGGCCGAGTCGGTCCAGTTTGGTGACTACCAGTTGATCGCCGGCGCGTGCGACGAGCAGCGCCTGGTCCAACGCCGGGCGGCGGGCCAACTTGCCGCTCGCCTTGTCGACGAGGATCTGCTCGCAGCCGGCCGCCACCAAGGCGTCGTGCTGCCGGTCGGGATTCTGGTCCCGTGTGGACACCCTCCCGTAGCCGATCCGCACGAGCACCGACTGTATCGCAGACGGGGTAGCGCGTCACATAGGCGCGTACACGGCCCCTGTTACAGCGCTGACCTGCGGAAACGCGCCGGTCGCGGCAGGTATCCGCAAACGAAGGTTTCCGAACAGTGCCGTCCGGGCGGTCACAGAGTGCGACCCACGACGCATGGCGGCCCCGAAAAGGCGTAGATCAGATGACCGTTGCAAGCGGGTCCGCCCACCACCAGCCGGCCGCGGCGTTCATGACGAGGCCGACAGCACGGCTCCGGCCAGGTAGGCGTCGACGAGCGTCAGCCGCCCCTCGGTCTGGAGCACCGGGTTGGCGAGCGCCTTGTCGGTGGCGCCTTCCCCCCGGCGAGGCCGAGCATGGTGGCGTCCAGTCCCCGGTGTAAATAGTCGACGGGCGTAGGTTCCTCTCGAAGCCTTGCAAGCAGAGAAAGGAACCCACACCCGTGTCCACACGAGTATCCCCCCTGGAGCGTGTCCGCGCCGACATCGATGACCTGTTCGCCTCCGAGCGTGAGCTCGGCGAGGTCCTGGAGGAGGTCGCCCGCCTCGGCGTGCGCCTGCTCATGCAGACCGCCATCGAGGCTGAGGTCACCGAGTTCTTGGGCCGGAAGCGCTACGCCCACGGCGAGCGTGCCCGTGCTGGCAGCCGCAACGGCCACTGCCCGACCACGGTCAAGACCACCACCGGGCCCGTCACCATCGATCGTCCCAAGCTGCGGGGAACCGACGAGGTCTTTGCCTCCCGGCTCCTCGGCGTCGGCGTGTGTCGCACCAACGCACTGGAGTCCCTCGTCATCGCCGGCTTCGTCCGGGGCCTGTCGGTCCGCGACGTGGAGGCCACCCTGGCCGACGCCCTGGGCCCGGAGGCGTCGTTGTCCAAGTCGACGGTGAGCAGGGTGTGCGAGGCCATCAAGGACGAGTTCGACACCTGGAAGAACCGCAGCCTGAGCGACGTGGCCCTCGAGTACCTGTACCTCGACGGCAGCCACTTCCGCTACCACGACGGCGCTCGCGCCGAGCCCGTGCTGGCGGCGTGGGGGATGACGACCGAGGGCCGCCCGGTGCTGGTGGGCCTGGAGCCCGGGGCATCGGAGTCCACCGACGCCTGGCAGGGCTTCTTGGACAACTTGGTCGGCCGGGGCCTGCGGGCGCCGCTGCTGGTCATCTCCGACGGCGCCCCAGGTCTCATCGCCGGCGTGGAGCTGGTCTTTCCCCACAGCCTTCGCCAACGCTGCGTCATCCATCGAGCGCGAAACGTCCTGGCCAAAGTGCCCGTCGAGCACCAGGCCGAGGTGAAGAAGGCGTACTGGGCGCTGTTCGACGACACCGGGGAGGCGCCGGGCGACGCATCCATCGCCGTGGTCCGGGCCCGGGCGCAACGCTTCGATGCCACCTATCGCAAGACCTTCCCGGCCGCCGTCGACTGCCTCATGGCCGACTTCGCCAGCCTCACCACCTACCTGCGCTTCCCCGCCGGCCACCATGGCCGCATCCGACACTCCAATTTCATCGAGCGCACCTTCGGCGAGACACGCCGACGGGTGAAGGTGATCGGCCGACTGCCCGGTGAGCGAACCTGCCTGGGGCTCGTGTGGGCGGTGCTCGACCGGGCCAGCCGTGGGTGGCGGGGCGTGGTCATGACACCGGCCGCCGTGCGCCAGCTCCAAGAACTCCGGGCCCAGCTCTTCGATCCGCCTACCACCGAGGAGGTGATCACAACCGTCGACGAAGCCGTCATACCCGCCGCGTAGAATGATCAACGGAACCTGCGTTCGTCCCTATTTACACCGCACCTGGGACGCCACCCCGAGCATGACGGCACAGGTGACGGCGGTCCACCGATCCTGAGCGGTGAGCTGCAATTGGGTGACCAGCACGTAGGCGGCTTGACCTGTGATGTAGGCCACGAGGGCAAAGAATGCGGTCCCGATGAGGCGCAGGGCTATCTCCGTTGCCGCGGGTCGCTCGCCGCGCCGGTGAGCTCCCACACGACGACCACGGAGGCGAAGATCTCGATGAGGGAGTCCAGCCCGAAGCCGGCGAGGGTGGCGGAGCGGGCGGTCAGCGCAGCGATAGCGATCACGGCGACCCCCGACGACGTTCCATCCCAGCGTCACGTACTCCAGGCGCAGGCCGCGGGTGAGCAGCTTGGTCTGAGGCCCGGCCATGCTCCCAGTCTTGCTACTGCTGCGCGCCGGCGCGCCTGCTCCGGCTCGAAAACGGTCGTTTCTGAGACGGTGCCCAGGGAACGGCTCGAAAGCGCACGCGGACGCGTCCACAAGTCGTGGTGACAATCAGCGTCTCAGAACGGACCGGGCCACCGGTATTGCGACCGGCGGATGCGAGAGGACGCCGGGCGCTCGGCTAGGCCTGGCGTGGAACGAGCGGCTGGAGCGCTCACCGTTCAGGATCCTGCACGGATCCTCGTCGCAGGCCGTGATGGCCCACGATCGAGCGACCAGGGGCAAGCCCAAGTTGGCTATGATTCGAACGACATTCTTCTCGGACGGGTATCAAACCGGGGTCTCCGGTGCTCTTAGTGGGTACGCCCCCCATCCGGGCTGGCGAGAATGGAGAATAGTGCGAGAGAAGCGACGGAGTTTGAGGTGGGCGGGGCCACTAGCCCTGCTGGCCACTGTTGCTCTGACGGTTGGTTCCACTACCACGACGGCAGTCGCCGGTAATAATGTCAAGAACACGGATCCGGCCCCAACTAAGTCGCCCAGTCCGAACGCCACCAAGATCGACCCCAAGCTGGAGTCCTTCGAAGTGGACCTCGTGGACACCAGCGACAAGGAGGGCAAGCACGTCACGGCTCACCGGGTCAAGGAGATCGGCCTTCCTGACAAGCGCGGGCTTCGGACCGTCACCGACAAGACGCTCGACCCCGGTACTGGCGCGGTGGTGAAAGCGGAGGTGTCAACGACCAGAGAGGTGAACCCCACCGGCGGTGACGCGACGCCACCCACGACGGCGGCTCCGGGAACGGTGACTGCTGCCTCTTCGGGTAGCGGAGGCTGTTGTTCGGCCGAGGGCTGGCGTTGGCTCAACGTGCGGACCAACGGCTACTCGACCCTCGGTTCCCTGGTGTGGACCTGGAACGTCGGGTTCCAGTACGGCTGGGGCGGAGGTGTTCCAGGTGTCAGCTGGGGCTACGTCCGTGACCAGTGGCACCCCCGTCCGTCGTTCACCAATGTGTCGGGGTGTTGCTACATCGTTCGCGGGGAGCCGGCGTGGGAAACCGAGTTCTTCTATGGCTGGGCTTCGATGAACTACTCGTGGCACACCGGCTGGTCTTACCAGGCCAAGGGCCAGATCGAGAACTGCGTGTTGCACTTCGGGTGCGTCGGGACCTCCTACCCGAGGATCAACCTGTTCGCTCACGCCAACGGGACCTACTACTGGTCGACAACGGGATGAGGGTTTTCCTGATCTTCGTCGGCACGGTGGTATGCCTGATCGTTCTGTCTGCCGCTCTCGGGCTTAGCATCGGTCCGTTCGAGTTGCTCTTGGTGCTCGCCATCGCCACTGCGGCGGCGGTGGGGTCGAAGATCAGGAGCCGTCGAGTCCGTACGTCGTAGTCGGTTCCCTTATGAGAAGAGCAGCAGGCCCGGTCATGGTCCGGGCCTGCTGTCGCGTCGAGGGCCAAGGGCTCGCCTGGGCCGACTAGGTCCCTGAGCCCAGCATCCGACCGGCCACCACGAACACCAGGACCACCACGATCACGACGACCACCGTGGTGATCCACCTGGTCAGCACCTCCTGCCAGAACGCCTCGCACGGGGGCTCCTCCGGGTAGCGATTAGTGGGACAGAAACCAACGCGAGCGAGAGACCCCCGGCTCACGGTCTTCTCTCGGGATGGGCGACGGCCAGTGGCCCCTGGGAGGGCGCCCGCAGACCCTTCAGCCCACTGACCTGGTCGACTGGTGGCTGACGACGACGCATATCGCCTCAGCAACCCGGGGTGGCCTTGTAGCGGTCGCCGCGCTCTTGTCTCAGGAGACTCCCCGCGCCGGAGTCGGCGATCTGTTTGGGACCTCGCGGGACTTCAGAATGGCGTCCCGTAATGCGCGCGCACTCGACGGGATCGCGGTATCACCGAACGCCGGCTCTGCGACACCGTTGGGTCCCAGATTGAGGCGGGCTACTTTGCCCCTGGGGACAGCTTCGGGAGTACTGGGCCGGTAGAGCTTGTCGAGGGCAGCCACCGAACGGTTCCACGTGTCCTTCTTCACTGCTGCCGTCGGGTCGACGACCCGCCTCACCCGGTGGAAAGCGACGACATCCTCCTTCGTCGCCTCCCAGAGCC
>JBPCNP010000128.1:0-9715 GCA_051001215.1 Acidimicrobiales bacterium
GGTCCAAGTTCCAAGAGCTCACCGCCGACCTGGTCGACTCCTGCAAGGGCCCGTTCCAGCAGGCCATCAAAGACGCCGGCCTCAAGCCCGCCGACATCGACCACGTGATCCTGGTCGGTGGCTCCACCCGCATGCCGGCGGTGCAGGACCTGGTGCAGTCAATCACCAAGAAGGAGTCCCACAAGGGCGTCAACCCCGACGAGGTGGTGGCCGTGGGCGCAGCCGTGCAGGCCGGCGTGCTCAAGGGCGACGTGAAGGACATCCTCCTGCTCGACGTCACGCCGCTGTCGCTCGGCATCGAGACCCGGGGCGGCATCATGACCAAGCTCATCGAGCGCAACACCACCATCCCCACCAAGCGCACCGAGGTGTTCACCACCGCCGAGGACATGCAGCCGTCGGTGGAGATCCACGTCCTGCAGGGCGAACGTGAGATGTCGGCCTACAACAAGACGCTGGGCAAGTTCCAGCTCGTCGACCTGCCGCCCACCCAGCGCGGGGTGCCCCAGATCGAGGTCACCTTCGACATCGACGCCAACGGCATCGTGCACGTGTCGGCCAAGGACAGGGCCACGAGCAAGGAGCAGTCGATGACCATCAGCGGCCAGTCGGCCCTTGGGCGCGACGAGATCCAGAAGATGATGCGTGACGCCGAGGCCCACGCCGACGAGGACAAGCGCCGCAAGGAAGAGGCCGAGGCCCGCAACCAGGCCGACACCGTCGTCTACCAGACCGAGAAGCTGCTGCGTGAGCAGTCGGACAAGATCAACGCCGACGAGAAGTCCAAGCTCGACGGCGCCCTGGCCGACGTCAAGGAGGCCCTGGGCAGCGACGACGGCGACCGAATCCGTTCGGCCAGCGAGGCCCTGATGCAGGCCACGTCCACCATCGCCCAGCGCATGTACCAGGACGCGGCCTCGTCGTCGACCGACGGTGCCGGCGGCGATGCCGGCGGTGGTCCCGGCGGCGGCCCCGGTGATGACGACGTGGTCGACGCCGAGATCGTCGACGAAGCCTGATGTCCGCGGAGGTGCCGGAGACCCCGACGGGTGGAGTCCTGGGCCGCCTCGCTCGTGCCCAGGCGTCTGGTTCTGAGGCTCAGGACTCTCCCCCCGCCGATGCCGAGGCACCGGCGGACGGTCCGCCCGGTGCGTCTTCCACCTGGGACGAGCTGCGGGAGGCGGTCGGCGCCGAGGAAGCGGTGGTGCGGGTGTCGCTCGACGCCGACGAAACGGTCGACGGCGGCGAGAATGCCGACCCCGAGCTCATCGCCGAGGCCGAGCGCATTGCCGACGAGGCCCTGGCCGAGGCCCGGGCCGAGGAGGCAGCCGAGACCTCGGCCGGCGTCGACCAGGCAGAGCAGATCCTGCTCGATGATGTCGGCGCCCTGGCCGCCGAACGGGACGACTACCTGGAACAGCTCAGGCGGGTCACGGCCGATTTCGACAACTACCGCAAGCGCATGCTCAAGCAGCAGAGCGAGCAGGTGGAGCGGGCGGCCGAGGCCCTGGTCGACAAGCTGCTCGATCCCCTCGACACCTTCGACCTGGCTCTGGCCCACGGCGAGGGTTTCGACCAGGTCCACACCAGGTTGCTCAGCGTGCTCCAGAAAGAGGGCCTCCAGCGCATCGACCCGACGGGCAAGCCGTTCGATCCGAACGAGGCCGACGCCGTGGCCCACGAGGACGCCGACGACGGACCGGTGGTGTCGGAGGTGCTCCGTCTCGGGTACCGGTGGAAGGGGCGTGTCCTGCGACCCGCCATGGTGAAGGTGCGCGGGTGAGTTGCGATGGCCCAGGCCCAGCGTGAGTGGTACGAGAAGGACTACTACAAGGTTCTCGGCGTCCCTGAGAAGGCGTCAGAGGACGAGCTGAGACGCGCCTACCGCAAGCTGGCCAAGGCCCACCACCCCGATGCCCATCCGGGCGGCGAGGAGCGCTTCAAGGAGATCTCGGCCGCCTACGACGTGGTCGGCGATGCCGACAAGCGCAAGGAGTACGACGAGATCCGCCGTCTCGGCCCGATGGCCAACCCCTTCGCCGGTGCCGGCGCGCCCGGCCCCCGCGGCGCACAGGGCACGCGAGGCGGAGGAGGCGGCTTCAACTTCTCCAGCGACGATCTCGGGGGCGTGTTCGGTGACCTGTTCGGTCGCATTCGCGGCGGCGGCCAGCAGGGCCCCGGCGCCGGCCCTCGCCGGGGCGCCGACGTGGAGGCCGAGCTGCACCTGTCGTTCCTCGACGCCGCCCACGGGGCCACCACCGCGTTGAACCTCACCTCGGAGGCCACCTGCTCGACCTGTCACGGCAGTGGGGCCGCTCCGGGCACGAGCGCAAGCGTGTGCCCCCGCTGCGCCGGAAGGGGCGTGACCGACGACAACCAGGGGTTCTTCTCGTTCAGCCGCCCCTGCCCCCAGTGCGGGGGAGCGGGCATGATCGTCGAGACACCCTGCCCGACGTGTCGCGGGGGCGGAACCGAGATGCGACCCCACCAGGTCAAGGTCCGCATTCCCGCCGGTGTGGCCAACGACCAGCGCATCCGGCTGAAGGGCAAGGGCGGGCCCGGCGCCCAGGGTGGCCCGGCCGGTGATCTCTATGTCATCGTCAAGGTCGCCCCCCACCCGCTGTTCGGCCGGCGCGGCCGCGACCTCACCGTGACCGTCCCCGTCACCTTCGCCGAGGCTGCCCTCGGGGCCGAGATCAAGGTCCCCACGCTCGACGACCCCGTCACCGTGAAGATCCCCGCCGGCACCCGCTCGGGGAAGACGTTCCGGGTGCGCAACCGGGGCATCCCGTCGGGCCCGACGGCCGCGGCACGACCGGGATCCCCGCCGAAGTCGTCGAAGCCCGGCGACCTGCTGGTCACCGTCGATGTCGACGTGCCTGCTCAGCTGACGGCCGCGCAGCGAGAGGCCGTGGAAGCGCTGGCCGCGGTTTCGACCGACTCTCCCCGCTCCCACCTAGGGGTCTGACGGTGGGCAACTTCGACCGGGGCGTGTACGTCATCTCGGTGGCCGCCGAGCTGGCCGGCGTCCATCCCCAGACGTTGCGCATCTACGAACGCCGGGGCCTGCTCGACCCGGCCCGCACCGGTGGCGGCAGCCGCCGGTACAGCGAGCGCGACATCGCCCGCCTCCGTCGCATCCACGAGCTCACCGAGGCCGGTCTCAACCTGGCCGGGGTGAAAGCGGTGATGGAGCTGGAGGCCGAGATTGCCAGGTTGCGGAACCAGCTCAACCAGGTCGTGGCCGACGCCAAAGAGGCGATCGACCGCACCCACCGCCAGTACCGGCGCGATCTGGTGCCCGTCGAGCAGACCCCCGTGCGCTACCGCCGCGGCTGAGCCGGCCCTCTTGACGTTCTGGTCTGGTTCGCGGTGGCCAACGCCCCCGAACCCGACCGGTTCGATCGCCCGGCGTTATAGTGGCGGGTGGGAAGAGCGACGGCGGTGCGGACCGGGCTGATCGTCGCCCTGCTGGCGGCGGTGGTCGCCGCGTGCGGCAACGGCCCATCGGCGGTGCGGTCGGTGGCCCCAGCGCCGGCACCCAATGCCACCTCGTCCACCACGGCGGCCGTCGGTCCTTCGTCGACACAGCCGGCAGCCGCCACGACGACGACGGTGCCGGGTCGTCGGACCACGGGCACGGTGGGAACGACCGCAGGTCCTGCACCGAAGCCGGCGGCGTCGCCGCCGCAGCCGTTGTCTTCCGAGACGGCGGTCAGGTCCATCGACGAGGTGGGCGACACCGGCGGGGCCACCAAGGTGGTCACCGTGGTCTCGTCGTCATGGTCGTCGTCCACGGCGACGCTCACCCTGTGGCAACGAGGCCCCGACGGCACGTGGGCCGCAGCCGGCGGCCCGTGGCCGGCGGGCGTGGGTCGGGCCGGCTGGGCCTACCAGCCGGGAGAGTCGACCCTGCGGTCACCGGTGGGCTCGTTCGGTTTCGGTACCGGCTTCGGCCTGCGCTCCGACCCGGGCTACGCCGGCGGATGGTTCGCCATCAGTGACACCGACTACTGGGTGGAGGATCCTGCCAGTCCCGGCTACAACACCCACCAGCAGGGGCCGGTCGACCCGGCCCACGCGCCCTGGGGCCACTTCGAGCATCTCGTCGACTATCCCGTGGCCTACCGCTTCGTAGCCCTGATCGACTTCAACGTCCCCGCTCGGGGCGGGATCGGCTCGGGCATCTTCCTCCACGATTCCACGGGAGGGCCCACCGCCGGGTGCGTGAGCCTGCCCGAGGCCGAACTGCTCACCGCCCTGCGCTGGATCGACCCGGCCACGACCCGGATCGTCATGGGCCCGGCATCGGAGCTGCCGAAGCTGTAACGGACGGGTCGTTCCCGTTCTTGACGGGAGGTGGCGGGAATCAGCCGCCGGTGGCCGAGAAGTGCTGGTAGTCCGGTGACGACCAACGACCACCCCACGACCAGCCGGCGGCGGCGAATGCACTCGTGAGCGGCCCTCCGGCGACGGCCATGCCCGGCCGGGAACGGGTGCGGTCGACATAGGGAGCTCCGGCCGGGGGGAGCGCGTCGGTACCCTGGATGTAGGGGTTCTCCACGGGGTTCACGTCGATGGCCTGGCCGTAGGCGTGGGCCGACCACTGCGGTGGCCCGGCGGCGACGGCCGAGCGGCAGTTGAACCCCGAGGTGTTGTCGGCGGCCATCGACGCATTGTCGTCGCCACCGAAGGCGTCGATCGGTCGCATGCCCGAGATCGGGAAGCGCTCGTCGTAGAGCCGGTGGAACACCGAGATGGCGGCATCGGCGACGGTCGCGTCGACCACGACGGCGCCGTCGTGGGGTCGATCGTCGAAGCCCCAGTAGCTCAGCTTCACCGACCGCAGCCGGTCGGGGCCCACGGGGCACCCGTCGTGCCACGACCGCCCCAGATCGGTGGCCGATACCGGGGTCACCATCGCCGCGAAGGCGGGACTGGGAGCGACCGCGGTGGTGGTGACCGCCGGTGCCACCGTGCCCACCGGGGCCGCGGAGGTGCTCGTCGACCCCGCCGAGCCGGGTGCGGCCCGCACCGATTCCCCCGGGGAGGTCGAGCAGGCGGCGACGCCCAGAGCCGACAGGGCCAGAGCC
This sequence comes from Acidimicrobiales bacterium, assembly GCA_051001215.1. Classification (GTDB taxonomy): domain Bacteria; phylum Actinomycetota; class Acidimicrobiia; order Acidimicrobiales; family AC-14; genus DATAQC01. Next base: position 5,094 of record JBPCNP010000128.1, read on the forward strand.
GGCAGCGCCATTCGTGCCCACATGGGTCGTCGAGCGGACACGCCCGCTCATCGTAGTTTGCACGTGCCCCGGTACAGTCGGTCCATGCTGCAACGGCGCCGGTGGCTGGTGCCGGTCCTGGCCGGGTTGACGGCGATGGTGGCGGTGTCGGCGACGGTAGTGGCCGTCACCCGGGCCCACCCCGGCGATGGGCGAGCGGTTCGGGCCACGGCGGCCCGGTTGCCGCCGTCGCCACAGGCCGGGTCCCCGGCGGCGCCGGAGAACCATCCGGCGGCGCCACAGGCGCCACAGGCGCCACGGGCGGTCATCGCACCCGCCCTGGTTGCGCCGCTCGCGGTGGGATCCGACGTCCTGGTCGACGTGAGCGTGGCCACGCTGTGGAGCGAGCCCCAGATGGCCAGGCCCGTCGACCAGCCGTCGCTCAGCGATCCCGTCGATGTCGACCGGTGGGTCTCCACCATGACGGTCGCCGAGAAGCGCTGGCTGGTGGGCCGCCTCGTCACCCAGGCCCTGTACGGCGAACGGGTGACCGTGGTGGAGACACGTGGCGACTGGGCCAGGGTGACCATCGGCGACCAGCCGACCTCGCTCGACCGGCGGGGCTATCCGGGCTGGCTGCCCGCGGTGCAGCTCAGCCGGCGACCCGCCAGTGCCGACACCGGGCGATCTGCAGCGGTCACCGCCCCGCGCTCGACGCTGCGCGATCCGGGACAACCCACCGGCCCCGGCTTTCAGGTGACCTATGCCACCAGGCTCCCTGTCCTGGCCGTCGATGACCAGTGGGTCACCGTGGCCACCCCGGACGACGGCCGCGGCCTGTTGGCCCGGGCCGACGTGGACATCGTCGACTCGCCTCCGCACCCGGCCACGGGGCCGGAGCTGGTCAGGAGTGCCCAGCTCTTCTCCGGGGTCCCGTATCTGTGGGCGGGGACCTCGGCCCTGGGCTTCGACTGCTCAGGGCTCGTGTGGGCCGCGTTCCGGGCCCATGGGATCGTCGTCCCGCGCGACGCCGACGACCAGGCCACGGCCGGCGTGTCCGTGAGCCCCTCCGAGCTCGCACCCGGGGACCTCCTGTTCTACGCCTCCGGCCCGGGGCCGGAGGCGGTCCACCATGTGGCCATGTACGTGGGGAACGGGATGATGATCCAGTCCCCGGCCACGGGAAGAGCGGTGGAGACGATCCCGGTCGCCGCTCCCTCGTTCGCCCGCGAATTCCGGGTCGCCCGCCGTTACGTGTCGCCCTGACGACGGCCTCCGTGGAGGCCGGGTCTGGCGAAGGCCGGTCCCGCCGATGGGCCCGCCATATCATCGACCCGAATGCGATTCCTGGCGCGCCCGCTCGTCCTCGGTGGGATCATGCTTCTCCTCCTCCTCGGCGCGACCGGATCGGTCGTCGGGCGGGCCGGGCCGGCCCGCGACGTGCGGGCGGTGGCGGCCCGGGCCGTGGCGGGCCGGGCCGTGGCCCGAAGTCCCCTGGCGTTCCAGCCCGAAGGCGCCTCGCGCTTCGTGGCCCGAACACCCGGCCACGGCGTGGCCGTCTCGCCCGACGGGGCAACGCTCTCGGGCGTGGGAGGACGGGCTCCGCTCCAGCTGCACCTGGTGGGGGCCAACCCGGACGCCGCGGCCGAGGGTCGCGGTCTGCTCGCCGGTCGCGCCAGCCAGTTCCTGGGCGACGACCCGTCGACATGGCGGACCGATGTCGCCACCTATGGGGAGGTGGCCTATGCCGGGGTGTGGCGCGGCGTCGACGTGGTCTGGCACGGCCGCGGTTCGAACCTCGAGCAGGATTTCGTGGTTGCCCCCGGTGGCGACGCGGACCGGATCAGGCTCTCCTTCCCCGGCGCGCGCAGCCTCAGGATCGTGGACGGCGGCGCTCTCGTCGTGACGCTGGCCGACAGTGAGGCCCGCTTCGGGGCGCCCACCCTGTACCAGGACGAGCGGGGCGGGCGGCGGGACGTGGCCGGCGGGTTCATCGTGCGTCCGGGCGGGACCATCGGGTTCCGGGTCGGTACCCACGACGTCGATCGGCCCGTCGTGATCGACCCCGTCCTGGTCGAGTCCACCTTCTTGGGCGGTGGTGGCAACGACGCCGCCTTCGGGGTGGCCGTCGATGCCGCCGGCAGCGTCTATGTCACGGGATCGACCGAGTCGGTCGACTTCCCTGTCGCCGGATCGGTGCAGAGCAGCCTCGTCCAGGTGGGCGACGTCCGCCTCGACGCCTTCGTGACCAAGCTGAAGCCCGACGGCTCGGCGTTCGTCTACAGCACCTTCCTCGGGGGTAGGGGTCGCGATGTCGGCTACGCCATCGCCGTCGCTGCCGATGGCAGTGCCACGGTCTCGGGCTCGACCGAGTCCACCGACTTCCCGCTGGCCCGGCCCGTGCAGAAGGCCTACGGCGGGGGGGCCACCGATGCGTTCGTCACCCGGCTCAGTCCTCAGGGCGCGGTCCTGCAGTTCTCCACCTACCTGGGTGGCGGGGGTGCCGACCTCTCCCGGGGGGTGGCCGTCGACGCGTCGGGACGGGCCACCCTCGTCGGTACCACCAACTCGAACGATTTCCCCACGGCCGGCCCGCCCCTCCAGGGTGCTCCCAACCACCCCGACGACATCGCCGCCTTCGTGACCAGGCTCGACGCCGACGGGTCGGCCTGGGTGTACTCCACCTACGTGGGGGGCAGCGGCGACGATCGGGCCACGGCCGTCGCCGTCGACGCCGCCGGCGACGCCTATGTGACCGGGGAGACGCAGTCGCCCGACTTCCCCACGGTCAGGCCCCTCCAGGCCAGCCCTGGATCGCCCCCGGGCGCCGGAGCGGCCAGCGCCGACGCGTTCGCCATCAAGCTCGCCCCCGCCGGGTCACCGCTGCTCTTCGCCACGTATCTCGGAGGCTCGGCGGTCGACCGGGCGACGGGCGTCGCCGTCGACCCCGCCGGTGCGGCCTACGTCACCGGGAGCACGGGATCGTCCAACTTCCCCTCGGTCAGGGCGCTCCAGCCCACCAGCGGGGGAGGTGATGACGCCTTCGTGGCCAAGATCGATCCCGCCGGGACGTCGCTCGTCTGGTCGACCTTTCTCGGTGGCTCTGCTGCAGACGCGGGCGCCGCCATCGCCGTGACAGCCGACGGCCGGGCATCGGTCACAGGTGCATCCTCCTCCGGCAACTTCCCGACGGCGAAGCCCGTACGCCGGGCCAAGGGCGGGTTCCTCGATGCCTTCGTCGCCACCTTCGCTCCCTCTGGCGGCACCCTGAGCGAGTCCACGTACCTGGGCGGCAGCGACGACGACCACGGCACCGCCATCGCGTCGGACAGGTCCGGGACGTTGTACCTCGCCGGGTACACGACGTCGGCCGACTTCCCCCTCGTGTCGCCCATCCGGACGACGATGGGCCGCAGCGATGCGTTCCTGGCCTCGGTGGGGGAGCCCCCGGCCGCAACCTCGTCGGGCGGGGCGGCCGCGCCGGCCAGGGAGCGCCGCATCCGCCTCCTCGGCGCCGCGACCGTCGTCCTGTTCCTCGCCGCCATCGCCCAGACGCTGTGGTTGCGTCATCGTGGGACACCTGCCGCGCCCGATCCTGCGACCTCGGTACCGCCCCTGGGCGTTGTCCCCACTCCCCAGGCCGACCCCCAGTGGTATGCGCCGGCCCCACCACGCCTGTCGGACCTGCCCCCGCTCCGGCCACGAGCCCTGCCACCGCCAGCGCCCCGGCGTGGTCGCAAGGCCTCGTCGGCGGTGGCGCAGAAGAGCGCCGGCCCCGACGAGCCTCGCGGTGATGTCGCCGTGCCCGACCTCTTTCCCGCCGGTGAGGACGACAACTGGTCGCGTGAGGGACAGCCCGACGACACCGAGTTCTGGTCGACCGACGGCGCCTTCCGAGAAGCCGATGACGACCACCGGCCACCCCTGTCCGTGGACGTCCAGGCCCCTGACCTCTGGGGCGCAGACGAGATCGAGGTGACCAACGTCGTCGACGACGCGGTGGTTGCCGGTGCGGGGAGCCCGCCTGCCACCGTCGACGTGTCGGCGCCGGACCTGTGGGGGCCAGCCGAGCCCGAGCAGGAGACGACGATCGATCCGATGTGGGCCGAGCTCCTGGCCAAACCCGGGACCGCTGCGCCCCCGACGGCCCAACCCGCCGCGTCCCCGCCCCCGGCGACCCCGCCAGAGGCGGCCCCGCCGATCGAGCCGACCCCAGCGGCGGCGACCCCGCCAGAGGCGACCTCGGGCGAGGTGGTCGATGCGCCGGCCTCACCGCCACCGAAGCAGAAGCCGAAGCGCCGTACACGACCCCGACCCGAGCCCGCCCCGGCTGCCGCCCCGGTGCCGTCCGAACCCGTCGGCGGTGAGCAGCCACCGGTGGCTTCGGGGGACTGGATGGCCGAGCTGTGGCCCGTCGCGTCTCCCGAAGCCGAAGAGGCGGTCGCTGTGCCCGGTGACGCTCCTGCGGCCGAGGCGGCTGCCCCGGCGGGAGCCGATGAGGTCGAGTCCGAGAGCCCGCCTGCTGCGCCCGTCGAGGAGGTGCGGCGCGGCTGGCGGGCGCGAAGGCGGGCCGCGGCCGACAGGGGGGACCGCCGCCCCCCGCCCCCCCGGGAGCGAAGCCCTTCCCCACCCCCCGTTTCCTC
>JBPCNP010000129.1:0-12873 GCA_051001215.1 Acidimicrobiales bacterium
AGCCCCAACGGGATTCGAACCCGTGTCGCCACCTTGAGAGGGTGGTGTCCTAGGCCTCTAGACGATGGGGCCGGGGTGGCCCCGAGTGGGGCCGATCAGCGTGGAGCTCGGGGGGGAGGACTCGAACCCCCAATAGCAGGACCAGAACCTGTCGTGTTGCCGATTACACCACCCCCGAATGGGCGAGCCCAGCGTAGCCGCTCGCCGGAGCGCCGCTGCGGTTGACCACCGAGTCGATGCCCGCTTCCCGCCGGAAGCCGATCACCCGACCGAGGGCGACGGCCGCCGACTCCCGCAACAGGTAGCGGACCTCCTCGGTGCCACCGATGGGGCTGGTGCGGGTCGGCGACGCGTGACCATCGAGGCCCAGCTCACCGGCGATGGCCCGGATCCGGTACGAATGGAACGGGTCGGAGACGAGCAGCACGTGGTTGATCTGGCGGTGCCGGAGGAAGGTGGCGGTGGCCGCCAACGACTGCCACGACGACTGACCCGACACCTCCCGCAGCAGGTCTCCGTCGGGAACACCCCTGGCGATCAGGTAGTTGGCCGAGGCCGTGGCCTCGGTGAACTTGTCGCCCACCTGGCGCCCACCGGTGACGACGATGACCGGCGCCAGGTGGCGCCGCCACAGGTCGGCGGCGTGGTCGAGGCGAGCCCTGAGCACAGGGGAGGGGGTGCCGTTGTACTGCGCCGCGCCCAACACCACGATAGCCTGGGCCGTGCGGGCCTCGTCGTGTCGCGACGCCATCCACACCTGGACGAAGGTGACCCCCAGGTACACGAGCACCACCGCCACCACGGCGACGGCCACCTTGACGAGGAGTTTCACGGCGACGACGGCTGGGACTGCTCCGGCGGCTCCGACGCCTGGGACTGCTCCGGCGGCTCCGGCGGCTCCGACTGCTCCGTCGCCGACTGCTCGGCGGCCAAGCGCTCGCGGGCCGCTCGCAGGCGCTGCAAGGTGGGCCCCCGTCCGAGGGCCTGCAACGACTCGAACAGCGGCGGCCCGACACCACGGCCGGTGACGGCCACCCGGATCGGCGCCTGGGCCTTGGCCAGCTTGAGACCGTGGCCCTCGGCCACCGCCAGCATGGCCTGGTGAATGTCCTCGGCGTCCCAGTGACACGACTCGAAGGCGGCGATGGCGTCGTCGAGCACGGCCCCGGCCGCGGGCAGCCGGGTGACCCCCTTGGCCCACGCGTCGGCATCGATGCGTGGCTCCTCCAGGAACAAGAAGTCGACCATGGCCGGTACCTCGCCGAGGGTCTGCACCCGCTCCTGCACCAGGGGGGCGACGGCCTCGAACACGCCCGGGTCGAGGCGCTCCGGCGGCCACGGCGGGTCCTCCATCAACCACGGGAGCGACTCACGGACGAAGGTGGCCACCGGCAGTGCCCGCAGGTAGGTGGCGTTGACGTGGGCCAGCTTCAACAGGTCGAAGAACGCCGGCGCCTTGTTCACCGACTCCACCTCGAACGCCTCGACCATCTCGTCGAGGGGAACGATCTCGCGGCCGTCCGGGGGCGCCCAGCCGAGGAGGGCCAGGTAGTTGCGCAGGGCCTCGGCCAGATAGCCCTGCTCGCGGTATTCCTCGACAGCGATGGCATGACGGCGCTTGGACAGCTTGCGGCGCTTGTCATCCACCAGGAGGGGGAGGTGGGCGAACACGGGGACCTCGTGGTTGCCCAGGGCCTGGCGAAGCAGCAGCACCTTGGGGGTCGAGGGCAGCAGGTCCTCTCCCCGGATGACGTGGGAGATGGCCATGTCGGCGTCGTCGACGGCGTTGGCCAGCAAGAAGGTGGGAGTGCCGTCGCGGCGCTGGATGACGACATCTTCGAGGGTGGCGTGATCGAAGCGGACGTCGCCCCGGATGAGGTCGTGCACGACGGTTTCGCCCTCGTCGGGCAGTCGCAGGCGCAGGGCGGTCTCGGGGCTGCGCTCGACACCGCGGTCGCGGCAGAACCCGTCGTAGCCCGGGGGGGCGCCAGCGGGGGTCCGGGCGTCGATGGCATCCCTCGAGCAGTCGCACCAGTAGGCCCGTCCTTCGGCCAGCAGCCGGTCGGCGGCCTCGGCGTACAGGTGCATGCGGGTGGACTGGCGGTACGGTCCCTCGTCCCAGTCGAGGCCCAGCCAGTGCAGGGTGCGCTCGATGCCCTCGACCAGCTCGTCGCGCGAGCGGGCGGGGTCGGTGTCCTCGATGCGCAGCACGAAGGTGCCGCTGGTGTGGCGGGCGAACATCCAGTTGAACAGCGCGGCCCGGGCACTGCCCACGTGGAGGAAGCCGGTGGGCGCCGGGGCGAACCGAACTCGGGGGGCACTCACGACTCGCTGCGAGCTGTGCTCCTCCGCTGCACCGTGGTTCTCGGTGACGCCGTGGTGCTCGCTCATGACGTGAGGCTACTGGCGGGTTCTGCCGGTACTGTCGCCACTCATGGCTCCGAGCGTGCTCACCTCCCGGGCGGACAACTTTCCCCAGTGGTACCAGGACGTGGTGGCCAAGGCCGAGATGGCCGACAACGGGCCCGTCCGGGGCACCATGGTGATCCGTCCCTACGGCTACGCCATCTGGGAGCGCATGCAGCGCGAGCTCGACGACCGCATCAAGGCGGCCGGCGCCCGCAACGCCTATTTCCCGCTGTTCATCCCCGAGTCGTACCTGCGCAGGGAGGCCGAGCACGTCGAGGGCTTCAGCCCCGAGCTGGCCGTGGTCACCCACGGCGGCGGCAAGGAGCTCGAGGAGCCGGTCGTGGTCCGCCCCACCAGCGAGACCATCATCAACGTCTTCATCGCCAAGTGGGTGCAGAGCTACCGCGACCTGCCCATGTTGTTGAACCAGTGGGCCAACGTGGTGCGCTGGGAGCTGCGGCCCCGGGTGTTCCTGCGGACCACCGAGTTCCTCTGGCAGGAGGGCCACACCGCCCACGCCACCCGCGCCGAGGCCCGGGCCTACGCCGTGCGCATCCTGGGCCAGGTCTACGAGGAGTTCGCCGTCGAGGTGCTCGGGCTGCCGGTGCTGGTGGGGCGCAAGACCGAACGGGAGCGCTTCGCCGGGGCCGAGGCCACCTTCACCATCGAGGCCATGATGGGCGACGGCAAGGCCCTGCAGATGGGCACCAGCCACGAGTTGGGCCAGAACTTCGCCAAGGCCTTCGGCATCGAGTTCCAGAGCGAGGCCGGCGTCAACGAGTACGCCTGGCAGACGTCGTGGGGCGTGTCCACCCGCTTGGTGGGCGCCTTGATCATGGGCCACGGAGACGATGCCGGTCTGCGAGTGCCGCCCCGGATCGCCCCCATCCAGGTCGTGGTGGTGCTGGTCAAGGCGGCCGACGGAGCGGGCGAGGCCGCCGCCGCCCTGGTGGCCGAGCTGGCCGGGCGCGGCGTTCGGGTGGAGCTCGACGACCGGGTCGACACCAGCTTCGGGCGACGGGCCGTCGAGTGGGAGCTCAAGGGCGTCCCGGTCCGCATCGACGTCGGGCCCCGCGACCTGGCCGCCGGCAACGCCACCCTGGTGCGGCGCGACACCGGCGACAAGGTCCCCGTCCCCGTGGCCCAAGTGGCCCAGGCCGCGGCCGACGCCCTCGACGACATCCAGGCCGCGCTCCACGCCCAGGCCACCGAGATGCGCGACGCCCGCACCGCCGAGGTGTCGTCGGTGGCCGATGCCCAGGAAGCGGCCCAGACCGGTTTCGCCCGCGTACCGTGGGACGTGGTGCGCGACGACGAGGTCCGCCTGGCCCAGGCCGGTGTCACCGTCCGCTGCCTCCAGCGCGACGACGGCGGCCTGCCCATGTCCTCGGACGAACCGGGCCTCGTCGCCACGGTGGCCAAGGCCTACTGACGGGTCAGACCGCCAGGAGGCTGCGCCAGTCGGCGCTGCGAGCCCTCACCTGGGCGGGGGTCATGCGCAGGGTGGCCTCGGGAACCAGGTCGGTGACGTTGCGGCGGTCCCAGTACCCGTGGGCGGCACCGGCGAAATGGGACCGGCGGAACTCCACCAGCTCGGGCGGGGCGTCGCCGAGGAAGCCCCACAGGGCCAGCGCAAGCTCCAGGTCGTGGACCACCGGCGCCCGTCCGAACAGCGAGGCCCGGCGAAGGGCCACGGCCGTGCACCCGGCCAGGGCGTCGTCGGCGTGCTCGCCCTTGACGGTCTGCACCCGGTCGGCGAAGCGCTCTGCCAGGTTCAAGGCGTAGCCCTGGTCAGGGCCGGGGCTGCCCAGGCGCGGTCCCCTCGGCTGGCCCTTGTCGAGGTCGCCGGGCCGGTCGGCCGCCCATCGCCGGGGGGGTGGGAGGGCCAGGGTCCGCCGGGGCTGCTCGGCGAGAGGCACGGAGACGTTGTTCGGTGCGGTCATCAGGGGCGCTGCTCCTCCCGGTCCTGCTCGTGGAGCAGGCCGAACACGATCGAGTCCGACAAGGCCTGCCAGGAGGCCTCGATGATGTTGTGCGACACGCCGATGGTCGACCAGGTGCGCTCGCCGTCGGAGGAATCGATGAGCACCCGGGTGACGGCGCCGGTGCCCCTGTCGGTGTCGAGCACCCGCACCTTGTAGTCGGTGAGGTGGAGGTGGGCCAGGCCGGGATGGGCCTGGCCGATGGCCTGGCGCAGGGCCTGGTCGAGGGCGTTGACGGGACCGTTGCCCTCAGCCGTGGCGATCAGGCGCTGCGTGGCACCCTCGCGGTCCTGGCAGTGCACCTTGATGGTGGCCTCGGTGACGAAGGTGTCGTCGGGCCGGCGTTCGGTGATGACCCGGAACGACTCCAGGGCGAAGAACGACTGCTCCCACCCCGTCGCCTGGCGCATGAGGAGCTCGAGTGACCCGTCGGCCACCTCGAAGTGGTACCCACGGTGCTCGAGCTCTTTGAGCCGGTCGACGATGCCGGCCAGCGACGCCGACCCGAGATCGATCCCCAGCTCGGTGGCCTTGAGCGCCAGGGTCGAGCGCCCGGCCAGCTCGCTGACCACGAAGCGGGTGCCGTTGCCCACCGAGTCGGGGGTGACGTGCTCGTAGAGGTCGCGGCCACGGGCGATGGCCGAGGTGTGCAGTCCGGCCTTGTGGGCGAACGCCGACTGGCCGACGTAGGGCTGCTGGGGGTCGGGGGCGATGTTGGCCAGCTCGGCGATGTGATGGGCCACCGGCGCGAGGCGTTCGAGGCGGTCGGCGTCGATGGTGCGCACGCCCATCTTCAGCGACAGGTTGGGGATCGCCGCGCACAGATCCGCGTTTCCGGCCCGTTCGCCATAGCCGTTGACACATCCCTGCACCTGGGTGGCGCCGCAGCGCACGCCGGTGAGGGTGTTGGCCACCGCGCAACCGCCGTCGTTGTGGAAGTGGACCCCGAGCGGGGCCGACACCTGCGGTCGGACCTCGCTCAGGACCCGCTCGACCTCGTCGGGCAATGTGCCGCCGTTGGTGTCGCACAACACGAGTGTCTCGGCCCCCGCCTCCTCGGCCGCCCGGAGGACACGCAGGCTGAACTCGGGGTTGGCGCGGTAGCCGTCGAAGAAGTGCTCGGCGTCGAAGAACACTCGCAGGCCGGTGTTGCGCAGGAACTCCACCGAGTCGTACGCCATGGCCACGGCCTCGTCGAGGTCGGTGCGCAGGGCCTCGGTCACGTGGCGGTCCCACGACTTGGCCACGATGCACACTGCCGAGGTGTTGGCCTTCACCAGGTGGGACAGGGTGTCGTCGGAGCTGGCCTCCGACCGTGGGCGGCGGGTGGAGCCGAAGGCCACGAGGGTCGCCGTACCCAGGCTCAGCTCGGAGGGCGCCCGGGCGAAGAACTCGTCGTCTTTGGGATTGGCGCCCGGCCACCCGCCTTCGATGTAGGCCACGCCGAGATGGTCGAGCTGGGAGGCGACCCGGAGCTTGTCGTCGACGGTCAGCGACAGGCCCTCCTGCTGGCTCCCGTCGCGCAGGGTGGTGTCGTAGATGTCGACCGAGGCAGGCAGCGTCGGCAACGGGGGGTGGGCGCTCCCGTCAGCCGTCGACATGTTCGAGCCAGTCCTTGTAGCGATCGACCTCGCCTCGAACAGTGGCGAAGTAGGTCTCCTGCACGGCCTTGGTGATGGGCCCGGGGGCGCCGATCTCACGGTCGTCGACCGAGCGGATGGGCACCACCTCGGCGGCCGTACCGGTGAGGAAGGCCTCCTCGGCCAGGTAGAGGTCGGTGCGCAAGAGGTTGGCCTCGGCCACCTCATAGCCCAGGTCGCGGGCGATGGTGACGACGGTGTCCTGGGTGATGCCCTCCAGGGCCCCCGCCGACACCGGCGGCGTGAGCAGGCGACCGTGCCTGACCACGAACAGGTTCTCGCCCGTGCATTCGCTGACGTAGCCCTGGGGCGACAGGAGGATGGCCTCGTCGTAGCCGGCCTTGAGAGCCTCGACCTTGGCCAACGAGGAGTTGACGTACATGCCGGTGCCCTTGGCTGCCACCGGCACGGCGTTGGGGTCGTGGCGCTGCCAGCTGGAGACCTTCATGCGCACGCCCCGCAGCAGTCCCTCGTCACCCAGGTACGTGCCCCACGGCCACACGGCGATGGACACGTTCACCGGGCAGGGCAACGGGTTGAGGCCCATCTCGCCATAGCCCAGGTAGGCGATGGGTCGGATGTAGCAGGCGTCGAGGCCGTTGACCCGGACCGTCTCCTTCACCGCGTCGACGAGCTCGGCGGGCGTGAAGGGGATGTCGATCATGAAGATGCCGGCGCTGGCGAACAGCCGGTTGATGTGCTCGGTGAGGCGGAACACGGCCGCGCCGCGATCGGTGGCGTAGGCCCGGATGCCCTCGAACACCCCGCTCCCGTAATGCAGCGAGTGGGTGAGGACATGCACCTTGGCCTCGTCCCATGCCACGAGCTCGCCGTCCATCCAGATCTTGTCGACCGTCTGAAGTGGCATCTCCGCTAGACCCTTTCTGCGATTTCGTCGCCGATCCCGGCGGTTGTCGCCGCCCCCACAGGGGCGGCACAGGCTTGTTCGATGCGAGCGGCGGCGTCGGCCTCACCAAGGAACTCCAGCATCATTGCCGCGGAACGGATGGCGGCCACCGGATTTGCTGTTCCCGTGCCGGCGATGTCGGGCGCCGAGCCATGCACGGGCTCGAACATCGACGGTCCGGTGCGGTCGGGGTTGAGGTTGGCCGAGGCGGCCATGCCGATGCCCCCGGTGACCGCCCCGCCCAAGTCGGTGAGGATGTCGCCGAAGAGGTTGTCGGTGACGATGGTGTCGTAGCGCGTGGGCGACGACACCAGATGGATGCAGGCGGCATCGACGTGGTCATAGGACGTGGTCACGTCGGGGTAGGCGGCGCCCACCTCGTCGAAGGTGCGCTGCCACAGGCCGCCGGCAAAGGTGAGGACGTTCGTCTTGTGCACGAGGGTCAGGTGGTGTCGGGGGCGGGAGCGGGCCAGCTCGAAGGCGAAGCGCACGCAGCGCTCCACGCCCATGCGGGTGTTCACCGATCCCTGGGTGGCCACCTCGTAGGGCGTCCCCGTGCGCAACGACCCGCCTTCGCCGGCGTAGACCCCTTCGGTGTTCTCCCTCACGACCACGAAGTCACGGTCGGGGGACCTGGCGCCCGAGCGGCCCTCTGAGCGGGGAGACCGGAACGGGCGGAGGTTCACGTACAGGTCGAGCTCGAAGCGCAGGCGCAGCAGCAGTCCCCGCTCCAGGATGCCGGGGGCCACGTCGGGCGAGCCGACCGCACCGAGAAGGATGGCGTCGGTGCTTCGCAGGTCGTCGAGGACCTCATCGGGAAGGATCTCCCCGGAGCGCAGGTACCGCACACCGCCGAGGTCGTGTTCGACGGTGTCGAGGTCGACGCCCGCGGCGCGCACGACTTTGAGGGCCTCGGCCACCACCTCGGGACCGATCCCGTCACCACCGATGACTCCGACTCTGTGACCCACTTGCTCCTCGAAACAAGGAAACCGCCCACCACGTGGACGGTCGATCGCACGCGCCGGGGCCCGGCGCGCGCTCAGGAAACTACGGAGATCGGGGACGTAGACACTCCCCAACAGTGTCTCTGGCCCGGCTGTGCTCGTCAACCCGGGACCGTCGGTGGCGACGATTAGCCTTCAGGCATGGCCGAGTCCCAACTTTCGCGTGCCGCCCATGACCGCCTGAAGGCCGAGCTCGACGACCTCACGACCAGGGGTCGCATCGACATCGCCGGCACGATCCAACGGGCCCGGGAGCTGGGCGATCTGAAGGAGAACGCCGACTACCACGCCGCCAGGGAGGACCAGGGCCGGATGGAGGCGCGCATCCGCCAGCTCCAGGCCCTCACCGAGCACGCCGAGATCGTCGAGCAGGGCGAGGGTGACGGCACCGTGGCCACCGGCAGCATCGTGGCCCTGCGCTACGAGGGCGACGACGACGTGGAGCGCTACCTGGTCGGCTCGATCGAGGAGCGCCGCGACGACCTCCCCGTGATCTCGCCGCAGTCGCCCCTCGGCCTGGCCCTGCTCGGGCACAAGAAGGGTGAGTCGGTCGAGTTCCAGGCCCCGAGCGGCACCCTCAGCGTCGAGATCGTCGAGATCGAGGGCTAGAGCCTTTTGATCGCCGTGCCGCCCTCGGGGGTACCCGACTCCCCGCTCGGGCCTGGGCGCCCGCTCGGCCCCGGGCTTCCACCCGGGCGCACGGTTCACCTCCCGGGGCGGGGGCCGGCCTTTCTCCGCGAGGTCCAGGGCCCACCTGGGGCGCCGACGATGATCCTCCTGCACGGGCTCACGGCCAGCACCGACCTCAACTGGTTCGAGTCCTTCGCTGCCCTGGGACAACGGTTCCGTGTCATCGCCATCGACCACCGAGGGTACGGACGGGGTTTGCCGGCGGTGGCCGGCGGAGGGTTCAGCCTCGAGGAGTGCGCCGACGAGGCGGTGGCGGTGGCCGATGCCCTCGGTGTCGACGACTTCGTACCGGTCGGTTACTCGCTCGGCGGCGCCGTCGCTCAGCTCGTCTGGAAGCGCCACCCCCACCGGGTGCGTGGCCTGGTGCTGTGCGCCACCAGCCGCGAGTTCCTCGGCACACGCCGGGAACGACTCATCTGGCGCGCGTTGCCGGCCTGGATCTGGGCGGTGCGACATGCGCCGAGCCTGGGGCGGCGGTACGTGGGGGCAACTCTGGTGGCCCGCTTCGTCGGCTCGCCCTGGCACGACTGGGCGGCGTCGGAGCTGCGCCGGGTCGAGCCCGCCCACATGCTGGCCGGGGCCCGGGCACTCGGGCGCTTCTCGTCGGTGTCGTGGATCGGCCAGGTCGACGTGCCGGTTGCGGTGGTCGTCACCACCGACGACGTCCTCGTGCCCCCGGCCCGCCAGCGCTCGCTGGCCGCAGCTGTTCCCGGGGCCACGTTGCACGAGGTGGCGGCCGACCACGGCGCGCCCGTGAGCGCCCCCGAACGCTTCGTCCCCGCCCTGGTGCAAGCCTGCCGATCCGTCGTCGAACGAGCCCATTGCCAAGACTGAAACGTCATGATATGCAGTAGGCAGTGAGGCGGATGGTGGTGCGGCGAGTGGTACTGGCGGTGGCGGCGACCGGCATGCTGGCGGCCGCGTCCTGCTCGAGCTCCAAGGCCGGCGTCACCGCCGTGGGGCCCACCGTCGCCACCGCTCCCGAGACGACCACCACCACCGACCCCTACGCCATCCCCCCGGTGATCGACGTCGCCTACGTCAACCGAGTCCTCGCCGGCCTCGACGCCGCCGTCGGCGACGTCGTGAGGTTCGTAGTGAAGACCCACCCGGCACCCCACGAGATCACCCTGCGGCTGAAGCCCCTGTACAACGACAGGGCCCTCGCAGCCCAGCTCGAATTCTTCCACCAAGATGCCGCCGAAAATTACAAAGGCTACCGATCGGATCCGGCTAATGAAAAGTCGTCAACCCTAGAGGTTATAGCCGCTAGTTCACGTTGTATTTTTGCTCGCGTCACCCGTGATTATCAGCCTGTATCCGCCAATCCTGACGTGCAACTCTCCGAGCAGTGGGTGGGTCTCATTCCACTCACTCCCGAAAGGGATCCTAATCACGTGAATACCACGGGCTGGTCCTATGTCTACGATGGCTTCCAAGAGCCTCACAATCCCCCTCCGAACCCGTGCGGCGTCTCCTCCTAGCCTTATCAATGGTCGTAGCTGTCGTCACGATGCTCGCATCTTCGCGTGCCTTTGCTGACTGCGGAAGCCGAGAGGGGGCCGTTCATTGCGAAAAAGACTCCCAAACGGTCGAGCCTGGCTCGGGCGGTCAAGGCGGGAGTGGCTCTCACCGCACCGGCACCGGTGGAGGCGGGCCGGAGATGCTTCTCTATCCGAGGGAGGTCATGGGGCCGGACGGACAGCCGTGCATCATCGGGGTGTCTTTACCGATGCCGCCTGGAAACCCGGACCAGGAGAGGGGCTGGGCCCGTGAGCTCTGGGAGGAACTTCTTACCACCGGCCACATGTGTCCTGGGCAGCCGGGGGCGCCGCCGGTCAGTCCGCGGGTCATCGCCGTCAGCTTCTGGCAGGACATCCCATTGCCCAAGCCGGTACCGTCGATCGCTCCGGGGTGGGCCATCACCGGCAAGACGGCCTTCCTGGAGACCCACGGAGAACGACGGCACGACTATTCCCAGGCCACGCCCTTCGGACCACTCGGGCTCACCGCGACCGGGCAGTACTACGTCGACTGGGGTGACGGGCAGACGACCGGGCCCTATGACGTCGAGGGCGGTCCCTGGCCGGACGGACAGATCACCCACACCTACGTCAACGTCGGCCATTACGACGTCGTGGTCACCGAGAAGTGGTCGTCGAGTTGGCACCTGGGCGGCGAGAGCGGCACTCTCTCCGGGCTCCAGACCGAGGGGGGTATTCCCGACTTCAGGGTCGAGCAGATCCAGGTCGTGATCTCGGGCGGGTAACTACTGCTGGGCGCCGGCGACTACGGCGACGGTGGACGACCGGCGAGCACTCGCCTTATGGACGTGGCTGCCATGGCCACCGCCGACGCGTACTTCCGTCCGGGTGACCTGGTCGTGCGGCCGACGGGCCCGGACACCGACACTGCGGCCACGACACTCCCGCCGCCGTCGCGCACCGGGGCGCTGACCGAGGCCACGCCCGGCTCCCGCTCCTCCACGCTCTGTGCCCAACCCCGACGCACCGACTCCGGATCGCCTCGCAGCACCTTTCCCGCCGAGCCCACCGTCAGTGGCAGAGAAGCACCCACGGCCACGATCGTGCGCAGGCCGTGGGGGGACTCCAGCGACGCGACGCAGACGCGGCGGTCACCTCGGCGCACGTAGAGCTGCACGCTCTCCCCAGTTTCGTCACGCAGGCGCTCCAGGGCGGGGCGGGCGGCGTGGGGAAGGCTCGAACCGGTCAGCCGGGGTCCGAGCGCGAAACGGCCGTCGTCGGTGCGGGCCACCATCTCGTGGACCTCCAGGGCCACGGCCAGGCGGTGGGCCGTCGCCCGGGACAGGCCGGTGGCCGCGACCAGGCCGGCCAGGGCCAGCGGCCCACCCTCCAGGGCACCGACCACGGCAAATGCCTTGTCCAGCACGCCGACACCGCTTACACTGTCCACACAGCGAGACTAGTGTCTCATATATTGGAACGCAATCCTTCTGTGTCGCAAGGAAGCCGAGGGAGCCACAGATGACCGCAGCCAGAACCCTGAGCGACAAGGTGTGGGACGACCATGTCGTCCACCGGGCCGAGGGCGAGCCCGACCTGCTCTACATCGACCTCCACCTGGTGCACGAGGTGACCAGCCCGCAGGCGTTCGACGGCCTGCGCCTGGCCGGGCGCCCCGTGCGCCGGCCCGACCTCACGGTGGCCACCGAGGACCACAACGTCCCGACGTTGAACATCGACCAGCCGATCGCCGACCCGGTCAGCCGCCAGCAGATCGAGACGCTGCGGCGCAACGCCCGGGAGTTCGGCATCCGCCTGTTCCCCATGGGCCACCGCAACCAGGGCATCGTCCACGTCATCGGCCCCGAGCTGGGGCTGACCCAGCCGGGGATGACCATCGTGTGCGGCGACAGCCACACCGCCACCCACGGCGCCTTCGGGGCCCTGGCCTTTGGCATCGGAACCAGCGAGGTCGAACATGTCCTGGCCACCCAGACCCTGGCCCAGCAGCGGCCGGGCACCCTGGCCATCACCGTCGAGGGCGACCTGCCCTCCGGGGTCACCCCGAAAGACGTCGTCCTGGCCATCGTCGGCCGCCTCGGCACCGGCGGCGGCATCGGCTCGGTCATCGAGTACCGGGGTGCGGTGTTCGAGGCCATGTCCATGGAGGGCCGGATGACGGTGTGCAACATGAGCATCGAGGCCGGCGCCCGGGCCGGGATGGTGGCGCCCGACGACACCACGTTCGCCTACCTGGAGGGCCGGCCCCACGCCCCCACGGGAGCGGCGTGGGAGCGGGCACTCGACGACTGGCGCTCGCTGCGCACCGACGAAGGGGCCGCCTTCGACAAAGAGGTGCACCTCGACGCCACCGCCCTGGCCCCCCACGTCACCTGGGGCACCAACCCGGGCCAGGTCGTGCGCCTCGACGGCACCGTCCCCTCCCCCGACGACGTCGGTGACTCCACCGAGCGCGACGCGGTCGCCCGGGCCCTGGCCTACATGGGCCTGGCGGCCGGCACCCGCGTGCGGGACATCCCGGTGGACACGGTCTTCATCGGCAGCTGCACCAACAGCCGCATCGAGGACCTGCGGGCCGCCGCCGCCGTGCTCGACGGCCGTCACGTCCAGTCGGGGATGCGGGTGCTGGTCGTGCCCGGGTCGGGCCTGGTGAAGGAGCAGGCCGTGGCCGAGGGCCTCGACCGCATCTTCGTGGCCGCCGGCGCCGAGTGGCGCGAGCCCGGGTGCTCGATG
>JBPCNP010000130.1:0-11737 GCA_051001215.1 Acidimicrobiales bacterium
ACACCCCGCTCAGGGGGCCGCTCGGGCCCGACACCCCGCTCAGGGGGCCGCTCGGGCCCGACACCCCGCTCAGGGGGCCGCTCGGGCCCGACACCCCGCTCAGGGGGCCGCTCGGGCCCGACACCCCGCTCGCCAATGCGGGCCGACCGGCTCCGGACGCCGGTCCCCGACGCCCCCGGCCCACATCGCGTCTGGCCGTTGCGCTGCCTCCGGCCACCTTCGAGGAATCGTCAGAGGCGGCTGACCACCTCGCCCGCCTACCCGGCGTGGTGATCCTGGTGGACGGCTACAACGTCTCCCATGCCGGCTGGCCCGCTCTCCCGATCGCCGAACAGCGCCGGCGACTCGTGGACGCCCTGACCGAGCTCGTCGCCCGCACGGGCGCCGACGTCCGGGTCGTGTTCGATGGCGCTGACACGCCTCAGCCCCCCACGGTGGCGACCACGGCGCGCACCGTCCGGGTGAGCTTCTCACCCCCCGACGTCGAGGCCGACGACGTCATCGTGGCCGAGGTGGGCCAGATCCCCGTGCACCGGCCCGTGGTCGTCGCCTCCAGTGATCGCCGGGTCCGCGACGAGGCCAGGGCCCGGGGGGCCAATCTCTTCCGGTCGAGCCAGCTGCTGACCCTCCTCGGCCGATGAGGGCGTGACGCCGGGAAATTCTCCTCCGCCCCTTGTCAACGACGGACCGTCGGGCGCATTATTGCAACAGAAAGATTTCATATAGGGAGGAGCTCGTCATGCCGGTTGCGCTGGTCACGGGAACGTCTCGGGGACTGGGCCTGGCCCTGGCCCGGGCCCTGGCCGGGAGGGGTTGGGACCTGGTCGTCGACGCCCGGGGGGCTGACGCGTTGACCGCGGCTGCCGCCTCGATGGTCGACGCCAGCGGGGGAGAGGTCGTCGCCCTGGCCGGCGACGTGGCCGACCCCGACCACCGCCGACAGCTGATACAGGCGGCCGAGGCCTTGGGCGGTCTCGACCTGCTCGTCAACAACGCCAGCATCCTCGGTCCGAGCCCGCAGCCCGCCCTGGCCGACTACCCGATGGCCGTGCTCGAACATGTCTTGGCCGTCAACGTGACGGCCCCCCTCGCCCTGGTTCAGCTCGCCCTGCCGCTGCTCGAGGTCGCTGCCGGCGGACAGATCCTCAACGTGACCTCCGATGCCGGTGTCGAGGGGTACGAGGGGTGGGGCGGCTACGGGTCGTCGAAAGCCGCTCTCGAACAGTGGAGCCGGGTGCTGGCCGCGGAGAAGCCGGCCCTGCGTGTGTGGTGGGTCGATCCCGGCGACATGCGGACCCAGATGCACCAGGAGGCTTTCCCCGGTGAGGACATCTCCGACCGACCTTTGCCTGAGGCCAGTGTGGCCGGCCTCCTCCGCCTGGTCGACGAGGGACTGCCGAGCGGGCGCTACCGCACCGCCGAACTGGTCCCCGTGCCTTCCGGGGCCGAGACATGACCCCGCCTCCCGGCGGCGGCGCCCGGTTCCCGGCAGCCGCTCCGCCCGTCATCGAGGTACCAGGCTCCCGGGTGACCGCCACCTCGCAGGTGCCGGCGGGCCCGGTCGTGGCCTTCGACCTGCCTCGGCAGCACGAGGCGGCCGAGCCGGCCGAGGTGCGGGGCGAGGGTCGCGACGACGTCCGTCTGATGGTGGCCCGCCGCAGCGACGGGAGCATCGCCCATCTCCGCTTCCCCGCCATCGTCGACGTCCTGTCCCCAGGCGACCTGGTCGTGATCAACACCTCGGGCACGGTCCCGGCCGCCCTCGACGCCACGAGGGCGGACGGCACCCGCCTGCGTTGCCACCTGTCCACCCGCCTCCCGGCAGGGGAGTGGCTGATCGAGCTCCGCCTGCCCGACGGCATCGGGAGCCGGCCGTTCTCGGGGGCCGAGGTCGGCGAGGTGCTGCGCCTTCCCGGGGGAGCACGCCTCCGGCTGGTCGACGCCTGGGCTCCGGCTGACGGCCGGCTGTGGGTCGCACGCCTCGAGCTCGGGGCCCCGGTCGCCGCCTACCTGGCCGCCCACGGAGCACCTGTCCGCTACGGGCATGTGCGCCGAGCGTGGCCGCTGGGCGCTTATCGCACGGTGTACGCCAACGAGGACGGCAGTGCCGAGATGCCGAGCGCGGGCCGGGCGTTCACACCTGAGCTCATCACCGCCCTGGCGGCCCGAGGAATAGGTGTGGCGCCGGTGGTCCTGCACAGCGGCGTCTCCTCACCGGAGGCCCATGAAGCGCCCGCGCCGGAATGGTTCCGGGTTCCGGCGGCCACGGCCCGGTGGGTGGACGCGACCCGGGAGGGGGGCGGATCGGTCGTGGCTGTGGGCACCAGCGTGGTCCGTGCCCTCGAAACGGTGGCCGACGGCGACGGTCGCATCCACCCCGGCGAGGGCTGGACGGAGCTGGTGATCGGGCCGGCCCGCGGCGTCCGTGCGGTCGACGGCCTGCTGACCGGCTGGCACGAGCCCCAGGCGTCGCACCTCCACCTGCTCGAGGCTGTGACCGGGCGACCGTTCCTCCGCCGCTGCTACCAGGAGGCCCTCGATCATGGGTACCTCTGGCACGAGTTCGGCGATCTGTGCCTGTTGCTCCCGGGCGACGAGACGCCGAGCACGCCGCGATCCTGACCGAACTGTCACACCCCCTCGGTAGCGTGCGGCCGTGCTGACAAGCGACGGGATGTGCCAGTGGACGGGATGTGCCAGTGGACGGGATTGCCAGGGATCTTGGGGGGAGCGACATGGGTGACGTCTCGGTGATCAGCTGCGACGACTGTGTGATGCAGCACACGAGCGTGTGTGACGACTGCGTCGTCACCTTCATCTGCGGGCGCGAGCCCGACGAGGCGGTGGTCATCGACGTGGCCGAGGCGCGCGCCGTGCGCCTGCTCGGCGAGGCAGGTCTGGTGCCTCGCCTGCGCCAGGTTCGCCGTCAGAGTGCCTTCTGACCCCCGAGCTGAACAATCAGGCTGAACCATCCCCAAAAGACGGGGAACAGAGTGGTACCGTCCCGACGAGAGGCCCGGGAGGTGCGGGCCGCTGAGGAAGTAGGAGCCCGGGTGCGAAAGCTCCACCTCGTCGGATACACGTCCGACCGCAAAGGGCTCATCTTCAGTGCCCGTCGGGGCTCGAAGTCGGGCGGGTTTGTCGTCGCTCTCGCCGACGGGCTCATCGAGACCATCAACGCCGAGCAGCGACGAGCCGAAGGCGGCGGTCACGACGACGAACATCTCGGCATCGACGAGCCGTCGCCCGGTGCCGACCGCCGGTCACGAGCCGAGAGCACACTGACGCCCCGGGAGATGCAGTCGCGCCTGCGAGCCGGCCGCACCATCGCCGAGGTGGCCGAGGAGGCCCAGGTCGATCGCGACTGGGTCGAGCGCTTCGCCGTGCCCATCCTGGCCGAGCAGGCACAGATGGTCGAGGTGGCGCGAAACCTCACCTACAACAAGCCCCGGCGGGGTCCCTCGGCGCAACCGCTGGGACCCTCGGTGGCCGAGAACCTCATCGATCGCGGCGTCATGTTGATGGACGACGCCTTCGATGCCGCCTGGAGCGCCAATCAACTGCACGACGTGGTGTGGGTGGTGCGCCTGCGCTATCGCTCGCGGGGCCGTGATCAGGAGGCGGTCTGGGAGGTCAATGTCGCAACCGGCCAGCTCGTCAGTCGCAACCGCCTGGCGTCCGCTCTGGGCTTCGTCGACGAGCGCCAGCGTCGGGCCTCCCCACGCCCTCCGGGATCCAGCGACGCCGAGCCCTCCGAGACCGACCATTCACCGCGCTCGTCGGCTTCGGGCTCCGTGGCGCCGTCCGACGGCCCGCCGCGCCGGCGCCGCCCAGCGACCGCCGCCGCAGTGACCCCGGTCGGTTCGTCCGCCAGGACGGCTGCCGGGCGACGAGGCAGACCGAAGGCGGCGGAGACGACCGACCCCGCGGCCAAGGCGGCCAAGGTGGCCAGGACCAGCACCAACAAGGCGGCCAAGACAGCCAAGAAGGCCACGGCCACCAAGGCCACCAGCGCCACGGCCAGAAAGGCCAGCGCCACGGCCAGAAAGGCCAGGGCCACGACGGCCAGAACGGCCAGGGCCACCAAGACAGCCAAGGCGCCGACGGCAACCAAGACAGCCAAGGCGCTGACGGCAGCCAGGGCCGCGGCAGCCACCAAAACAGCGGCAGCCACCAAGGCGGCGGCAGCCACCAAGCCGGCGACGGCAACCAAGCCGGCGAGGGCAGCCAAGCCGGCGAGGGCAGCCAAGGCGGCCGGAGCCGCGAGAGCCACGACGACGCCCACCGGGGGGCCGGCTGCTCGGCGGCCAGGTACGGCCAAGCGGGCCGGCAGCAAAGGATCGGGGGGACCGACGTCCCGTCGCCCCCGAGCCGCACGGGTCTCCGCGCCTGCCCGTACGGGCGTGAAGAAGGGCAGTCGATCGGCACCGGTCGATGGCGGTAAGCCTCCGTCGACTCGGGCCGGCGCCGATGTGGCCAACGGCGGCGGAGCGGATTCACCGAAGTTGAAGATCGGCACCGACGGCTCGGCCGGGTCCTCGGCTTCGTCGGTAGGCAAGGGAGCATCCGCCCGAGCCCGCGCCGGCGGAGACGGACCCGGGTCCTCCGGACCATCCCGTACGCCGATCAACCGGCTGGCCACCTCCCGGGTGACGGCCAGCCGGGCCGCCGCCGGTCGGTTGTCAGGTGACCGGCGACCGTCCAACCCGGTGCCCAGCGCCACCGCCGTCCCGGCGTCAGCGGGGCGTGGGACGCGGTCAGGTCAGGTTCGGGCCCAGGCCAGTTCGGTGGGCGAATCCCGTCATCGATCCGAGCCGATGGCCATGCCGCCGTCCCAGGCAACGCCACCGCAGGTCGCGTCACCGCAGGCGACCCCGTCACCGCCAGCACCATCATCGCCAGGGCTGCCACCGGCAGCAGCCCCGCCCTCTGCGCCTCCGTCGCTTCCACCCTTGCGGGTGGCGGCCTCTCCGGCACCCCTGGCCGACAAGCCCGCCAGTGCCGGCGGCCCGGCCGAGCCGACCGACCTGCTGTTCATCGACGACCTGCTCGAGTCGGTCGACTTCGACGAGCCGGCCAGGGGCTATCCCGCCAGCGGCCGCCTCGGTCGACGTGGGGCACGGGGTGCCGCCCCGACGGACTCTGCCGGTTCGAGGATCAAGCGGCCCCTTTCGGCCTGGCCCATGGGTGCCGGCTGATCGCTCCTCCGGGCCGGTGACCCATCTGCTGGTCACCAACGACTTCCCCCCGAAGGTGGGTGGCATCCAGTCCTACCTGTGGGAGCTGTGGCGACGGCTCCCGCCGGAGCGGGTGGTGGTCGCGACGACCCCCCAGGCCGGAGACTGCGAGTTCGACGGGCGCCAGGCCTTCCGTGTGGTGCGCCTGCGTGACCGCGTGCTGCTTCCTCATCCGGGTCTGGCCCGGCGAGTGCGGGCGCTGGCCGCCGAGGTCGGTGCCGGTCTGGTGATTCTCGACCCGGCGTTCCCCCTCGGGCTCCTGGGGCCGCATCTCGGCCGCCCGTATGCGCTGATCGTCCATGGCGCTGAGCTCACCGTGCCAGGCCGGCTCCCAGGGACTCGCACGTTGGTGGGCCGGACCGTGCGGAACGCGGTCCATGTCGTGGCCGGCGGGGGCTACCCGGCGGCCGAGGTCCGCCGGGTGGCAGGCGACGACCTCGGGTACACCCTGGTTCCGCCGGGGGTCGACCTGGACCGCTTTCGCCCCCTCGACGACGACGCGCGCCAGCAGGCGCGCGTCTCCGCCGGCCTGCCTGCCCGGGGCCGCCTGGTCATCGGCCTCAGCCGCCTCGTGCCCCGTAAGGGCTTCGACGCCCTGATACGGGCCGCCGCTCTCCTGGCGCCGGGCCGTCCCGATCTGGTGGTGGCCATCGCCGGCAGCGGGCGTGACCGGAGCCGTCTCGAGCGGCTGGCCGCGGCAACCGGCGCTCCGGTGCGCTTCCTCGGCCTCGTCGCCGAGGAGCGCGTGCCGGCCGTCATGGGCGCCGCGGACGTGTTCGCCGTCCCCTGCCGCACCCGCTGGTGCGGGCTGGAGCAGGAAGGCTTCGGCATGGTGTTTCTCGAGGCCGCAGCATGCGGGGTCCCCCAGGTGGCGGGCCGGAGCGGCGGAGCGTCGGAAGCGGTGGCGGACGGCCAGACGGGCGCGGTCGTCGAGCACCCCGCCGACCCCGCCGCAGTGGCTGCGGCTCTCGCTCCTCTCCTGGACGACGGGGACCTGCGTGCCCGACAGGGCCGAGCAGCCCGCCACCGGGTCGAGACGCAGTTCGACTGGGACACCCTGGCGACCAGGCTCGACAGGGCGCTGGTCCCGTTCGAATGAGCTCCGGCAGCGAGCGACCACCGACCGCTGCGGTCGAGGGCGCCCCGGGCGCCGGGCTGCGGGCGGCCTCGTGGTGGGGCACTGGTGTCTTCGCCGCCACCGCGGTGGCGGCCGCCGTGGTCCCGGGTCCGAGCGGCGTCCTTCGGGGGGTGGCCTTCGCCGTGGCCGTCGTGTTGTTCCTGGCCGGTTGCGTCCTGTTCTTCGCCGCCTACGCCCGCGGCGTGGCCCGCAGCCGGACTGACGAGGTGGCCGTCACCACGCTCTTCTTCCTGGCCGGCAGTGTCGCGCCGGGGGTGCGGCGAAGCCTCTTCGGCGCCCTTGGCGTCCAGGTCGCCGTCGCCCTGGTGACGGCCATCACCAGGCCCTATACGAGCCTAGCTGCCGGGGCCCTCGTGCCCATGTACGGCCTCGGCCTGTGCGGGCTGTGGTCGGCGCGCCACGGGACGTTCCCCCCGCTGGAGCCGGGGCCCCGTCCACCCAGGGCCGGGCCCCCTGCCCTGGACCCACGCGACGATGACCCCGGTAGCGTGAACGGCTCGTGAGCACCGCAAGCACTCCGCTCGGGCCCGGCACCCCGCTCGGGCCCGGCACGCCTCGCATACTCCTGTTCACCGGCAAGGGCGGCGTGGGCAAGACGACGGCCTCGGCAGCCACCGCCCTGGCGTGCGCCGATGCCGGCCGACGGACGATCGTGCTGTCGACCGACCCCGCGCACTCGCTGGCCGACGCCTATGACGTCGCTCTCGGGCCCACGCCGACGATCGTCGCGCCCGGGCTCTGGGGCCAGCAGCTCGACGCCCACCTGCGCATGGAGGAGGCGTGGTCGGACATCCAGGCCTACGTCGTCGCCCTCCTGGGGTGGGCCGGTATCGACGCCATCGAGGCCGAAGAACTGGCTGTGATTCCCGGCCTCGACGAGATCTTCGGTCTGAGCGACATCAAGGCGTTCGCCGCCTCCGGCGAGTGGGACGTGATCGTCGTCGACTGCGCCCCGACGGCCGAGACGATCCGCTTCCTCTCCCTCCCCGACGTGCTGTCGTGGTATATGGAGCGCATCTTCCCGGTCGAGCGCAAGGTCGTGCGCGCCGTACGCCCCCTGTTGTCGCGGGTGACGACCATGCCCGTCGCCGGCGAGCAGGTCTTCGACGCCGCCCGCCGGTTCTACGATCGACTCGACGGCGTCCGGGAGCTGCTCACCGACGGCACCCGCACCAGCGTGCGCCTGGTCGTCAACCCGGAGCGGATGGTGGTCGCCGAGGCCCGCCGCACCTACACCTACCTCTCGCTCTTCGGCTACCGCACCGACGCGGTGATCGCCAACCGGCTCCTGCCCGAAGCTGTCACCGACCCGTGGTTCTCGGCCTGGAAGGCGACCCACGCGGAGCACATGGCGACCATCGTCGAGGGCTTCGCCCCTCTTCCCGTCCTGCGGGCCGAGCTGGCCGCCACCGAGGTGGTGGGCCTGGAGCGGTTGCGGCGCTTCGCCGGGGCGCTCTACGCCGGCCTCGACCCCGCGGCCGTCCTGCACGAAGGCGACCCCCTGCGCATCGAGCGTCGCGGCAGCCGGTACCTGCTCTCCCTCGAGCTGCCGTTCGCCGAGGCCGGCGACCTCGAGGTGGGCCGGCGCCACGACGAGTTGTTCGTCCGCGTGGGCAGCTACCGTCGGGCCATCGTGCTTCCCGACTCGCTGCGGCGTCGTCCGGTCGACTCGGCCCGCATGGCCGAGACGCGCCTGGAGGTGACGTTCGGTCCTAGCCCGGCGGCCGCGCCCGGATCGTCGGGGAGCCAAGCGTGACCAGCTCCCTCGGCGATGTCGCCGACGACGGTCCGGGCGCGGAGCGCGATGTCGGGAAGGACGTGGCCGCTCACCTCCAAGCCGCGGCACTCGAGGTCATCGCCGCCGTCCGGGTCTTCCTCGACGCCGCCGAAGGGGCGGTGCGCGATCCGGGCGCAGCGGTGACCCTGGCGTCGTCGTTGGCCGGGCGCGTGCGGCCCGGGCACAACGAAGGAGACGCGGCCGAGGGTCGGGACGGCTCGCCGGCCTCGGGCGGTGTTCAACGCATCCCGGTATCGGGGCCACCGACACCGGATGCGCAGGGCGGATGAGTCGTCGCGATGAGCCTGCCCAGCCGGGGCCGCCGGTCGAGGGTCGCAAGGTGGGCCGCTGTCATCCGGAGACCTTCGTCTGCGCCTTTCGTGGCCACCGCGCTCCTGCAGCCAATGTCAGGCATCTGCGCCCCGATGACTGGCTCGTCGCGACCGAGGCCACGGGCGGGGGCCACCTGGGACGGTGCCTGCGTTGCGACGCCTGGATCATCGCCGACCCCGCCGTGGCCACCCACGACGATCTCGGTGCCACCCACATCGACGTCCCCGAGCGGGGCAAGAAGCTGCGCGACTCCCTCGTTCTCAAGGCCATCGCCGTCGACCGGGGCCTCCACTCGTTGGTGTTCGGCCTCCTGGCCGTCGGCCTGCTGTTCTTGAAGTCGGACCTCGTCAACCTCAAGGACCAGGCCCGGGCACTGGTCGACGGAGCCGGTAATGGCCTGGCCGGCACGGGCCAGGCGACCAGCCGCAGCTTCCTGCTCAAACAGCTCAACCGCCTGGTGGGCCTGAACCCCAAGACCCTGCGCCTGCTGCTGTTCACCGCCGTCGCCTACGCGGTGATCGAGGGTGTGGAGGCAGTCGGCCTGTGGCGGGGGCGACGGTGGGCCGAGTACCTCACCGCCCTGGCCACAGCCGGTTTCCTGCCTCTCGAGATCGACGAGTTGCTCAAGAAGGTGAGCGTCGGCCGGGTGGTGGCCCTGGTGATCAACGTGGCCGTGCTCGTCTACCTGGTCTGGGCCAAGCACCTGTTCGGCATCCGCGGCGGCGCCACTGAGGACGAGGACGAGTTGAAAGCGGGCGAGCAGCTCCCCGTCCTGGCCGGCCAATCCCACCCTGTAGCGAATGGAGGCGCGTGATGACTGCGTTGGCGTTCTGTGGACTGGGGCGCATGGGTGCGCCCATGGCGACCCGCCTGGTGGAGGCGGGCCACGACGTGGTGGTGTGGAACCGCTCCCCCGAGCGTGCCTCGGCGGTGGTCGAAAAAGGGGCGCGTCAGGCGGCTTCGCCGGCCGAGGCGGCATCGACGGCCGAGGCCGTCGTCACCATGCTGGCCACCCCCGACGCTCTGGAGTCCGTGGTGTTCGGCTCGGGCAGTGACGACCGAGGATTGGCGTCGGGGCTGCGGCCGGGGACGACGCTCATCGAGATGTCGACGGTGGGCCCCGACGCCGTTCGCCGACTGGCCCAACGCCTCGCCCACGGCGTGGACGTGCTCGACGCTCCCGTGCTCGGCAGCGTCCCCCAGGCCACCGACGGCAGTCTGAAGATCTTCGCCGGAGGCGCCCAGGCGACCTTCGAACGCTGGCGGCCCGTCCTCGAGGTCCTGGGCCGGCCGGTGCGGTTCGGGGCCCTCGGATCCGGAGCGGCGATGAAGCTGGTAGCCAACTCCACCCTCGGCGCGGTCATGTCCGCCTTGGGCGAGGCCCTGGCGCTGGCCGACGGTCTCGGACTCGACCAGGCCCTCGTGCTCGACACCCTGGCCGAATCGCCCGTCGGGGCGACGGTCGAGTCCAAGCGGGCGTTGATCGAAAGCGGGGAGTACGAGCCCAACTTCGCCCTGGCCCTGGCGGCCAAGGACCTGCGCCTGGTCGACGAGGCGGCCCGGGGCGTCGGCATCGAGGCCTGGGTCGCCGCCGCCGCCCGCGCCCATTACGACGACGCCGACCGCGCCGGTCTGGGCAACCTCGACTACTCGGCCGTCATCGCCCACGTCCGGGCCAGCAGCGATCCTCGCCCATCGTTCCTGTCGCGCTGAGACTTCCGGTGTGAGACTTCCGGTGTGAGACTTCCGGTGTGACGGCGCGCGCCGGGCAACAGCGAGGACACAATGGGCCATGGCTGAACACGCTCCCCCTGAAACCGCCACCCCTGAACCCGCCACCCCAGAACCCGCCGGCGCCGGACCCAACATCGTCTCGTTCGTCGCCGGGGCGGCGGGGCCTTGGCGAATCGACGGTATTCTCGCTCTCGAGGGCGAGACCCTGCCTCCCGCTGCCCGCCTGGCCGTGATCGAAGGCGACGGCACCGAAGGACCCGAGGGGCGTTGGGCCCTGCGGGCGATGGTGGGCCCGGAGGTCGCCGGCGAGGAGGCTGAACACGATGTCCCGGTGGCCCGGCAGCCACCGTTGGGCCGGCCCGAAGCGCGCTGCGCAGCCCTGATCGCAGTCCGGAAGTCGCCGTCGTGGTGGGCCATGTCCCACGACGAGCGCCAGGTGATCGAGGAGCGATCGCGCCA
This sequence comes from Acidimicrobiales bacterium, assembly GCA_051001215.1. Taxonomy (GTDB): domain Bacteria; phylum Actinomycetota; class Acidimicrobiia; order Acidimicrobiales; family AC-14; genus DATAQC01. The sequence goes on from JBPCNP010000130.1 coordinate 10,679, forward strand.
CATCGCCACCGGGCTCGAAGACCTCCCGGCCGTGGCCCACCGTCTGCACCACGCCCACGAGCTGAGTGAGCCTTTCGACTTCCTCACCTGGTTCGAGTACCTGCCCGGCGACCAGAAGGCGTTCGACGAGCTCGTCGGCCGCATGCGGGCGACCGAGGAGTGGTCGTTCGTCGAGCGGGAGGTCGACGTTCGCGTCACCCGTTGAGCCTGCCGGTCGAGTTCGGGGGCATGCCTGGGCGTGCATCACTACCATCGGGGCCCGATGACCCAGTACGGAAGCGACTCGGAGGAACCCAGCGCACGGCGGGCCCGGCGCGACGGCTCGCAGGGACGCAGCCCGTTTCCCCCAATCGCGTCCTACGGGTTCCTCTCCGACTGCGAGACCACGACGCTGATCGCCCCCAGCGGCAACGTCGAGTGGCTGTGCCTGCCCCGGCCCGACAGCCCCAGCGTCTTCGGTTCGATGCTCGACCGCTCCGCCGGCGGCTTCCGCATCGGGCCGACCGATGTCACCGTGCCGGCGGGGCGGCGGTACCTGCCGGGCACGCTGGTGATCGAGACGACCTGGCAGCTGCCCACCGGCTGGCTCATCACCCGCGACGCCCTCTGCGTGCGCCCCTGGTACCACGATGCCCATCGGTCGCACAACTATCGCCGGTCGCCAACCGACTTCGAAGCCGAGCACGTCTTGTTGCGCACCGTCCGCTGTGTCAGCGGCACCGCCGAGGTCAACCTCACCTGCGAGCCGGTCTTCGACTACGGCCGGCGGCCCGGCCACTGGGAGTACCAGGGAGACGGGTACGGGGACGCGGTGGTGGGAGTGGAGGGCGGTGATCTCGCGCTGCACCTGACAACCAACATGCGTCTGGGCTTCGAGGGCCGGGGCGCCCATGCCCGCACGCAGATGAAGGAGGGCGAGAACGTCTTCGTTTCCCTGGCCTGGGGAGAGCAGGCGCCCCCCACGACCTGGGACGACGCCTACGACCGCAGTTGGAAGACGGCCGAGTACTGGCGCCTGTGGCTCAACCACGGCGACTTCCCCGACCATCCCTGGCGCAC
>JBPCNP010000131.1:0-2695 GCA_051001215.1 Acidimicrobiales bacterium
CCATGCGGACCGCTCGCTCACGCAGCTCGTCCGGGTACTTCTGCGGCCTTCTCGGCCCTCCACTGGTTGCCATGCTCCATCCTCGCTTCCAAGGTAAGGAGCCTCCATCAAACCCAGGCCGGTTCAGAGTGCCCGCAGCTTCTTTTCGGCGTAGTAGAAGCGGCCCTTCAGATGGGCGGGCGGCAAGGTGCCGTGGATCAGCAGGGCTTCGCCGGGCGGGGCCTGGCGGAGGATGTCGCCGGGAATGAGCCGAAGCCGTGTGGCCGATTCGTTGATGCTGCGCCGGCCCATGTTCATGTCGTTGGACGAGGAGCGCTGGACGACTTCCTCCTCGCCGAGCAGGCGGCTGACGTAGTCGAGCGTCGATGGGTCGCTGATCCCGGAGAAGAAGACCTTGGTGCCGTGGTTGGTGAGTACCGAGTCGGCCAGCTTTCCGTAGGCCTCGTCGATCTGGGACTTGGACTGCCAGATCGTCACCAGCTGGATGCCGATGCCCGAACAGGTCGAGGCCACCTGGGGCAGCCAGCGTGCCGGGGTGTTGGCCGCCTCGTCCAGCACGACGAGCAGGTCGGGTAGGCGCGAGCCGTGGGCGTTCTGCCACTCGTAGGCCTGCTGCATGAGGTCGTCGAGGAGGCCTCCGAAGACGGTGGCCAGGCGGAGCTGCTCATGTGCCGGCGAGCACACGTACAGCGTGTTGGGTCCGCCCACGAGCCATTGGAGGTTGATGTCGGATGTGACCGCGCAATCGGCCACGACGGGGTCCTCCCAGTTGGCGATCATGGTGAGCGCCGTGGTGTAGAAGCCGGCCCGGGTGCGCGGTTCTTTGTCCCAGAGGGACCGCAGGAGACGCATGGCGATCTCGGCGTAGCGCTTGTGGGGGTTGGGACCCGACAGGGCCTCGTCGAAGCACGCGGTGATAGCAGGGATGGCGGCGATTTCGGTGAGCACCCAGTCGACGATGTCGCCCATGGTCATGGGGACGGGGGACGTGGCGGCGGCGAAGAGCAGGGGCCACAACAGCTCCTCGGCCATGGTCGCGAAGTAGCCGTCGTGGGGGAGGCTGTTGGGGTTGGCCGAGGCGAGGGCGTGGGCCAGCTTCTTGGCGCCGCCGATGGTGGTGCAGTTGGCCACTGGGGACCACTGGGCCCGGGTGTGGCCCTTGACGACCTGGGTGGGATCGAACACCTTGATCTTCGATTTGGGCAGGGACGACCGGCGGGCGACAGTCGCCTCGAGGAGGTCGCCCCTCACCGAGGACAGGATGGCCGGGCCTTCCCATTCCAGGATGGCGGAGATGATGTCGGCCGACTTGCCGCACCGGGTCGGCCCGATCACGGCCACTGCCGAGCGGTCACCGGCTCGGCTGCCCGGACGGGGCGGGTTGGCAGGGTCGCGCAGCTCCGTGGCCACCAGGCGGCGCTCTACGCGTCCGAGGATGAGGCGGCCCGGCACCGGCCCGTTGACGACAAGGGGCTTGAGATCGCGAACGGTGGCCAAGTGAGCCTTGGTGTCGACGCCGAGGCGTTTGCGGTCATCGGTTCCGACGCCGTGGCCGCCGAACTTCTGCAGGGCGAAGGACAGGCCGACACCTGCCAGGAGGGCGATGGCCCCGGTGCATCCCCAGTAGAGGCGAGGCCCGGGAATTGCGGTCTCCCACGGCGGGCCCCACGCCGCTCCCGGGTTGTCGGCATTGGCGGGCAGGTGCACCATGGCGTGAAAGGTGGGGGACAGGCCGGCGCCGAGATGGCCACCGGAGATCAGAACCGCGAGTTGGGCGCCGGCCCACACGACGGCCAGGACGACGACGGCGATGACGATGAAGATGGTGCCGCCCGACCCGTTTGAGGCGGCCGTCGATTCACCCTGGGCCATCAGCCGGTAGCGAGGCAGTAGCGGGGCCGGGGCTCGCCAACCTCGTCGGCTATGAGCACGGACTCGACCCGGTTGCGCCGGCGGTGCAGGACGCGGGGCGTCCAGTCGAGCGCGGCGGCGACGTCGGGCGTGGGGTGGCCGGCGACGCGGGTGGTGTAGACGAGGCCAGCGTCGACGCTGCGCAGCAACTGGCGCTGCACGGCGTCGACGAGCGTGAGGGCGAGCTGTTCGGCCTCGGTTCGCGACGGCGGTGCGACGGCGTCGTCGGTAAGAGCTCCCCTGGCGGCCTGCTCGCGGTGATGAGCTCTCGCGAGGGAGCGCAGTCGGTACCAGGTGGTGTTGAGGATGGTGCGCAGACGAAACTGGGGGACCTCAGCGGCAACCTCGGTTATGCGTTCGAAGGCGGTGCAGACGAGGTACTGGTCGAGCTCTTCGATGGAGGCGAAGGGCTCGTAGGCCGAGCCGACCATGTCCGCGTTGTCACGGGTCAGGCGGGCCAAGCCCGGCAACACGGCCTGGAGGACGGTGCGGGCTGCCCACGGGTCGGCCGCCGCCTCCTCGGTCAGGTCGTCGACCAGGAGGCGGGCGGCGGCGTCGGTGCGGGAGTGAGCCGCCACGACCAGATCCGCGGGGCTGGTGAAGCGGACCAGGTCGGGGTGGCGGTCGACCCAGCGGGCCAGAGCGGCCTGGGCGTCGCGGCTGTGCCCGTCGTGGTCCCACTGGCGTTGCATGTCTCGGAACAGGTTGGCCATGTGGGCGACGATGCGCTTCGCACCTTGCGCGGACCCTTGCGCGATGGCTTGCTTGTCTGTTACGAGCCTGT
>JBPCNP010000132.1:0-10320 GCA_051001215.1 Acidimicrobiales bacterium
TCACGGCCAAGCTCGACGACCTCCGGGCAACCACCGAACCCCCAGGCGGCAAGCTGATCGAGATGCCGCCGCCCGCCGACCGCCGCAAGGCCTGACCGGGCCCGTTGTGACACGCTGCAACACGGAAGCGGGTGGTCACAGAGCGCACCGACGCGCACCGACGGGAGGGCGAAAATGCCTCTGGACCTGCGCTTATAGCTTCTGAACAGCAACGACGCCATGGAATCGAGGAGTTCACGCCCTTCCGGACGCGGTGACCCGGGGCTGCAGCCGCACGCTCACGATGAGCCGCCCTCGTATATCTCTCGCCAGCATCTATGGATATACTGTGGCGGTGAGCAAGCGACTGGTCGACATCGATGACGAAGTCCTCGACGAGGCAACCAAGGTCCTCGGTGCCTCCACCATGAAAGAGACCGTCAACCGGTCCCTTGAAGCTGTCGTCCTGTCCGACCGCCGTCGACGTCACGCCGATCGACTCCAGGCAATGCGTAACCTCGATCTCGCCAATCCTCGGGTCATGTCGGGCGCGTGGCGCTGAGCGCGACCTACCTGGCCGACAAGAGCGCCCTCGCTCGGTTCCCAATCGCGGCCGTCGCCGCCCGACTTCGACCACTGCTCGAAGAAGGCCACCTCGCCACCTGTGCGATCGTCGACCTCGAGGTGCTCTACAGCAGCCGCGACCTGGCCGATTACGAGGACATCGCCGAGGAGCGCCGAAGCCTCGACTCGGCACCGATCACGCCCGAGGTCATGGCCACGGCGATGGACATGCAACACGAGCTCGCCCGGCGCGGCCAACACCGCCTACCAATTCCCGACCTGATCATCTCCGCCGCGGCACTGCTGTCAAGCCTGGTCGTGCTGCACTACGACGCCGACTTCGAGCGCATGTTTGCCGTCGGCGGCGCCCAACACGAATGGGTCGTTCCGCAAGGCTCCGTCTGAGAGTCTTCCCCGCCAAGCTCGACGACCTCCGGCAACCACCGAACCTCTCAGGCGGCAAGCTGATCGAGATGCCGCCGCCCGCCGACCGCCGCAAGGCCTGACCGGGCCTGACCGGGCCCGTTGTGACACGGTTGTGACACGCGGTAACACAGAAAAGGGGGTTACAGGGCGTATCAGCGCACACCAACGGGAGGGCGAAAATGGCCTCTGACCTGCGCTTATAGCGTCTGACCAGCAACGACGCGATGGGCCTTTCGAGGGTTCGATTCCCTCCAGCTCCACCACCACCACCAATCCATCACGGGCTGTTCTCGGAAGAACAGCCCGCGTGATGTCGGGGCGCCGGCGCACCATCATGGCCTTCGGCGGCGCCGGCGCCATTTTCGTCTCGACCTTCCTTCCCTGGATCGGGGGGTCGTTGCGCAGGGAACCGGAATATCGACTGGCCAACCTCGTCCTCTCCCTCCACGCGCCGGTGCACGGCGCGCCACCCTGGCTCGTCGCCGCTGACCTGTACGCGGTGCCACTGGCGGGCGTCGTGGCCTGGTTGGTACTCGTTCTCGTCGGGCCCACGCGCTGCCCCGGCCCGCCGGCGCCGTGCTCGTGTAGGGATCGTCGCACTGGCCCTCGCTCTTCCCTTCCTGCCCGGCACGGCGCTCGCCGCCCTCCGACCGGGCGTGTACCTGGCCGCCACCGGCTCGTTCGTCCTCCTCCTCAGCACCTGGGCGTAGGCCTGACGTACCATGGCGGCCGGCGACCGAGGGGGAACCAGCGATGTACCGCGCGCGGTGCGGGGCACGCATGTCCGAAGGCGCTTTCTGCGGTTCCTGCGGGTCGCCCCGGGTGGCTCCTGGGCCCAACGCTGTCCCGGCTGCGGCCCGGGCATCCGGTCCTGGTACGACCTACGAGCACCCGGGTCCGGGCTCGGACCGGCTCCCATCGAGACCGCCCGCGAGGGTGGCGATCGGCGCCGGTCGCGTCGTCCGCTCATCCTGCTCGTCGCCGTGGTTCCACTGGCCATCATCGTGTACCTCCTCGCCCCCAGGGCGTGATGGGCAAGGGGCGCCGGTAGTGATTCTCCGAGGGTGCGGTACGCAAGCTGGTGGAAGCGACCAACCGGCAGGACCCCACGGGTGCCATGTCGGCCCTTGCCCCCGAGGAGATCACGTCGGTTCGCCGCCTCTACAAGAGCGTCGTCGACAAGGCGCAGCAGGGCAAGGTCATCACCGCCACCGCCCACCCGCTCGACGGCCTCGACCTTCGCCTCGATGGTCTCACCTACACCACCACGGCCCTGGGCAGCGGTGTGGCCCGGGTGAACCTCACGGGCGGCACGCTGGGCTACGACGTCGACTCCACAGCTGCGTCTCCGCTGCTGAACGAGCTGGGCGGCGCCAACGGCCGCACCACCGAATCGACCACGGTGTCCGGGGTGGTCGCCGACATCGACGGACACAACCGCGAGGCCACCAACCCGGTGTCCGGGGCTGTACGCCGTCGCCGTCAAGCGGCACGGGCGCTGGTACGTGAGCCCCGAGTACACCTGGCCGGAATACCTGCGAGAAGATGCCGGGCTGCCGAGGCCGGCCTTCACCGGCCGCGACAACACCAAGCCCACAGGCGCAGCGTCGGCCAAAGAAGCGGTCACGACATTCGCCAACGCGTGTCATCGGTCGACCCGCACCGCATCATCACCGCCCTGCCGCCGGAGGAGTTGGGTGAGCTCTACGACCACGAGCAGGACCTGCGCGCCGACATCGAGCAGTCGCAGGGGCTCAAGGCCTCCGACGTGACGATGACCCTTGACCCTCCCGACGTCAGCGAGTCCCCCATCGCCGACGGGAGGATGCGGGTCGACATCAACCGGCTGAGCGGGGTGCTGGCCGCTGTCAACGGGCGGGGCCGAAGTTTTCGGGCCGACTTCACCCTGTCCGACGCGGCCACGCCGGCGGATGTGGAGTGTCTCGTGCGCCGCGGGGCCCAACGGGGGGCGGACAAGACGGAATCGGTCTGCAGTCAGAGCCCCATGTTCAAGTCTGGCGGCTGAACGGCTGTGCGCCCTACGTCACCCGTGTGCCGCAGTTGGCGCAGAATGGCCCGGCGGCGGTGAGGGGCGCGCCACAGTTGGAGCATACGACCCCGGCCGCAGGACGCGTGGCTCCCGGCGGAGGCGAATGGGGCGGTGGTGGCGCGGGCGGGGGTGCTCCGGGAACGACCTCATGGGGCCGTTCCGCCGTGGTTGGCAGGTCCCCCTCGGGCGCCTTCCAGGCCACGCCGCGCTGCGTCGACCAGTAGAAGGCCGCACCCAGGCCGCCCAGGAGGGCCCAGAGAAGGGACAAGCCGAGCACGCCGCCCACCGATGGCCGGGCCGCGAGGAAGGTGCCCGTGCCACGGGAGGACCCGCTCTTGGTGGCCCCGGTCGTGAGCAGGACGCGGCTCACCAGGGCAGCCAACCACGTCACCAGCGAGAAGGCGATGGCGATGGCGAAACCGACCTTCATCACCTCCTGCTGGGTGGACGGACGATCCTTCTCGAGACGGCGCCAGACGGTCCAGGCCACGACGGCCGGGGCCACGACCAACAGCAGGAAAAAGGGCACCGGCGCCGCCCCCGCGCCGGAGCTGGGGGGGAAACCAAACCTCAACAGGCTGGTATGGCCGCTCCCGAGCCCGATGGCGGCACCCATGGCATACGAGGCGGCGACGACGCCCATCGACAGACCCATGAAGATCGTGCCGACGATGGTGCTGAGCCGAGCCGTGCCGGTGTCCACCACGATGACGGCGGCGACGATCGTGACGACGGCCAGCGCCGCCGCCATGAGGGCGTACGCCCGGGCGCCGTCCAGGGCGAGGCTTCCGATGTCGCCAAGGTTGGTGCCAGCTCGGCTGGGGACAACTGAGGTCCCACGCACCGACAGGATCACCAGTGCGGCCACGGCGACGATGAACGTGCCGTAGGCCCAGGCCTCGCCCCCCGAGACCCTCGCGCTGAACCCGGTCGCGTCCTCGGCCCTGGCCGCACCGACCGACAGCACGGCCGCCAGGATGGCCATGACGATGCCGAACGACACGGCAAGCTTTGCTGCGAAGGCCACGAGGTTGATGCGGTCTCGGCTGAGCCGTGGGAAGGCAAAACGCAGGCCGAGCCAGGTGGCGCCGATCGAGAGGCCGAGCCAGGGAAGAGGCAGGAACTGGGTGGCGACGATGGCGCTCGTCGCCCCACTGTTGGCTGCCACCGTCTTGATGCCGAAAGCGGAGAAGGCGAGGTAGGCGCCGACCGTCACCCCGGAGACGAGCGCCTTGATGCTGCCGGCTGCGACCACGGCCGCGACCCCGCCGTACAGGGCCGAGACCCCGAAGAGGACGACGAGCATGATGATCAGGCACAGGCCGACGAGGGGCCAGTCGGAGACCAGCCACGATGGCACCGCCTGGGTGGCGCGCGCGGCCGATGGTCGCCCGGACGACACCGGCTCGCCCGGGAGGCCGCCCGTCGGGTACCCGGGCGCGCGCCGGGGCGGCTCGGGACCGAGCTCGACGGTGGGAGATGGTTCGGCGGGGGGCGGCGGTGCGACGGGGGGTGGCGGGGCGGCGCACGATGTGCAGAACCGGGATCCCGGGTCGTTCTCGGCTCCGCACTGGGTGCACACCGACATGTCGTGATCCCCCTCCGCCTGCCTGCCTGTGCCGGCGCCCAACGCTACCGCTGTGCTCCCTGCCAGGCGCCGGTACCTCGGCTCGCTAGGAGAACCTCACGTCGGTGACCGAGACGGGAAGGCCCCCCGTGGCGTTGCGGACGCGGAGCAGGAGTTGTCCCGACCGCCCTTGCCATGCGCAGACCAAGGATCCCGCTGCTCCTGAGCACTCGGAGAACGACCAACCGTCGGCGGCACTCCAGGTACGGGCGAACAGCGTGGCCACCGCGTCCGGTTCGCCGAGCGACGCCGCTGCTGCTCGGTCCCCTCTCGTCCATGCCTCGTAGAACGCGGTGGCCTGAGACTCCGGTGTCTTTGCGCTAGTCGGGGGCGGCGTCACCGATGTTGGCGGAACGACCACGGTGGTCGACGTCGTCGTGGATGGCGACGTCGAGGTCGTCGTCGTCATCACGGTCGTGACCGTGCTCAGCGACCGGCCCCGCGAGCCCCCCGAGCACCCGGCGACCAAGGCCGCAGCACCGACCACGCCGGCCACCGTGGCCAGGGGGCCGCTCAGGAGGCCGCTCCGTCGGCTCAGTGAGCCGGCATCCCGGTCCGGAGCGAGTTCCCGAGGTCGTCGAGGGCCTTTCTCAGCGAGTCTCCCAACGGGTCGGCCGATGGCCGGTCGCCGGCGGGGTGCAACTGCCCGAGGGCGGAGAGATCGGCGACCGAGCCGGCGAACAACGACTCGTCGGCGGCGCCCACCACCCCCGGCACCGACGCCTTGGAGGTGAACTGCCAGAAGGTCCAGTGGTCCCAGCGATCGGTGTTGGGCTGGCTGGCCGGGACGTTGCCGTCGTTACGACCCCAGGTGGCCACCCAGAGGGGGAACCGGGTGAGGGCCTGGGTCCGGGTGGCGGTGAGGTAGCCGGCGTTGCTGTACAAAACCGGTGTGTGGCCGGTGGCCTGCTCGACCAGGGTGAGCCATTGCGCCGCCCAAGCGCCCACGCCTGGCCCACCCTCGACCTCCAGGTCGAGCACGGGCACCTCACCCTGCATCAGCGGTCCGACGGTGGACAGGAAGTGCCGAGCCTCGTCGGCCGGCGAGTGGAGGGCGGGGTGGGCGAAGTGGTACAGGCCCCGCAAGACCAGTCCCTCGGCCGCCATGGCCTGGCGGTTGTAGGTCAGGGTGCGGTCGACGTAGGAGACCCCCTCGGTGGCCTTGGTGAAGGCGAAGAGGCGCCCGGACGCTTTCACTGCCGACCAGTCGACGGTGCCCTGCCAGTTGCTGACGTCGACGCCGCGAAGTGGAGCCGTCGCCGCCGCCGGCCCCGCAGTGGCCACCGTGGCCCCGACCGCGGCCACCATCGTGAGCACCACGGCCACGAGCCAACAGGCCGTCCTTCGCACACCGATACGAAACCCCACGTTTGACGACCCCCGATTTTGCGTTCGGGGCAGCATAGCTACACGGCGCACGCATCACGGGTGCCCGCGCATCGCACCGCCGAGATGGCCGGCGCGAGAATGTGGGAATGAGCCAGGTCGGATCCTCTCAAAGATGGTGGTACGTCCAAGGCGGGACGACGAAGGGCCCGGTCGAATGGACCGAGATCGTCTCGCTCGTCGATGTCGGCACGCTCGATGCCACGAGCAGGGTCATGGCCGTGGGCACCGACGAGTGGAAGACAATCGCACAGCACCAGGCCGATCTGCGGGGCGGCCCTCCGCCGGAGCCGACAGTGGCGCCACCGAAGACCCTCGAGGCCGCGCTCCCGCCCAGGGGCGCCGGGGCCCTGAGCTCACCAAAGGGGGTGGCCCGGGCTGAGAGCAGGACACCGGCCGTGCTCAAGGACTTCACCGCGTTCCTGCTGCGCGGCAACGTCGTCGACCTGGCTGTCGCCGTCGTCATCGGTGTCGCCTTCGCAGCCGTCGTCAACGCACTGGTCAAGGACATCCTCACGCCCATCATCGCCATTCCCGGCAGCGCTGATTTCTCCAGCCTGGGCTTCAGCATCAACGGAAGCCGCTTCGCCTATGGCGACTTCCTCAACGCGGTCATCTCCTTCGTCGCCATCGCCGCGTCGGTGTTCTTCTTCGTCGTCCGTCCCGTGAACACCCTCATGGCTCGGCGCAAGACCGCTCCCGAGGTACGAAGCCAGACGCGGGAGTGCCCGGAGTGCCTCAGCTCCATTCCCGTGGGCGCTCGCCGCTGTGCCTTCTGCACGGCCAAGGTCGCCCCTGCCACCAAGGCGTAACGACGGCTCCCGGGGCTACGGGGTCGTCGTCGTCGCTGCCCCCGCGGCGCCGGCGCCCAGGTCGATGCCGCAGTGGGTCTTCACGTACTCCTGGGAGTGGGTGTTGGCCTGCTGGAACTGGGGGGTGTTGAAGTCCTGGATGGCGCTCGCCGCGTCGGGACCGAGCCTGGTGGGGTCATTGTTCACCCTGGCCAGGGCGTCGGAGAACTTCTTCACCGCGGCCTGGATGACCTGAAGGTCGGCTTTGACCTCGCTGGGGGCGTTGTCGATGACGTCGGCGCCGTCCTTCAGCGTCTTGTCGAGCTCCTTGCGGATCTGGTCGGGTGACCCCGTGTTGGCCCCGGCGAACTTCAGTGCCTCGTTGTAGGTGCCGGCGACCTGCTTGCAAAAGTCGCCACCCTTGGTGGCCTTCACGGTCGACGGCGCGGCACGGCTGCTGGCCGCCCCCTTCGAGCTGGACCCGCCACAGGAGGCGGCGACGACGAGGGCCGCGGCTGCGACCACCGACCCGACGCGTGGGGAATGGTGGGGATGGCGCATGGAATCGCTCCTCGTCTGAGGTGATGCGGCGATGGCCGCATCGGATCGGGCCGGCCGGAAAACAGCCGCAGCGGCGGCCGACACCGACGGTGCCGGCCGACCGGTCAACTACGAACGGTGAGTGCGCCTACCAGCCGGCGTTGGCCACGCCACCGCCGGTCCATCCGGCGTTGGGGACCTTGCGCGCCGCTGAGATGGCCTTCGGGCGGTGGCTGTCACCGAGGAGGTCCTGGCGCATGCCGAACGCCAACCGGCCGATGTCCCACTCGCGACCGAGGAGGTGCTTGTGGATCTTGGGGAGCACCTCGGTCTCCTCGTGGTCGACGTGCTCGGCCACATCCTTCTTGAGGGTCTGCATCAACGTGCTGAGGTTGGGGTCGCCGGGCTCGAGGTCGCGAATCTCGGCGATCAGCTCCTTGGCCTGGTTGTGCTCGGCCTCGGCTTCGTCGGCCTCGCGGCCATCGATCTCGTCGCGCAGGATCGGATAGACGAGCTCCTCCTCGATGGTCATGTGGGCCTCGATCTCGCTGCACGCGGCGAGGGCCGTCGGGAGGCTGCTCGGCTCTTTTCCGCTCGCATCGAGCGCCCGGAAGATACGAGCGTGGTCCTGCATCAAGAACTTGGTCAGGTGGGCCATGGCGGGAATGCTCCTCTCTGCATCGACGTCACAGATGATTGTGCCCGAACCGGGACCTGTTGTGCACCTCGAACGGATTCCCGGCTCCGTGCCGAACGGATTCCCGGCCCGTGCCGAACGGATTCCCGGCTCCGTGCCGAACGGACTGCCGCCTCAGCGGGAGGCCAGGGTGACCTTGGCCGAGCGCGACTCCCCGGAGTGATCCCAGCTCACCTTCACCTGGTCGCCGGGCTTGTGGGAGGAGACGGCCGCGGCAAGCTCGTCGGTGCCGGTGACGGCTCGGTCGCCGACGGCCTTGATCACGTCGGCCGGCACCAGCCCGGCCTTGTCCGCCGGCGAGCCGCTGTCCACCGAGACGACCACGACGCCCGCGCCGCTGGGGTCCGCCTGCGTCCCGACGCCGAGGAACGCTCCCGTGGCCGCCGGTGTCGAGCCGGACGAACCGGTGCCCGAGGGGTTGGCCCGGATGCTGTCGATCACCGGCTTCACCCTGTCGATGGCCAGGGCGAACCCGATGTTCTGGGCGTCGCCGGCCACGGCGGTGTTCATGCCCACGACCTGGCCGTCGGAGGTGACGAGAGGTCCGCCGGAGTTGCCGGGGTTGATGGCCGCGTCGGTCTGGATCAGGCCCTTCAAGGAGCCACCCTGATCGGAGATGTCGCGGTCGAGGGCGGAGACGATGCCCTCGGTGACCGTGAGGCCACCCTGGAGGGCGAGCGCGTTGCCGATGGCAATGACCCCGTCGCCCACCGTGAGCTCGGAAGACCGGCCGAGCGACACGGTGGCCAACTTGGACGCGTCACGAATGTGGATCAGGGCGACGTCGGCGGCTGGATCGCTGCCGACCAGGTCGGCGGGACGCGCTGTGGTCTCGCCATTGAGCGTCACGGTGATCGTCGTGGCCCCGGCGACCACGTGGGCGTTGGTGAGCACCTCACCGTCAGGGGTGAGGATCATGCCCGTCCCGGCGCCGCTCTCGGGGAAGAAGCGGCCGCCCCGGGAGGCCTGGGTACGGATGAAGACCACCCCGGGCTCGACCTTGGCCAGCACTCCCTGGACGTCCTGGGGCTTGGCCAGGGAGCTGGTGTTGAACGAGGGTGCTGCGCTTCGGACCGTGCGGGTCGTCTTCGCCGTGTTGGCCCCGACCACCCCGCCGATGACGGCACCGGCCAGGAGGGCCACGGCCGCGAGCACCGTAGCCAGGCCACGCGAGACCGAGCGACGCCGTCCTCCCGGGCCGGGATGCGTACCCGGGCTCGGGGGAGGAGGGGGCGGCGGTGCCGGAGGCAGGTCGAAGAACGGGGGCCCGACGTGGGTCACCGGGGCCTCGGCCGTGAGGGGGGCGGGGGGCGGGTCGTCGAACGACGGCCAGACGCGCTCGATGGGCGTCGGGTCGACCGGCTGGCGGCCGTCAGCGGTGCTGATGGCCCTGGTGACCGAGGGAGTTGTGTCCATGGTCATACAGAACCACCGGGCCCTGAGAGCGACCTGTGAATCGTCAGGGGATTGGCTGAGCACCACGGACTGCTCCACCCGCGTCGCCGCGCAGGCGAAGGCATGCCGCGAGGCCGGCACGGGTACGCTGGACCGGACGCTTCAATGCCCTCCCGGGAGCAGACGATGGCAGCCACGCGCCTACAGGCGGAAGCCGACGTCTCGGGGTGGTCGGACGCCCGACTGGTGAAGGCTGGCTCCACCGGCGACCGGGAGGTGTTCGCCGAACTCTACCGGCGCCACGCCGGGGTGGCTCGAGGGGTGGCCCGGGCGGTCGCCGGCAACGACGAGGACGCTGCCGACGCAGCGGCGGAGGCCTTCTCCCGGGTCTTCGACGCCATCATCTCGGGACGGGCCCCGTCGATGGAGTTCCGCGCCTACCTCATCGGCGCCACCCGCAACGCGGCGATCGATCAGCTGCGCCGGTCCGACCGCCGGTCCGCCCGCGGCCCGAACGGCAGCGACGCCGGAACCGACGGTGCCGGCCAGAATCGCGGCGGCAGCGATGGCGGCGGCGCCGACGAGCACACGAACGGGCAGGGGCCCTCCGAGCACCTGGCGGCCACGGAGGACTCCAAGCTGGTCGCCCAGGCCTTCCAGGGCCTCCCCTCCCGGTGGCAGTCGGTCCTGTGGCTCACCGAGGTCGAAGGTGTCCCGGCCCGGGAGGCCGCCACGGTCCTCGGGCTCACGCCCAACAACGTGGCCCAGTTGGCGGTGGGGGGGAGGGCCGGACCACGGGAGCGATGACCGCCGGCCCAAGCCCCGCACAACACCCACGCACCACCACAAAAAACCACCCAACACT
>JBPCNP010000133.1:0-9489 GCA_051001215.1 Acidimicrobiales bacterium
GAGTTCGAGGGCGACCTGATCCGCATGCGTACGCGGGAAGGAATGCCGGTGGCCAAGGCCAAGGACGTCTGCGGGGCAAGCAGCCGAAACTCAACGTGCGCCAGGAAGCCCACCTGGTGACGCTGCATCGATCCGGTGAGCACACGGTGGCCGAGCTGGGCGATCTGTCGGGGTCACCCGTTCCACCGTCTACCGGGCTATCGAGCGCGACGCCGTGCGCCAGCGGACGCAGCTGGCCGGTCGCACCGCGCTGGGCGGCAGCCTGTCGTAGCGGGGATCCTCTCCGGAAGCGCCTACTCCCGTTCCATACTCACCTCCTCCTTGCCTACCCGTCGATTGCGGGTGGCGAGGTCCGATCGCTCCAGTAGGCCGGTCGTCGCCGATCGTGGGCGACAGCCAGAACGTAGATCGCCTCGTCGCGAACAAGAAAGGCAACGTGATAGGGGAACCGGCTCCCCGGCGCTCGCCGAACGTCGAGGCCCTCGCCGAGCCCTTCGACGCTTGTCCCTTGCTCCTGGCCAATGCGCGATGGACTCGACCGTGACATCGACGGCATCGAGGAACATGGCGCCGAGACCGGGCCGCGTGTCCTCGTACCAGTGCGCTGCATCGGCAAGCTCTGCCGCTGCGTCGGGGCCCAATCGGACCGGCCGTCTCACCCCTTCAGATGATCAGCCACACGTTCCCGAACGCTTGCCCAGTCCTCGGTCGGATCGCCCGCGAGCACACGCGTCGCTCGTCTCTTGAGCTCGGCGCCCCAGGTCTTCTCGATCGTCTCCGGATCACCTGCGGCCGGGGGGTCCAGACTGGCGATCAGCTGGGCCGCAAGGTCGGCGCGCTCAGCATCCTGGAGCGCGAGGGCTTCCCGCAGGATGGTCTCGGTCTCGGAGGTCACGCGTCGATTGTACGAGCAGCGTGACTCGGGGGCGCCAACGCACCAGGAGAGCCGACCACTAACCTAACCCCTCAGGGCATCGGCCGTTGAGACGGTCCGCGAGGTGCCCTCCCGTAGCGGGATCCGCACATGCGACAGGGCTGAGGCCTCAGCGTTGCCTCGGCGATCTCAGGAGGTGACCGACAGCGACCCCAGGCCGGTCGCGTGTCGGGTGCGCACACGATCGGAGGCCGGCAAGAGCGTCGTCAGAGTCACGGCTGACGGTCGATGAACTCGTGCATGCCAGGGACCGTGAAGGCGAGCAAGCCGCGCTCGGGGGCGTAGGTCAGGCCCTTCTTGATCAACTCGTTGCGAGCCACCGAGATGTCCGACGTGCGGCTCTTGCCCATTGACCTGGCGATGTCGGCGACCGCCGCGGGCCCATCGCCTCCAAGGGCGGCCAGCGCCCGCAGGACGTCCCGCTGCGCGGGTGTCGCCCGCTCCCAGCGCGATCGGTAGAGACCGTCGTCGACCTCTCGGCGGGCCTCTGCCAGGCCGACCTCGACGTCCTCCGCCTCGATCGGGCTGGTGCGAGCGTTGTCCCACACGTGCTTCCCGATCGCCTGGATGAAGTAGGGGTAGCCGCCAGCGGTTCTCACCGCCGCATCGAGTCCGTCCCCGTCCCAGGCAACGCTTCGCTCCGCTGCGGGGACCGTCAGCGCCAGGCGAGCGGCAGCATCGTCGAGCAGGCCGATGGTGCGGAAGTCGTACAAGCGCTCGGCGTAACTGGTGGCCTCAGCGAGCTGCGCGGGCAGGGACGGCAGGCCGGCGCCGACGACGATGAGGGGGAACGGCACATTGGCTTGGCCGCTCTGGTGCACGGCGGTATTGAGGGCCGCAAGTTCTGGCGGTCTCGCCTCCTGCAGCTCGTCGATCAAGACGAGGACCCCGATACCGAGGTCCCGCCCCGTCTCACCGAGAACCTCGAAAAGGGCCGCCAGGTCATCGGAGAACCGACCCGAATCCGCGATGCCGTCGATGGGCGCCACATCGACACCGAGGCTCACTGACCCCGACGGATCGAGCCGGACGCTGAAGGCCTTGAACACTCCCAGCAGGCGACGCAGCCGTTGCTCGGGATGTCTCCCGCTCGCCGTCCGCAGCGCCCGAAGCAGCGACTGCGCCAGCGAAACCGCGAGTGACGCCGACGTCCCCGCCTCCACCTTGGCGGTGATCCACCCACGGCTGCTGACCTGATCGAGGAGCTCGTTGAGCAGGGCCGTCTTGCCCACGCCCCGCAAACCGTTGAGAATCCAGCTGCGATCGCCTTCGCCGTGCTCCTCGGCACGGCGCCGCACGATCTGAAAGGCCGAGAGGATCCGCTCTCGCCCGGCGAGTAGAGGCGGTCGGCGACCGGCCCCCGGGCGGTATGGGTTGGCGACCGGATCCATGCTAAGAGTGTGTCATATCATCTACCAGTAGTGTTTAGACACCGTTAGGTATCGTTACACGGTCACCAAGCACAGTCTTTGTGCCGAAGCACTCCCGGGATCTCCGTCCGCGAGGTACGCCGGCGCGCCTGTCGAGGGTGACCGGCGGTCTTCCCCACGAGGGCCTGCAGCAAGCAGCGACGTCCTCAGCTCCGTCCCAGACGCGGATCCGCTCGTGCGAGGCGGTCGTGTGCGGCAGCCTGGCCGGAGCCCCGGCTCCTGGCACGATGTGCGGCGTCGGACGCGCCGAGACACGAGGCACGAGGCACGAGGGGGAAGCGACCATGTCAGACAAGCGAGTAGCCCTGGTAACCGGCGGGGCCCGGGGGATCGGGGCGGCCATCACCGAAGCCCTTGCCCGGGGTGGCGTGCACGTGGCCGCAGGGTACAGCCGCAACCGGGCTGCCGCCGAGGGTCTGGCCGAGAGGCTGACCGCCGAGGGTCTTTCCATCGCCGTCCACCAAGGAACGTCGGGCAGCCCGAGGACTGCCAGCGCGTGGTAGACGAGGTTGTTGACTCGCAGGGGCACATCGACTACCTCGTGAACAACGCCGGCGTGACCGTGGACAAGACGGTGCGCAGGATGACCATCGACGATTGGCACGCGGTGCTGCGCATCAATCTGTCGGGAGCCTTCTACATGACCAAGGCCGTCCTCGAGCACATGTTGGCGCGAGGCTTCGGCCGCATCGTCAACATCAGCTCGGTCATCGGCCAGACGGGCAACATCGGTCAAGCCAACTACGCCGCCTCCAAGGCGGGCCTGTTCGGCTTCACGAAGAGCTTGGCCCTCGAGATGGCTCGCAAGGGCATCACCGTCAACTGCGTCGCTCCCGGCTTCATCGACACCGACATAGTGGCCGGAGTACCCGAGAAGGTTCTCGACAAAATCATCGCCGACATCCCTGTCGGGCGGCTCGGCCAGCCCCGGGAGATCGCTCGGGCCGTGCAGTTCCTACTTGACGACGACGCCGGCTACATCACCGGCGCGGTGTTCTGCGTGAACGGCGGTCTCGAGATGTGACGAGCCGGCCGACTCGACGGCAGCGAGCATCCGCTCATATGCCCGTCCCGCTCCATGGTTGCGGCCAACCGGGGCGCGTCAGGATGAACGCAGGTGCACGACATCGCCGGCCGCCAGACGCCGGGTACCCGTCGCCGAGGCCACCAGCAGGCACCCGTCGTCGGTGATCTCCGTGACCGTACCGACGCAGACCCGGCCGCCGGGGAGCTCGACCCGGACAGCCCTCCCGAGGGTGATGGAGTGCCGCCGGTAGTCGTCCATCAGCGCCCGGCGACCGGCGGTGTCGGCCAACTGTCGACAGCGGTCGTCGAGGCGGTCCAGATAGGCCCCGAGTAGCTGCCGGCGGTCGACAGCCTCGCCGGCCACCTCCTCGACGGTAACGGCCGTGGGTGCCAGGTGTGGGGGCATGGGGCCGGGCCAACGCACGTTGAGGCCCAGCCCGACGACAACCGCCCCGCACCCCGCCGGTACCTCGGCCAGCACGCCGCCCAGCTTGCGCTCGGGCCCGGTCGCACGCTCGGGGCCCACCACCAGGTCGTTGGGCCATTTCAGGCCGGGCGCGAGCCCGGCCACGTCGGCGCACGCGTCGGTTGCCGCCAGCGCGCAGGCGATCGTCGCCAGCGGGCACGGTCCCTCGTCGGGCGCACGCAGCACCACCGAGACGAGCAGCGACGAACCCGGTGGAGCCTCCCAGCTACGTCCCCGCCGGCCCCGCCCGGCCGTCTGGTGGTCGGCCACCACCACCACACCCTCGGGTGCCCCGGCGCGAACCAGGTCGGAGGCGACGCGGTTGGTCGAGTCCACCTCGTCGTACCGGCGGACGTCGGCGAACCGCGGGCCGGGCCGGTTGGCGTCGGCTGGCGGCACGCCTGCAACGATAGGGCCGTGTTCTCCAAGGTGTTGGTGGCCAATCGCGGCGAGATCGCCGTTCGGGTGATGCGCACATGCCGGGAGATGGGGGTGGCGACGGTCGCCGTCTACTCCGATCTCGACCGCCACGCCATGCACGTTCGGCTGGCCGACGAGGCCTGGTCGTTGGGCGGGCGGACGGCGGCAGAGAGCTACCTCAACACCGAGGCGATCCTCGGTGTTGCCCGCCGCAGCGGTGCCGAGGCGCTGCACCCGGGCTATGGCTTCTTCTCCGAGAACCCCGACTTCACCCGTGCCGTCACCGAGCTCGGCGTCGTGTTCATCGGCCCCCCGGCGGCGGCCATGGACCTGATGGGCGACAAGATCTCGTCCCGCAAGGCCGCCACTGGCGCCGGCGTAAAGGTGGTCCCGGGCACGACGTCGCCGACGGAGTCGGCCGGCGAGGTGGTGGAGTTCGGACGCGAGTACGGCTGGCCGGTGGCCGTCAAGGCCGCCTACGGCGGTGGCGGCCGGGGGATGCGGGTGGTGAACGACGAGGCCACCGCCCCGGCAGCCCTGGAGGCCGCCCGGCGGGAGGCCCACGCCTACTTCGGGCGGTCCGAGGTCTACCTCGAGCGCTACCTCACCTGGCCCCGCCACGTGGAGATGCAGATCTTCGCCGACACCCAGGGCAATGCCGTGTGGATGGGCGAGCGCGACTGCTCGTGTCAGCGTCGCCACCAGAAGCTGGTGGAGGAGACCCCGTCACCCGGCATGCCCGAGCACGACCGGCACCAGCTGGGTGAGGCGGCGGTGTCAGTGGTGCGGGCCTGCGGCTACGTCAACGCCGGCACCGTCGAGTTCTTGTACCAGGACGGCGAGTCCTACTTCCTGGAGATGAACACCCGCCTCCAGGTCGAGCACACGGTGACGGAGATGGCGTGCGGGGTCGACATGGTCGCCGAGCAACTCCGGGTCGCCGCCGGCGAGGCCCTCTCCTTCACCCAGGAGTCCCTGCCGCGGCGGGGTCACGCCATCGAGTGTCGGCTCAACGCCGAGGACCCCGCCGGCGGCCGGTTCCTGCCTTCGCCCGGCACCATCGACCGCCTCTCGCTTCCCGGGGGGTACGGGGTGCGGGTCGACGCCGGCTACGCCGCCGGTGACACCGTCAGCCAGCACTACGACAACCTGGTGGCCAAGATCGTGGCCTGGGGCGACGACCGGGAGGAGGCCCGTCATCGGCTGCTCCGCGCCCTGCGCGAGACGGTTGTCGAGGGCGTGGCCACCAACGTCGACGCCCACGTGGCCATCCTCGAGCATCCCGACTTCGTCGCCGGGAGGCACTCGACCCGATGGGTCGACGAGAGCCTCGACCTGTCGGCGGTCACGTCGACGGCCGTCGTCGGTACCGGGGGCGGCGGGGAAGCGGCGCCGACGACCAGCCGCGACCTCGATGTCGAGGTCGCGGGTCGGCGCTTCAGCGTCCGCGTCTGGGCACCGGCGAGCACCGGGGGGCCGGCGCCGGCGACGCCGGCGGCCCGGGCCCGGCGCCACGGGGCGGCTCAGGGGGCAGGGAGGGCGCCCGGGCGGGTGACCGTTCCCATGCAGGGCACCATCGTCGAAGTCCTGGTCGAGATCGGCGACGCGGTGGAAGCGGGCCAACCCATCTGCGTGCTCGAAGCCATGAAGATGGAGAACCTCGTCAACGCCGACCGGGCCGGCACCGTCGCCGAGCTGCGGGTCAGGCCGGGCGACACCGTGGGCTCCGGCGACGTGGTGATCGTCATCGAGTAGGCCCTGGCCCCCTGCCCGTCAGGCCGCGGCCGGCGGCTTCGGAGGCAGTTCGTCGTCGTCGCCGACGCGGTGCGCCCGGTGGCCGAACAGCCTGGCCACGGCGCGCAGGAGCCGGGCAATGGGGTCGGGAAAGGTCCCCGGTTCGCCTTCGACGATCCCGAACCGCATGTCCGCCATGCTACGGCCGGCGAGGATCCGCGCCGCCAAGGTCGCTCTTTGGCAGACTTCGGTTCCGGGTACACCGCGAAATACAGGGAGCCAAACAGTGAATCGACGAGAGCTCGTTCAGGCGACCGCCGCACACGGCGATCTCGATCCGAAGATGGTCGACAAGGCCATCAAGGCCATGACCGAGGTGATCACGTCCGTCAACGCCAAGGGTGAGCCGGTGGCGATCTCGGGATTCGCCAAGTTCGCCCGGGTCGATCGTGCTGCCCGCATGGCCCGGAACCCGGCCACCGGGGCGCCGGTGAAGGTCAAGGCGTCGAAGAAGGCCAAGATCACCGCCCTCAAGGGCTACAAGGACGGCGTGATGTCGATCTCCGCCGCCCCCAAGCTGGCCAAGGGTGTGTGGCCGCCGGCTCCGTCGGCCAAGCCCACCGCTCGGGCCACGGCCGCGTCGAGCACGTCGGCCAAGAAAGCCGCACCGGCCAAGAAAGCCGCACCGGCGAAGAAGGCGGCTTCGACTCCGGCCAAGAAGGCGACGGCGTCCAAGACCTCGCGCTCCGCCGCCGCCCGCAAGCGGTAGGACCGGCGCACCCGGTTTCGCCCGTCAGTCGCACCTCGGCGGCCTGCGGGTCCCTGCGAGCAGCGCGATCCGCGGCGTCGCCTCCATCGCCTTGTACGCTGAGCGCTGAGGGGGAGAGAGCGAGGCGGGGCCGGTGACCGAGGTATCGGGCACACCCGGATGGTGGCAGGCGACGGAAACCGAGCAGTTGGGGTCGGCCGTCGGGACCCAGACGCTCCCACGCCCCGGACCGCGCCACGTCCGGCGCGAGATGCCCCGGTGGCTGCCTCAGGTCGCCGGCGCCGTCCTCGTGTGTTGGCCCGTCACCTTCGTCCTGGGCCTGCTCGGATCCGGCATCTGGTTGCTCGTCGTCTCGATCATGTTGGCCCTCCTGGCCATCCCTGCGCTCATCGTGCTCATGGTGCACGCCGATCTGCAGGGACGCCGGTCTCCAGCGACACCGGTCTCCAGGGACGCGCCTTGGACTCAGGAGAAGCAGTACGAGTCCGATGAGGCGTCACCGCCCTGGAGCCGTACCTGATGGACCCGTAACCCTCGGAAGTCGGTGACGAAGAAGGCGGGGTCGAAGGCCATCCCGCCTGCTGGATCGACGTCGAGCTTGGCCATCCAGGCCCCCACGCCCTCGGGGTAGAACTGGTCGTCCCAGGCCCCGTACAGCGAGTTGGTGAAGTAGACCCGGCGACCGTCGCGGCTCACCTCGACCATCTGGGGCCCGCCCCGCAGTCGCTCCTCGGAGGACGGGTGCGGGGTGCCGTTCACGATGCCGCCAATGCGAACCGAGCCGGTGAGCACCGGCGCCAGCGGGTCGCTCACGTCGTACTGACGCAGCTCGCCCGTTCCCCAACACGACACGTACAGGAACTTGTCGTCGACCGACAGGTCGATGTCGGTCACCAGTGGCGGCACGGCGCCGAAACCCGCCAACAGGGGCGGCAACACGCTGGCGTCGGCCGGCTCGGCCGGGATGTCGATGATCTTGGTGATCTGCCACTCGCCCGCCTCGAGATGCCACACCCAGATCGACGCCGACAGGTCCTCGACGCTGACGACGACTCCGAGAAAGCCGTAGGCCTTGTCGGGATGATGGGCGGGCCGCAGCTCCAGGGCCATCTGGTACTGGTCGCCCAGGTCGAGGGTCTGGAGGTGCCTGCGCTCGGCCAGGTCCCAGATGTGGATGGCGTGGCCGTACTTGCGGCCGAGGAGCAGCTCGGGGACGATCCCGTCCTCGATCATCGACGGGGTCCCCCACTCGCTGGTCACCATCACCCCCTGGTTGAGGTGCCACCAGAAGTCGTAGGCCAGGTACTGCGGGCCCCGGTCGAGCTCCCAGCGCTCGAGCACCTCGAAGGTCGAGTGGTCGAGGAGGGCGATGCCGCCGGGCCCCTCCTCGCCGGCGCCACCGAGAGCCGACAGGAACAGCCCGTCGGGCCCGCAGTGCAGCGTGTGGGGCCGGGAGTAGCCCGCCTTGGTGGCGAGCTCGGCTGCATCGATCACCCGGTCGAGGCGGGGCTGGCGCGGGTCGGGCCGGGTATCGACCACGTTGATGCGCGAGGAGCGGATACCGGGGACGAGCAGCCAGCGCCGCTCCATGTGGTCGGGATCGTGGCCGGTGTGGCACAGGGCCGAGCTGCAGGCGTTCCAGCCGAAGTGGTGCAACTCGTCGCCGGCCTCGGGCATGTCCAGCCAACCAACCACCGTGCCGAAGTCGGGCGAGGACTTGTCGACGCCCACGACGGCGAGGGCATCGGGTCGACTGCCCTCACCCCGATGGAACGCGGCCACGTAGGCGAGCTCCTCGGCCGGGGCGGCGGCGGCATCAGCGGGAGTCCGGTAGAACGTCGGATCGGCCACGGTGGACCTCCTGAGCGCGTCGGCTGAGCGGTTCTCGGCACGTTTCTAACACCAGGTGTCGGGGGGCGCTCGTCGCACGAGACCGCCCCCGCTTTCAGCAACTTCCGTGTAGTGTATTGATCGTGAATGATTTCACAATCACTCCAGTGCCGGAGCCGACCAGGTTCCCCTTCAGCGTGGTGGACGAGGCCGTCCACCTGCTGGAGACCGAGGCGGCGCCGTGGAGCGTCCAGATGGAGCTCACCGTGGAGGGGCACCTCGACGAACCACGACTTCGGGCCGCCTTCGCCCAGGCCCTGGCCGCCCACCCGATGGCCCGGGCCCGCAAGGTGGCGTCTCGCCCCGCCCTGCACACCGACGAGTGGGAGATCGCCCCGCGTGCCGACCACGACCCCCTCCGGGTGGTCGACTGCGTCGACGACGACGCCCTGGCCGCCACACGCGCCGAGCTGCAGAGCCTGGCCG
This sequence comes from Acidimicrobiales bacterium, assembly GCA_051001215.1. Taxonomy (GTDB): domain Bacteria; phylum Actinomycetota; class Acidimicrobiia; order Acidimicrobiales; family AC-14; genus DATAQC01. The sequence continues at coordinate 9,096 of JBPCNP010000133.1, forward strand.
TCCCGCTGGCCGAGGCCCCGCCTCTTCGAGCCCGCCTGGCTCGCCACCCCGGTGGCGACGTCGTGATGCTCAACGCCAACCACGCGGCCATGGACGCCTTCGGCGCCCTGCGCCTGTTGCAATCGGTGGCCCGGTTCTACGCCGGCGAGCCCGACCCCGTCGCCGTCCCGTCGCCCCTCGAGGCGAGGCAGTACCCGGATCGCCTCGCTGCGGGTGGCGTGGTCACGCGACTGAGACGGCGTTTGGCCCTGGCCGAGAAGCTGCGCGACATCGTGACTCCCCCGGCCCGGGTGGCGCCCAAAAGCCCCACCGGGGAAGACAGCTCCGAATTCCACCACACGGCCCCTCCCGCCGCCCCGACCAAGACCCCGGTTGGGTTCGACCCCACCGGCAC
>JBPCNP010000134.1:0-8523 GCA_051001215.1 Acidimicrobiales bacterium
AGGACCGCCTTGGTCGAGCTGTTGATCCCCCCGCCGACCCGGGCGATGTTGCCCGCCTTGGCGTTGATGTGATCGGCCAGCGACGCCGTTCGCTGCAGGAGGATGACGGCCACGGCTACCACTGCGATCACGATGATGAGCGTGAAAGTGGCCTGGCCACGCTCGTCATCCGTGGAGTGTCTCCACGGTTGCAACATGTGCATCCCCCCTGGGGTTGTTGGGTCGGGACCGTCTTCGACACTGCGGCGAAGCCTGCTGCGGCTGTCTGGTCGGCCCGATACGTATACCACCGATGTGAAGCGGGCGCACTCTATTGCATGATCGGCCCCGTGGCAACAGTTTCGGCTGCGAAACGGCCGCAGTGAGTGGTCGGCCCAACGCCGGGTGGGCGCGACAGTGGCCCCCCAAAGGGAGCCACGGTCAACGAGGGCTGCAATCCGACTGGCGGATGTCTGCCGAGGTGTCGCCGAATCAGCGAGAGACCGCCCGCGCTGGTACGCCCAAGGGTGGTACGGCGGAGCCTCAGCGCCGGGCGGACCGCCTCGCCGGCGACGTGCCGAGGACGGCCCCGAGGTCGTCTTCGATGCCGCGGATGTCGTTGACCAAGTCGCGCACGACCGGGCCCAACGGCGCCGTCTGGGCCGCGATCGACCGCACGCCGATGAGCACTGTCCCGACAGTGAAGCTCACGTCCTTGAGGATGGCGGCGATGGTGATGAGGTAGAGGGCGAGCGCGGCGACGATGGCGAACACCCCGAACAGGGTCACGACCGTCGCTGCCCCCAGGTGTACCGATGCCAGAGTCAGATGCAGTTGCACGGTGCCTCAGCTTTCGTTTCGGTTTTCGTTTTGGTGTCTCTGCGTCTCGTGGCGAGTCTTGCTACAGCAGTTGCTTGAGAGCGGATCCGTACCGCTGCACTCCCTGACGGGCGGTACCGGTGAGCTGCTTGGTCTCCACCAGCTTGGGAACGGCGTCGAGGGTGCCCGTGAGGAGCACCCCGTGCTCGAGGATGTCGTGGGCGTAGGCCAAGATCTCCTTGGCGGGCCGCAGCACCCTGTTCAGGAAGAAGATGCAGACAGGCGCGACCACGAGGATCAGGAGCAGGTTGGCGATCCACCACAAAGCCACGACGAACCTCCTTGTCACCGGCGAGGCGCCGGCACGAGATCATTGTATGTCGCGAACCTATAGATGAAAAGCCCTCCGCGAGGAAAAGTCAGGGGACCGCCGGAGGAGCCGGTCGTCGCCGAGAGCTCAGCCGGTGCCCACCAACGCGTCTTCGACGAAGGCGATGATCTCGGCGACGGCGCGGCGAACCGGCTCACCCCGCCCCTGGGGCAGTGGCACGCCGCTGCGATCGGCCTCGACGACGTCGGGGTCGGCGGGGATGATGCCGGCGAGCGGCACGTGGTACTCGGCCGACACCGTCTCGAAGAACTCGGCGTCGTCGGGCAGATCCGCCTTGTTGCCCACCCCGTAGACCCGGGGGATCCCGAGCTCGGCGGCCAGCACGATCGTGCGGCCGGCGGTGAGGATCGACTTGCGGCTCGGCTCCATGATGACGAGCAGGACGTCGGCGTAGGCGAGAGTGCCTCCCGAACGGCTGAGGTGTTCGAGGCCGGCCTCCATGTCGACGAGGGTGACGTCGGCCTCCTCCTCGATGGCTGCACCCAGAATGCTTCGCACGGAAGCATGGCTACCGCACGTTCAGCCGGCTCCCGCCTGGGTGACGCGCATGGCGTGCAGCAGCGTCACGTGCGACGGTGTGGCCGCACCGTAGGTGTGCAACAGGTCGGCCGGGGTCATGGCGCCGTCGCCCGTGCCCACGACCAGGGCGCGTGGCAGCAAGGGCACGTCGTCGGCTGCCTGTGTGCCGAGGCCCAGGCTGTAGGCCAGGTTGGGGTTGGAATCGGTGTCGATGGCCAGCACCCGTTTGCCCTGCCCGGCGTAGGCCTGGGAGATCAGGGCGGAGATGGTGGTCTTGCCGACGCCACCCTTGCCGACGATACCCAACTTCATGCGATCGCTCCTCGTGTGGAACTGGTACGTGCCAAGTCTCCCACAGCGGGTTATCCTGTAGAGGAGCTGAACACCTAGGCAACGACTGGGAGGATGTACGACAGATGGCAATCAACGGTGTGCGCGACTACCGGCCCTGGAGCCACCACGACGAGGTCTGCTTCATGATGCCCGGTGAGATACACGAGCCCTACTCGCCCATGCCCGGTGCGTTCTCGTCCGAGCTCGAAGGTGCCCTGAACCGGATAGCCCAGCAGGACGTGAGCCTGACGGGCGGCCCCCGCGGGAGGCTGCCCCGCGACGGCGGTCGCCAGCTCAACCGCTAGCCAGGGGTCGAGCCGCCCTCTCAGCGGGGGGCCCAGAGCCTGAGCGGAGGGCGAGAGGCGCTCCCGAGACGACGCGATCGAGAGGCACCCGGGCTGGCGGCCCGGGTGCCTCGCTGTTTCGGGGCTCAGACGACCGTGAGCTCCATCAGCTGGTCGATGCCGATGCGCTCGACCATTCCGGTCGGTGATGCGATCTCCAAACGGGCCGACCGGTCTATGCTGCGGACGGTTCCCCGAGTCTCACCCTTGGGCCGCATCCGCACCTTGACGCGATGGCCGACGGTCGAGCACCGGGCTTCGTAGGCAGCGGCAACCGCGGCGGCGCTCTCTGCCAGCAGCCCCGACACCTGATCCACGGCGCCCACGACGTGCTCGAGCAGTTCGTCGCGCCGTTCACGGCCGAGCCCGAGTTGGATCAGGTCGAAGCGCATGGTGGCAACCACGCTCTTGACTCGACCTGGACCGAGCTGGATCTCGGCCTTGACCCCGGCCCTGACCTGGCGGTCGGGGCCCTCGACGATGTCGCCCGGCCACCACAGGCTGAGCTCGTGCCCGCTGGCCGCCTCGGCCGCAGCGATGGCGATCAGGCCGACAGCCAGCCAACTGGCGTCGGCTTCCTCGACGGCCAGGGGGGGTCGCAGGATGACCGAGCAGGCCAGCGAGTCGGCGGGCGGCGTCGGCCAGATCACGCCGTGATAGCCCCGGGGGCCGATCTCGTGGTCGACCACGACCACTGCGCCCGGCGGCCCGTCTTCACGGTTGGCCCAGGCCAGGGCCATGGCCTCGGCGGACACGGCCACAGGGAAGTGCCGCATCTGACAGCCGAAGCGCTCGACCGTCTCGGGGGCCGTCCCCGACGAGGCCGGAACGCCCGAAGGAAACGGTGAGGCCGGCGCCACCGGGCCGCTCGGGCCGGCCTTCTCGCTCAGGGGGCCGCTCGGGCCCGGGTCCTCGCTCAGGGGGCCGCTCGGGCCCGGGTCCTCGCTCACCCGGAGGTGAGGGGGACGAGGCGCTCGACCTTCCACTGCCCGCCATCGTTGGAGAGCTCCACCGACGCGGCCGGGAGGAAGCCGCCGAGGAGCGGGTTGAGCGGGGCTTGGATCACGACCCGGGACCGCCCGGGCTCCGTCGCTGTTGTGTCGAGCTCGTATTCGAGGGCATCGAGGTCATTGCCGGCCAGATCGGCACGCAGTCCGTTGACCAGGTCGGCGAGGAACTCCTCGCGCTCGGGACCGGATGCCGTGCCGTCCCGCAGGCGGGCAACGAGGATCTCGTCCATCCCGCGCTTGGCCGCCACCTTCAGCACGGTGGTACGCCCTTCGAGGCCCAGGAGCTCCCAGACCCGGTTGTGCTCGCCCCAGACGACAGCGTCGACGAACGCACGCGCCGTCTGCTCGGGCGCCATGGTCTGGCCGGGAGATGCAGCCGGATCAGCATCGGTGCTCATAAAAGCATCATCTCATGGACGCTCCCAGCCCAGGCCCAGGAGGTGGTCGCGAACGAAGATCCGCTGCGGTCCCCCGAGGGCGTCACCGATGGCCTGGTCGAGCTCTCGATCGGCCGTCTCCCGTTCGTCGCCTTCCAGGACGCGGTGCGCCTCCCAGACAGCGTCGAGCGTCACCTCTTGGACGTCGCGGGGCATCTCCATGATCGTGACGAGGATGGTCTCGTCGACGACCCGCCCCCGCTGGTCGCCCAGCTTGGACGCGGCCATGGCGAAGTCGATCAGCTGGGACCTGCCTTGCTCGGGAAGGGCGAAGAAGCGGGTCAGGCGATCCTTCACCAACGCCGCCCGATCGGCGCGGTTCAGGTCGGCGGCCAAGTTCACGAAGTGATCGGTGCGGCTCATCCCGGGGTGCAGCTCGTTGAGCTGCTTCTCGGTGCGCTCGAGGCTGGCATAGGCCTGGCGCCAACCGTCGGCGTGAAGGCGCGGGTCCAAGATGGCCACCGCCTCCTCGAACGAGGCGAGGGCCCGGCGCAGGTTCGTCAGCCCGCCGAGGGACGCGTAGGCCAGCCCGAGGTTGTGCATGGCCAGAGCGTGCTGGTAGGGAAACGCCGTCCGACTGAAGATCTCGAGTGACTCGGTAAAGGCCCGTACCGCCTCGAGCAGGAAGTCCCGTCGCTGCTCCGGGTTGAGGGCGGCCAGGGCGCTGCACGTGGCGCCGATGCTGTGGTGCACCAGGCCGTAGTGATAGGGCGCATCGTCGGGGTCGAGGTCGGCGCGAGCCTCCTCGTAGTCGGCCAGCGCCGCCTCCAGTCCCTCCTCGGTGCCCTGAGCGGCATGGGCCTGGCCCCGGTTGTGAAGAGTGGCCACCCGTCCCCGGCGCCCCTCGGGCGTCGCCGTGTCGAACAGGTCGGCGGCGGCGTCGAAGGCTTCGACGGCACCGACGAGGTCACCCATCTCGGTGCGGACCAGGCCCAGATTGTTCTGGGCCGCGGCCCGCTCGGCGTCGCGTTCGCTGGCGGCGAAGAGCTCCGAGGCCTGGGCGAACAGCTCGGACGCCTTGGTCCGGTTTCCGAGGCCCCGGTGGGCAGCCCCGGCGGCGTTGAGCACGCGGCCGTGCTCGACCGGTTCGTAGCGCGGATCGAAGATTGCGGCGGCGTCGTCGAAGCTGGCCAGTGCCTTGCGCAGGCCTTCCTGCGGGCTGCCGAAGGGCGACTCGGCGTGGGCCAGGCCCAACCGGTAGGACAGCACGGCATACTCGTGGGGTCGGCTGCTGCGGGGCACGAGGCGCAGTTGCTTCTCGAGGTCGGCGATGACGGCCTTGCGGTCGGGGGCGGGGGTGGAGCCTCGCAGCGCCTGGTTGGACATCTCAGGCCTCCGACCCGAGGACGGTGGGCGGCCCCGACACTCGGCTCCGAGGGCCGCTCGGGCCCAGGAGATCAGCGAGCTCCGGCGGGGCCGGCGAGGCGGCGATCACGCCGGCCGGACCAGGCTCGGCGGCCGACGCCGTGGGCGGGGCCGACGACCCGGCGTCGGCGGCCAACAGATCGCCCACATGGCGGACGATCTCGTCGATGGCCACACCCACACCCGCGGTCACCGGTGCCGACAGGCCCTGGCCGATGGCGTCGGGGTCGACGGGCTGGCACCCCACCATGAGCAGCTTCGACGGAAGGACACCGAGGGCCCGGGCCAGCATCATGGCCCGCTCGGGCGTGGCCAGATGCATGTCGGCTAGGATGTCATGACGCTCGGTCCAGGTGAGGGCATCGACGTCGATCACCTCCGGTTCGATGAGCATGACCTGACCGGGGGGCCGGCCGAGGTCGACGCAGTCGACGATGACCAGGGCGTCGTAGCCCGACTGAAGCTCCTGCACCAACGCGATCCCTCCGATTCCGGTTTCCACAACGGACACGTCAGCTGGGAGCTCCATGCGCGCCATGCGTTGGGCCACTTCCACCCCGAACCCGTCGTCGGCGCGGAGCATGTTTCCCACACCGGCGATGAGCACCTTCACGACGACACCACCGGGAGGAACGACACCACCGGGAGGAACGTCACGACCGGGAGGAACGTCACGACCGGGAGCCGCGTCACACCAGCGCCCCGATCATCGTCTCGGCCACCCGTAAGGCGTACCCCTTCACGACCCACCAGGTGATGTACTCCTCCATCTCGGCCCAGGCGTTGTCGTCGATGCTGTCCCGCCAATGGCCGAGCCGGTTGCTGACCTCGGAGGAGATGATGCGGTCGAGGGCGTCGAACACGCAGTCGTCGCCGACGAGATGGCGGCTACCAGTTTCGGAGCGGAGCTCGGCGGCCACCCCGGTGGCCACCTCGTCGAGCTCGTCGAGGTCGGGGAACACCGCCGGATCTCCGGCCGTGACCAGTTGGATGTCGACATCGTTCTCCTCGACACACCGGAGGCAGTACCCGTTGAGCAGTGATGCCCCGGCCCAGATGCCGATCTCGGGGATGGGCTGGTTCAGTCGCTGCTGGGCTACGGCCCGGTCGAGATAGCGCTTGGCCAGGGCGGTGAGCGGGTGGGCCTGAGCCAGGGCGCGAGCCCGATAGGACAGCTCCTCGGCTGTCAGCTTCACGTCTTCTTGCGCCCGATCTGCAGGAGCTGCACCGGCTCGGCAGGCGCCTGCACCGCGGGGGCCTCGGCCTCGGCGTTGGGATCGACCACCTCGAGCCTGCGGAAGTTCGGCCAGTGCTCACGCAGTGAGCGCTCGACCCCGCCGGTGAGGGTGGCCGTGGAACTGGGACAGCCGTCACAGGAACCGAGCATCTGGACCTTCACCACTCCATCGACGACGCTGTCGACGGCGATCGTGCCGCCGTGGGACTCGACGAAGGGTCGGATCTCCTCGAGCGCCTCGGCCACCGCGTCCTCGGCGGCGGTGTCGATGCCCGGGCTCACGCCCAGGTCGTAGGTGGCCAGGAAGGTGCCGGCGATGTCGTCACGGGCGACCGAGTCGAGGAAGATCTCTCCACGCCAGCCCCGGATGAGCTCGACCACGCGGCCAAGGCCCTCGCGGTGGAAGGCATCGATCCAGTCGAGCATCTCCTCGGTCTGGTCACGCACCGTGCGATCGGGATGGCTGAGCAGTTCCTCGGCCATCTCCGCCACCATCACCATCAGCTGCCGGTACGAGACGTCGTCGACATCGGGGTAGGTCCGCTGGTCGGTCTGTGTCTCGGTTGCGCCTGCGTTCTCGCTCATGCTGGGCTCCCCTGGCCGATGACGGACTCGAGAGCGTCGGCTCCCAGGTCGTAGGTGCTCAGGAAGGTCCCGGCGATGTCGTCGTTGGCGACCGTCTCGAGGAACAGCTCACCCCGCCAGCTGATGATCAGACCGACGAGGCGGCCCAGGCCCTCGCGGTGGAAGGTGTCGATCCAGTCGAGCATCTCCTCGGCGCGCGCCGCGACCTTGGGATCGGGGTTGGAGAGGAGGGCGGCGGCCAGCTCACCGACCCGCTCCATCACCTCCCCGTAGGGTTTGTGCTCGATATCGCTCATCAGCTCTTCTCCTCGGCGGCGGTGCCGGCCTCGATGGTGCCGGCCTCGATGGATCCGGCCTCGACGATGCCGGACTCGGCCCGCACCATGGCCAGCACCTCGTCGACCTTGGCCTCCACTTCGGCGGAGAACCCGAGCCCGAAGGCCCGATCGTTGGGTTCCACCTCAATGACAACCGTGCCGGCGGGGAAACCCTTCCAGTACCTCACGACGGCGAGGGTGTGGTCGAGATCGATGATGCCACCGATGGCCTCGCTCAGGCGGTCGGCCACCTCCTTGTCCCCGGGCGGGGTCAGGTCGAGGACGTACCGGCGGATGGTGCCGGGCGGATCGATGTCGCGGGGCATGGCTCCGACGAGGACGACCTTCTCGGGGCGCAGCTCCTTCAATCGGTGTAGGACCCGGTGGGCGGCATAGGAGAGGTCCTCCACCACCACGTCATCGGGCCACTCGAGACCTTCGACCCGCCGGATGAACTGCGTGCCGAAATCGAGGTCCCGCAACCACGGCAGGCCGATGCCACCCACCAGGACCCGTGCCGTCTGGCGCGGTGACGGCGCTGACGGGGCCGCTGCGGCTTCTTCTGCTGCAAACGCCGCAAAGGGCCCAGGCGGAGGTGACAGATGTGCCTCGCCGGCCGCAGACGCCCCCCCTGGCTGGCCCCCATCGCCGCCTCCAGGGGAGGCGGCGACTACAGGGGGGGAGCTTCGAGGGGGGGCCTGCCCCCCATCGATCATTCCAGCGTGCAGCCGCAGGAGTTGACCTCCCGCACGATGACGCCCTTGCCCGTGTCCATGTGGGTGGTGCAGGGCATGCAGGGGTCGAAGCTGCGGATGGCCCGCAGCACGTCGATGCCCTTGACCTGGTCGTCGGGCACCGAATCCAGGATGGGGGTGTCGACGATGGCCTGCTCGTAGGGGCCGAGGCCACCGAAGGGGTCGGTGGGAGCGGCGTTGAGGGTGGAGGGGGTGGTGATCTGGTAGTTGGTGATCTTGCCCTTGTCCATGAGCATGTGGTGCACCAGCCAGCCCCGGCCCGCCTCCCAGAAGCCCACGGCCACCCGCTCGTCCTTGGGGATCTTGAACGGGGTGTGGACCTTGGTCTCGCCCCGGCGCCAGTACTCGAAGGCCTTGAGCAGGCAGTTCATGCCGATGACGGCGGTGAAGCTGCAGGCATAGGCCCGGGCCCGGTTGCGCTCCAAGGCGTTG
>JBPCNP010000135.1:0-4304 GCA_051001215.1 Acidimicrobiales bacterium
TAATGGCTCCTCGAAAGGTCAACGACCGGCCTGGCTGGGCCCTCAGCGCCCGCGGGCGAGGGACGCGTCCAGACCTCCCAACTCCTGCTCGAAGTCGGCCGTCCGCTGGCGGACCACGGCCTCGGAGTACCCGAGCTGCTCCGAGGTCGGAGGCGGTGGCCCGAGCCGCAGGGCCCGGTCGGCGTCGGTGCCCGACCGCAGCGCCTGCAGGGCCTGGTCGGTCCTGGCCACCGACGCGCCCAGCCATTCCTCGGGCGGGCGGCGGCTCAGCCCCTGGAGGCGCTGGTGGAGCTGGGCGCCCTGGGCTTCGAGGTCGGACCACGTCCGCGCCGCCGCCGCCGGCTGGTCGAGCGTGGCCAGGCCATGGGTGGCCAGCGCAAGCACGTCGCGGCCTTCCGCCGCGGCCAGGGCCGCCTCGTCGGTCCACCGCTGGGCTTCGCGTTGGCGGATCAACAGGACGATGACCACGCCGACCAGGATGAGGAGGGCGATGGCGCCCACGATGAGGCCGATGGTCTTGCCCGAGATGCCCGACCCCCCGTTGCCGGCACCGGCGACGGTGGTCGAGGTGGTGCTCGTGCTCGACGTGGACGTGGACGTGGACGTGGACGAAGGCACCGTGGTCGTCGCCCGCTCCCTGGTGGTGGGGGGCGAGGTCGTGGGCGTGACCGTGGTCGGTGTCGTCGACGTGACCCCACCGGGCGTGGTGGTCGTCTGGGCGAACGCCGCCGGCGCCGAGGCGATCGCCCCGAGCACGAACACCGTGAACACCGTGGACACCAGGCGTCGCAACATGTCAGCCCTCCGTCGTTTCCGACACGATCGGCAGACCGCCGTGCCCGTCGCTCGAGCGGACCCTACTGTCGGGACGGCCCGACGGTGAGGATCCCGGCCCCGGCGGTACGATCGCACCTCGCCGTCGTCCGTGGAAGGTGATGCGCAGGTGCCCGAGCGAGATGACGACGCCCACGCCGACCTGGTGCGGGTGATGCAGAGCGGCGAGTGCCCGCTGGGCACGCCCCAGGAGCCCGAATTGCGCCGGGTGTCACTCGGCAGCACCGACATGATCCTCGTCCGCCTCAGCACGGGCGAGGTGGTGGCCTTCGCCAGTCACTGCCCCCACCAGGGCACCGACCTGGGCGACGCCAGCTTCTTCGACGGCCGGTTGCGGTGTCCGTACCACCTGTACCTCTACGACCCCCGCACGGGCGAGAACATCGTGCCCGCCCACGACGCCAAGCCGGAGAACCTCTGGAAGTTGAAGCCCGGGTACCTGCCCACCTACCCGGTGGAGGAGCGCGAGGGGTGGATCTGGGTCGGGCCCCGGCCGTGTCCGCCGCCCGCCGCCTATGACCCCGAGCGCGAGCGCCGCCCCACCGGCGACCCGACCCGGATCGCCACGGTCGACAACGGGCCCGTGGCCGCGGCGGGCGCCGGGCCGGTCGAGCACCCGACCAAGACGGTGCGGGTCGAGCCCGGCGCCACCTTCGAGCTGCGCCTGCCGGTGCCATCCCGGCCCGGACACGTCTGGCGGGTCGAGATCGGCGACGGCCCCCTGGCCGAGGGCCCCCTCGTCGAGGGCCCCCTCCCCGAGGGGCCCCGCTCTGTCGGTCCCCTCGAGGTCCTGGGCGAGCGCTTCGATCCCGACGACCCTCCTCGCCACCGGGTCACCATCGCAGCGGCCCGGGAGGGGGTGGCCACCGTGCGCTGTGCCTTCGTCCGCCCCTGGGACTCGGTTCCCGCCGAGACCCGCACCTATGTGGTGCGCGTCGAGACCGACCCGGCCACCTGAAGCCCGGGCCGAGGGCCTCGAGGTCGTACCGGCCCGAGCCCATCTCGAGGGAGGCTGACTCTTGGGCTGGCCGGGCACCCTCACTGGGCGGCGGGGGCTGACCCCTCCGGCTCCGGCTCCGGCCGCAGCGTCTCGATGGTGGCCGTCAGGCGTTCGACCACCTCGTTGAGGTCGTCGGCCGTGGGCATGCCGGCCAGGGCCAGGCGCACCGAGGCGATCTCGCGAGCGAGGAACTCGGCGTCGGCCTGGGTCCGGGCCGTGAGCAGTCGATCGCGCTCGGTCTCGGCCCGGTCCCGATGGTCCTGGCGGTTCTGAGCCAGCAGGATCAAGGGGGCGGCGTAGGCGGCCTGGGTGGAGAAGGCCAGGTTCAACAAGATGAACGGATACGGGTCCCATCGCAGGGCCGCCGCCGACGCGTTGATGACGATCCACACGAAGACGATCGCCGTCTGGATGACGAGGAACCGGGCCGTGCCGAGGTTTCGGGCGATGGCCTCGGAGAATCGCCCGAAGGCCTCGGGGTCGTAGTGGGCTCCGAGGGCTATTCGCCCCTTGGGCGAAGACAGGTCCTCCCGCCGGCGCATCAGCGCCAACCCCGGGGAAGCGTCCGGTCGAGCACGTCGTCGACGGTCACCGCACCCAGCAGGCGGCCCTGATCGTCACAGACGGCCACGGCCAGCAGGTCGTAGGCGGCCAGGCGCTCGGCCACGGCCAGCTCGGTCAATGCCGGGCTGATGACGGCCGGGGCAGCGTCGATGCAGGTGCCCACGCGCGTGGACGGGGGCTCGCGCAGGAGGTGCTGGAAGCCCACCGACCCCAGATAGGTGCCCGTGGGCGTCTGGGTGGGCGGCTGAGCCACGAAGACCTGAGCGGCCAGGGCCGGGGACAGGTCGGGGTCTCGTAGCCGAGCCAGGGCCTCGGCCACGGTCACCTCCGGGCCGAGGACCACCGGTTCCGACGTCATCAGGCCCCCGGCGGTGGCCCCGTCATAGGACAACAGCCGCCGCAGCGGATCGGCCTCCTCCGGCTCCATGGCCTCGAGCAACAGGCGCTGGCGCTCGGCGGGGAGCTCCTTCAACAGGTCGGCGGCGTCGTCGGGCTCCATCTCCTCCAGCACGTCGGCCGTGCGGGCCAGGTCGAGTCCCCGGATGAGCTCGACCTGCTCAGGCTCGGGCAGCTCCTCGAGGAGGTCGGCCAGGCGCTCGTCGTCCATGGACGCCACGAGCTGGCGGCGGCGCTCGGCGGTGAGGGGCTGGATGCGTCGGGCCACGTCGGTCGGGTGGAGCTGCCGCAACGCCGCCACCTCGCCGGCCAGGGGCCCGGCATCGAACAGCGCCGCCGCCTCCCTCCAGTCGACGACGCGCGTCGAACGAAGCCGGCCCAGGGGACCGGGAGGGACCACGGCCACCGTGGCGACCTCCCACGAGCGGGCTCTGGCCACGACCGGGCGCAGGCCCAGGTCGGTCACCACGCCCCCGGCGACGCGCTTGTTCAGCAGGTCGTTGACCAGGAGCTCGCCGACGCGCAGGGAGAAATGGCGCAGATCGACGGTGCCACCGGCCAGGCGCAGCCCTGACGAGTCGAGCTCGCCGGCCCGAGCGGCAGCCACGAAGATCCGCCGGCGCTGGATGGCGGCGACGAACCCCATCGCCTGAGGGGCCTGGTCGCCGACCGGCGGTAGGAGCACGATGTCGGCCACGGTGCCCACGGCACTGCCTTCGGCGTCGATGATCGGCAGCCGAACGATCCGTGAGGCATAGATGAGGGTGCTCTCGTCCACGGGCGCGAGGCTACCGGCACTGCCGTCCGTGCCGTCGTTGGTGTTCGGGGGCAGGTTCGGGGCCCCGCCGGGGGCGATGAACGTGACCGGAAGGGTGTCAGTCCCCCGCCGGCTCGATCGGGCCCTCGCTCTCGGGACCCCTGGCCTCGGTGCCGGTGCCGGTGCCGTTGCCGTTGCCGTCGGGGCCGTTGCTCTCCTGCCCGGGCCGGCGCCAGAGGCGGCCGGCCAGCTCGGCCTCGGTGAGCTCGACCTTGGTGGGGTCGAGGATCATGTCGTCGGCCACCGGCGCCAGGTGCGCCCGGTGCCCGTTGAACACCGGGAGCGGCAGGTCGACGTTGGCATGGCCCTTGTGAGCGGCCACGACCTGGGTGTGGTACTCCTCGGCCAAGCGGGAGAACTCCTCGGTGCCGTACGGGGTGCCGTCGATGAGCGAACCGGGCCGGCCCTCGATGATGGCGTGGATGTCGTCGCCGGTGACCGTCTTGTGCGTCTCCAGGGCGTGGGCCACCGAGAGAACGGCTCGGCGGTTCTCGGCCAACAGCATCTGGACGCGATCCATGATGGTGGCCAGGTTGTCCTCGATCCGGCTGCCCAGGCTGCTCTCTAGCAGGTCCTTCTTGTCCTTGTCGTCGCCCTTGCCCGGGCGCCCGCCGCCGCCGATGCCCACCTCGTGGGTGACGCCGTGGGAGGCCACCGTGGTGCCCATCCCCCAGTAGCCCTCCATCATGGTGG
>JBPCNP010000136.1:0-3778 GCA_051001215.1 Acidimicrobiales bacterium
CGTTGACGACCTGCGGACGGAGCAGCTGGGCCCTGACACTCTCCTCGTCGGGGCGTCGGTCGTCGTGAGTCCGACCCTCCCCGTGTCCGACACCATCCGTACGCTCCGACAGGCCAAGCGGCAGCTAGCCGATTCGGTGCCCGCTGCCCGGTTCGTCTATCTCGAGCCCGTTGTGCCCGACGACCGGTAACGCCCGGGGCGGGCGATGATGGATCCACGCCGCTCGATCAGCCACCGCGGCCGTCGGCGCCGGCCTCCGGGGTGCAACTCGGCCAGGCGGCGAGCGGCGGCCAGCGTCGCGGCCAGGCTTCGGCCGACATCGCCGTCGCTGAGGCGGTAGTAGGCCATGCGGCCGTCCCGCCGACTGCGGACCAGGCCGGTGTGATGCGTAACAGGCGCAGGGCGTAACTGACGGCGTCCTCGGTGGCATCCAGCGCCACGGCCAGGTCCCCGACACACATCTCGTCTACGACGAGCAGGGCGCCCAGGGGACCTGGCATCGGAGCTGACGGCGAACTCCTGTCGAGGGTTCCAGCGCACGGTCACCTTGGTGGGCCGCTCCCGTGCCGCGGCGACCGCGGTGGCGAGCGGGCGGGCACCTACCTGGGGGTGGCACTGGCCTTCATGATGACGGTGGAGATGACCGTCATGGCCCTGTTCATGGTGGCCTTCATGATGAACCCGGCCGGGCTCAACCCCATGAACATGGTCCATCAGCCCCGGGTGGCGGCCGTCGCCGGGTGGGCGCTGTTCGCCGGCGGTGTGGCCGTGGCCGCCTGGGGCGACTTCCCCGATCGGGCCGTCGACGCTTCCCGGCCGCTGACCGCCCAGCTCGGCACCGAGCTCATGGGCCCGTCGATGCTCGTGTTCGAGACGGCCGGGGTGGCCCTGGTTGCAACCATGATTGGTGCGGTCGTTCTGTCGAGCCGCCACAGCCGCTATCGGGCGGAGGCGGGCGACGAGGGATCCCTGCCACCTCCGCTCGAGCCCGGCGGTGGATCGTGAGCCTCTCCGCGGTATTGCTCGGCCTGGGCCTGTGGGGTGCGCTGGCCCAGCAGTCGATCGTCATGCTGCTGATGGGCATCGAGCTCATGATCAACGGAGTCAGCCTCGCCGCCGGCGGGCTTTGGGCCCTGCGTCGCCGGGTCCTGGTGGCGGCGGCGTCGAATCGGCCCAGCTGCCATTCAGCCCCTGGCTGTTCGCGGCCATGGCCGGGCCCACGTCGGCGTCGGCCCTGCGCCGGGCGGTTCGCGCCGGTGGCCATCAGCGTGGGCCTGGCGACCGCTCTGGCGGGGGCCTCGCCCGTGGACACACGGCACAGGCCACGCCAGTACTACGGCTGGCTGCTGTTCCTGGAGGCGGTGACCCTTGGACCTGTTCCTCACCACCGACCTGCTGTTCTTCTACGTCTTCTTCGACCTCAGCCTGGTGGGGATGTACTTCCTCATCGCCCGGTGGGGCCACGGCCAGCCCCGGCAGGCGGCACTCAAGTTCTTCCTCTACACCCTGGCGGGATCGCTCCTCATGCTCCTCGGCATACTCGGTCTCTACCTGGCGACCGACCCGTTGACCTTCGACATGGCCACGATCATCCGCACCCAGCCCCTGACCCACGACGGACTTCGGGCCGGCCTCGTCCTGGCCGCCCTCGTCGTCGGCCTGGCCGTGAAGGTGCCCCTCGTACCGCTCCACACGTGGCTGCCCCCGGCCCACGTCCAGGCCCCGGGACCAGTGTCGGCCATCCTCGCCGGCGTCCTGCTGAAGACGGGCGCGTACAGGCTCATTCGCCTCCGTACTCGATGATGCGCGACACCTTCGCGCAGTGGGCCTTCTTGCTGGCGATCGTCGCCACCGTCAGTGTCGTGTAAGGCGCACTTGTCGCCCTGGGCCAGGGCAACCTCAAGGCTCGCATCGCCTACACCTCGGTCAACCACATGGGCTACACCGTGCTGGGCATCGCCGTGGCCGGGAGCATGGTCAGCGGCAATGCCAAGGCCCGCAGCCTCGCTCTCACCGGCGCAACCGTCGAGATGGTCGCCCACGGCCTGATCACCGGCGCCCTCTTCCTCGCCGCCGGGTCGGTCTGGGAACGCAGCGAGGACTACGACCTCGATCACCGCACCGAGGCTCACGTGGGACGGCGCCTGGTCGCTCGACGGCGTCGCCGGTGGCGCCAGCCTCATCGTCCTCGCCACCACCGCCCTCACCGTGGTGCTGTCGCCCGAGTGGTTCCGCACCGATGCCCGCCACGGCGAGTGGTACGCGCTGCTCCTCACTGTCGGCCGCCGGCACCGTCACCATGGCGAGCGCCTCGGACGCCTCAGAGCTCGTCCTGGGCGTCATGCTGTCCTCGTCGACGGGCTACGTCCTCGCGGCCTACCACCGCCGTTCGGCGCTGTCGGTCGAGGCGGGCGCCAAGTACTTCCTGGGCGGCGCCCTCACCAATGCCTTCCTCCTGGTGGGCATCGTCTTGGTGATCGGCGCCGCGGGCACCACGCTGTACGCCCCAGTGGCGGCGTCGCTGGCCAGCGCCTCCACGATCACCCTCTCGGCCGCCGCCGTGCTCGTCACCGTCGGGCTGGCGTTCAAGCTGGGAGCCTTCCCCGCTCACAGCTGGGTGCCCGACGTGGCCCAGGGCACTCCCGCGCCGGCGGCCGCCTTCCTGACCGTCGCACCCAAGGTCGGTGGGCTCGTGGCGCTGGCGCGGCTTCTGTCGCTGGTCCCCGACACAACCGTCGCCTGGCGACCCCTCCTCGCGGTGATCGCCGCCCTCACCATGACGATCGGTAACCTCGGTGCACTGTGGCAGTCCGACCTACGTCGTCTACTGGGATGGTCGTCGATCTCGCAGGTCGGCTACGCCCTGATGGCCGTGGTCGTCGTCGGTCGCAGCCCCCATGCCCTACCCGCCCTTCTGTACTTCCTCGCCGCCTGCGCGGCCGCCCAGTTTGGCGGCGTTCGGCGTGGTCACCGAGTTGCGGGGCCGGACCGATCTGGCCGCCTACGGGGGTCTGGGGCGGCAGCGTCCCTGGCTCGCTGCCGGTCTCGTCCTCGCCCTCCTCTCCTTCGTCGGCATACCCCCTCTGGCCGGGTTCGCCGGGAAGCTGCTGCTGTTCTCGGCGGCGATCGACGGGGGATACGCGTGGCTCGCAGCGGTGGCGGTGGCCAACACCGTCGTCTCGGCCTTCTACTATCTGCGGGTCATCGCTCCCGTCGTGCTCGACGAGAACCGACATCCGGTACCGGTCCTGGGAGCTTGGCGGCGGCGGGCACCGCCGCCGCGAGTGTCCTGGTGATCGCCCTCGGAGTCGGTGCCCAGGCCCTGATCCAGCCTGCCTCGCACTCCGGGCTGCTGTCGTGACGCCATGTCGCTAGTGCCGTGTCCATGAACGATCGCCCGCGTAGCGCCGAGTCAGGAGCGTCGTCCGCAAGGACGCAGGCGGACGCCATAGCCGGAGCCCTACGGCTACGACGAGGACGCCGCGGACGGCGTTCCTGGCCGGCGGGACGTGGCGATGGATTGTGGGCATGTCGCTAGTCCTGGCCTTCGGCGTGGTCCTCCTCGCTGCCGTTCTCGTGTCCGATCTCGCCCGCCGAAGTGTCCTGTCCACGGCGGTGTTGTTCCTGGTCGCCGGTGCTCTGGCCCGGGTAACAGGCATACTTTCCTATGGGCCAGGCGACCCACTGGTTTCGGGCTTGGCCAATCTCGCCCTCTTCACCGTCCTGTTCACCGATGGCATGCACGCCGGGCTGGCCGATCTACGCGGCGCCTGGCGTC
>JBPCNP010000137.1:0-6344 GCA_051001215.1 Acidimicrobiales bacterium
CAAGCGTCTGGGCTTCGGGGACGCTGAAGCTGGCCAGTTGTTGGGGGGGCACTTCGGCACCGTAGTAGCCGACCTTGAGCCCCTCCACCATGGCCGGGCTGGCCCGGCCGGTCCGCACCGTGGAGAAGTCGGTCTGGGTGTGGGTTACCGCCTTGCCCATCTTCTCGGTGGTCTCGAGCAGCACGTCGTCGATCATCGGCTCCCCCCTTTCCCCGGAGGACGGGTCATGAGACCAGCGTACCGATCGGCTCACCCTCGAGGGCGCGACGGATGTTGCCCGCCCCCATGAGGTCGAAGACGACGATCGGCAGCTTGTTGTCCATGCAGAAGGTGATGGCCGTGGCGTCCATGATCTTGAGCCCCCGGTTCAGCACCTCGATGTAGGCCACCTCGTCGAACTTGGTGGCGTCGGGGTTCAGCAGGGGGTCGTCGGTGTAGACGCCGTCGACTCCCGAGTGGGTGCCCTTCAGGATGGCCTGGGCACCGATCTCGGCGGCCCGTAGGGCGGCGGTGGTGTCGGTGGTGAAGAACGGGTTGCCGGTGCCGCCGGCCAGGATCACGACCGTGCCCTTCTCCAGGTGGCGCTGGGCCCGGCGGCGGATGTAGGGCTCGGCCACCTGGGCCATCTGCACCGCGGTCATGACCCGGGTGGGCTCGCCCAGCTTCTCCAGCGCGTCCTGGAGGGCCAGGGCGTTGATGATCGTGGCCAACATGCCCATGGTGTCGGCCTGGGCCCGGTCCATGCCCGCCCCGGCACCCGCCATCCCCCGCCAGATGTTGCCCCCTCCCACGACGATGGCCATCTCGACGCCGAGGTCCCGGTGGACTTCGGCCAACTCGCCGGCGATGCGGGCCACGACCTGTCCGTCGATGCCGAAGCCGGTGTCGGGGTCGGCGAAGGCCTCGCCCGACAACTTGAGTACGACCCGCGACCAGCGCGGTGCGTCAGGGGCCAACGCTCATCCGCCCACGACGACCTGGACGAACCGCGTGACGGTGGCCTCGCCGAGGAACTGGGAGATGGCGAGCTTGGTGTCGCGGATGTAGGCCTGCTCCAGCAGGCAGTGCTCCTTGTAGAACCGGCCCAGGCGGCCCTCGACGATCTTGGGGACGGCTGCCTCGGGCTTGCCCTCGTTGCGGGTGAGGTTGGCCAGCAGCTCCCGCTCGTCGGCCACCCGCTCGGCCGGCACGTCGTCGCGACTCAGCCACTCGGGGCGGGCGAAGGCGATGTGGAGGGCGATCTCGTGAGCCTTCGACTCGTCGCCCCCGCTGACCTCGACGAGGATGCCGTTGACCCCCCGCCCGTTCTGGAGGTGCACGTAGGCATCGAGGACGGCCTCAGGCTGGGCCTCGAAGCGATGCACCTCACCGATCTGGATGTTCTCCTTCAGCGAGATGCGGAGGGCGTCGACCGCGTCCTGGCGCTCGGCCACGGCTGCCTCCCCCTTGGCCAGCACCAGGGCGGCCAGCTCGGTGAGCAGGTCGGTGAACTCGGGTGACTTGGCCACGAAGTCGGTCTCGCAGCGCAGGGCCACCACGGCTGCCGCCTGGCCGTCGCGAACCACGGTGACCGCGCCCTGGGTGTTCTCCCGGTCGGAGCGCTCGCCCATCTTGGCCAGGCCGTGCTCGAAGAGCCACCGCCTGGACGCCTCCATGTCGCCGTCGTTCTCGGTCAACGCGCGCTTGGCGTCCATCATCCCCACACCCATGGACTGGCGGAGGGCCTGGACGTCTTTGGCACCGAAGTCGACCATGGCTCAGCCCTCGCCCGGGCTGGGCTGGGCCGGAGCGGCAGGGGCCGCGGTGGGCGCGTCGGGCGTCGACGTCGCCGCCTCGGCCGCGACCGGCGGGGCCGGGGGCATCGACGGGTCGGCTGCCGCCGGCCGCTGGTCCTCGACGGCGTCGGCCGGAGCCGCCGGCTGCTGGCCTGCCCCGGTGTCGCCGGCCGGCGGTCCTGAAGCCGTATCGGCTTCGGTCGGCGAGCCTGACACCGTGCCGCCGGCGACTGGTGGGCTCGACGGCGGACCGCCGGGTGGGGGGGCGTCGGCCGACGGGGTCTCGGCGGTCTGGGCATCCGTGACCCCGGGGGCGGCGTCATGGGCGGCGGCGTCATGGGAGTCGGGCGCCGGGGAGTCGGGCGCCGGGGAGTCGGGAGCCGGGGAGTCGGAAGCCGGGGCATCGGCGGCCTGGGGGCGCCGGGACGTGGCCAGCCGGGCCTCCCGCTCCTGGGCCTGGAGGGCGGCCTGGCGTCGTGCCTCGGCCTGATGGTGGACCCGGCGGGCCTCGGCCTCGGGGTCGACGGTCGGGGCCGGGGCGGCCGCGGCCGCCTTGGCGTTGCGGCGGGAGGCGATCATGCGCCCCTCCTCCACGGCGTCGGCGATGATCCGGCACATGAGGGTGCCGGCCCGGATGGCGTCGTCGTTGCCGGGGACGATGTACTGGATGAGATCGGGGTCGCAATTGGTGTCGACCACCGCCACGATGGGCATGCCCAACTTGTTGGCCTCGGTGACGGCGATGTGCTCCTTCTTCGTGTCGATCACGAAGATGGCCTCGGGCAGACGGGTCAGGTTGCGAATGCCTCCGAGGTTGCGCTGGAGCTTCTCCAGCTCCCGGCCGAGGATGAGGGCTTCCTTCTTGGGCATGGCCTCGAAGTCGCCGCTCTCCTTCATGCGCTCGTACTCGGCCATCTTCTTGACCCGGCCGCTGATGGTCTGGAAGTTGGTGAGCATGCCGCCCAGCCACCGCTCGTTGACGTAGGGCATGCCCACGCGCTGGGCCGCCGAGGCGATGGCGTCCTGGGTCTGCTTCTTGGTGCCGACGAACAGCACCGATCCGCCGCCCGCCACCAGGTCGCGCACGAAGCTGTACGCCGTGTCGATACGCCCCAGGGTCTGGTTGAGGTCGATGATGTAGATGCCGTTGCGCTCACCGAAGATGAAGCGCTTCATCTTGGGGTTCCAGCGCCGGGTCTGGTGACCGAAGTGCATCCCGGCCTCCAGTAGCTGCTTCATGGTCACAACGGCCATGGCTCTCCTCCCCATCGGTTGGTCTCGCCTGCGCGCTGCGCTCACCTCGTGAGCGACCGTGGGTTACGACAGGCGTGGTTGGCCCCGCGCCTCGTGCTCGGAGCCTTCGGAGTGTAGCGCGGGGCGCAGACCCGACGGCCGGCACCTACCAGCCAGTGGACGCGGTGAGGTCGTTGTCGACGGCCTCCCTCACCCCCACGACCAGCTTCCCACCGGGGCCGACGGCCACCCCGCTGACCCGGCCCGGAGGGTCGGCGAGTGTCGTCGGTCGGCCGGGGCCGGCCAGCAGGAGCCTCCCGTCCTCGAGGGGAAGGGCGTAGCCGCCAGCCGGCCCGGGACCGGCGGGCCCGCCTCGGACTGCAGCCCCGTCGCTGGTGACGTGCCACTTCGAGCGACCGTCGGCTGTGGCCAGCAGGGTCATCCCGCCCAGGCGATCGGCGACCAGGGCGACGCCACCTCCGGCGTCGAGGGGAGCGTCCTCGGGCGAGCCCGCCCCTCCGAGGTTGACCCGCCAGCGTTCGGCACCGGAATCGGCGACCAGGGCGTGGGCGGCGATGTCGCCGGCCACCACGACCACGGTCGTTCCTGCGGCGCCCGGAGCGACCACCACCCCCGGAGCGCTGACGCCACCGGCGGGTACGGCCGTCGCCCACCGCTGTCGCCCCGTCGCCGCATCGACGGCGACCACGCCGGCACCGTCGCCATGGTCGGCTTCCCATGACGCGACCACCGCGTCGCCGGCGACGGCGGCCGGGCCCAGTGCCGGACCGGGGAGGGGGGTGCGCCACCTCACCGATCCGGTGGCCAGGTCGACGCCGACCAGCGAGCCTTCCCAGGTGCTGACCACCGCGGCACCGCCCACCACCGCGGGCGTGTTGGCCCGCTCCCCGATGGGAGCGGCCCAGCGCAGGGCGCCGGTGGCGCGGTCGAACGACACCAGCCCGTCTTCGGTGGCAACGAGCACGGCGTCACCCGTGAGCCTGGGGGCGACGTCGCGAAGCCGGGCGCGGTCGGCGGTCCAGCGCACCTGACCGGCCCCGTCGAGGAGCACGGCGTGGGAGTGCCCGAAGGTGACGGCGACACCGGCATCGTCGGTGCCGGGCATCCCGACGTAGGAAGGACGGGGTGCGACCCACCGCCAGCTGGCGGCCAACGGGAAGGCCGCGGATGGGCCAGCCGCGGATTGGCCCGCCGCGGATGGGCCGGACCTCGGATGGCTGGCTCCGCGACTACATCCTCCCAAACCCAGGATCGCCACCAGCGACAGGGTGACGGTGAGACGAACGGGCACGTTTCTCATGGTTTACCTCCGACGGTAGCGATGTGGGGCTTGTAGAACACCTGGATGGGTGCCTGCGCGGGCAGGACGGTGTCGACCCAGATGCCGGTTGCCGAGATGCCCGCACCGACAGCGTCTTCACCCGCACTGATGACATGGGTCACGGCGGAGTCGGCCAGCATGTCGGCCAGGGTCTGGCACGTCGGGGCGAGGCCATGGATGGCCAGGCTCACTTCGCGCCGGGCCTGCGCCGAACCGGGCAGCTGGTCATGGGTGAACACGCCCCCGCCGCTGTCGATGACGATGTTGTCGGCTCCTGCGAGCCGGGTGTGGCCGGCCGGGACGACAGGGTCGGTGCGGGCACCGATGGACGTGACATGTACCCGGGCGGGCAGGGGCGTGTTGTTCAAGCGGGCCAGCAGGGTGGAGGTCTCGGACAGCTGGTGGATCGACGCACCGTTGATGTCGGCCTTGTCGGGCATGGCCACGCCGACCAGGTCTTCGGTCAACGCACCCGATGTGCTGTGGCCGAGCATGACGGCGGCGGTGGCCAGGTCGGCACCGGTGTTGGGGACACCGAGCATCACCAGCGAGTTGATCGGGGGAAGTCCGCCGTCGCCGGCATCGGCCTCCATGGCCAGTGCCTCGCGAGCCACGATGCCGCCCTGGGAGTGGGCCAGGATGTCGACGGGCACACCGGGGTGCTGTTCACCCAGGCGCTCGAGCAACTGGCGCAGGCGCCGGGCCGAGATGCGGATGTCCTGGCCGGTCACCCGTTGGCCGTAGCCGTTCTCGGCGGTGGTGCCCCCGGCATAGGAGAAGCGGACGACGTCCTCCTTGCCGTAGCCCAGAGCGTCGGTATCGAGGTGGTCGATGCCGACGTCGCCGCTCGACGAGTCGAAGCCGGCCACTTTCACCGCCAGGTGCTCGCCGGGCCGGAGCGGCGGGGGTGACACCTGAGCCGAGGTGCAGTGACCTCGCTGGGCGTTCCACTCGGCAATCACCTGCGCCTGGCGGGCCAGCATGCCCGCAGGGCTCAGGTCGTACACGTCGGTCAACACGCCGTGGAGCTGCCCTACCTGGGCGCGCAGCCTGTCGAACGCGCCCTGGGTCGTGTCGCGCGCGGCCGCGACCGCATGGTCACGGGCCCAGGCCACCGCATCGGCCGTCGACCCCGCCACCGATCCGGCCAGCCCCCGAAGGCCGGCGAGGAGGCCCGATCTCTCGTGGGCCTCGCTCGCGGGACGCCGTTGGTCGTCGGGCACCAGATGGACTTCGGGCGGCCCGGTTGCGAACAGGTGGGTTGGGTCGATGTAGGTGTCACCGACCCTGGCGCCGAAGTGGAGTCGGTCACCCGATGTGCCGACGACCTGGCCTTGGGTGACGTGGTCACCGCGGTGCACGGCGATCGAGCGCAGGAACGAGTAGCTGGTGCGCACGCCGTCGGCATGGAGGACGACGACGTGAAGGCTTCCTCCTACATCCCCGGCGAAGACGACCTCACCGTCGGCCGACGCACCGACAGGGCCCCCTGGCGTCGTTCGGTAGTCGACTCCCCGGTTGCCGGCCGCACCAGTGTGGGGGGGCGGCCGGAACGGATCGACGATCGGCCCGGGAACCGGTGGGCGATAGGCCACCGGTCTCGGGGAGCCAGCGCTCGGGATGGTGGGGTCGGCTGCGGCAGGCGCAAGCCGGACGAGGACCACGGCGACGGCCAGCACCACGGCCATACAGCGCATGACGAACCCCCGGGACGACGACGACGACCAGGGGGAAGTGCTGGCGGGGAACTGTCGGCCGACGCCGGGACCGGCTGACCCACCGAAGGCCTGCCGGGGCGCGTGCCATCAACTGCGGCGAGCTAGGGGGGAGGCGCGAGACCGTGTGACCGGTCGTGCCGAATCATAAACCCGGATCCACCGATCGGCGTCATCCTGACGGACTGAGCATCACGTAGAAGTGCCCCCTGACCAGGGACAATGGCGGTTGCGAATCCAGCCAGAACCCCGAATCGGAGGGCACCTTCTCGATGCGAT
>JBPCNP010000138.1:0-14274 GCA_051001215.1 Acidimicrobiales bacterium
TATCTAGGTAATCACCATCTGGCAACAGATCGCGAGCCTTTGACCAGCACAAACGCGCTGGTCAGAGGCTTGTTTTGAAGAAAGTTTCCAGCGGCCCAGTGATCAGCTCAAACGGATAGCCAGGAAACTCCCGCTAGGACAAACATCAGGTTCCTCCTCGCTGGTTGATCAGACAAGAGCAGCGAAGCGGCTCCCTGATACACGACCGAATCACCCGGGGGCGCGCCGCGGCGACCGGTCGTCCGACGGCTGCGACCTACGATCGCCCCGGTGGACGTTGACCCGGCAGCGCGGCCCGTCATCGAGCGCCTGGGGTTGGTCCAGAACCCGCAGGGCGGTTGGTTCCGGTTGGTGCACGAGTGCCCCGACCCCAACGGTTCGGGCCGCTCGGTCGTGACCGTCATCAACTACCTGCTCGACGCCGCCCGACCGACGACATCGCTGCGGCGCATGTCGGCCGACGCCGTGCACTACTTCCACCAGGGCGCGCCCATGACCGTGGTGACGGTCTCGTCGGACGGCGATGTCGAACGTCAGGTGCTGGGGCCCGACCGCCTGCAGGTTGTCGTGGGTGGCGGGACGTGGAAGCGCTTCGAGCTCGTCGGCGGTCCGTGGGGCCTCATCAGCGAGGCCGTGGCGCCCGGCTGGCACGCCGACGACCAGGAGCAGACCCCACCGGGGCTCCGGGCGCCGGACACGACGGACGTAACGGCGCCCTCGGTCGCCATCGAGGCCGAGACCGACTGGGCCGGGCGGCTGGGGCTGGAGCCGAACCTGGAGGGCGGGTACTACCGCCAGACGTTCGAGTCGTCGTCGACGGTCACAACCGCGGCGGGCGAGCGACCGCTGCTGAACACCATCTACTACCTGCTGACCACGGGCTCGCCGGTCGGACATCTGCACCGCAATCGATCCGACATCACCCATCTCCACCACCACGGTGGCCCGGCCACCTATCTGCTGGTGTCGCCCGCCGGCGAGCTGCGAGAGGTCGTGCTGGGCCCCGACCTCGACGCCGGCCAGGTCGTGTCGTTCACGGCGCCGGGCGGATGGTGGAAGACCTCGCACGTGCTCGCCCCCGGGGCCATCGACTGCCTCATCAGCGAGGTGGTGGCGCCGGGGTTCCGCTACGAGGACCACGAGATGGCGTCGGTCGCCGGCATCGCCGCCGCCCACCCGGAGCTGCTCGACCGCCTCCGACCGTTCATCCTGGGTGCCGACCCGCAGGACGGGAGCGGCCCGCCATAGTCCTGATGGGGGCTGGGCCGTAGTCCGTCCGGACCAGCCAGAAAGGCCCGTTCGGGCGATTGTCAGGTCGGCTGCGTCCAGAAATGATGTGTGAATAACCTCACGTCGGCGCTCGGTCGAGCCCGGCATGGAGCTTCGTGAAGGGACGTGCGAATGCCGACAGTCGTGACTCGACCCGATCCCGCCGACGCTGCTGTCATCGTCCACCTGGCATCCGACCCGCTGGTCGACGCCGAGCAGGAGTGGCAATGGCTCGCCGGCTTGGAGGAGTCCCTGGCCGAGGCCGTAGCCCCCGCGGGCGAGGTCGAGGGCGTGTACCTCATCGGTGAGGAGTGGGTGCTGCGCGCCCACGGGCCGAGCATCGACCCCCTGTGGGAAGCCATGTCGAAGGTCCTCGCCCGTTGGCCCCTCCCGGCGAACAGCTACGCGCTGCATCGGCACGCAGCCAAGGGCGCGATGGAGGTACGGGTGGCGATCGGCGGCGAAGCGGTCGCTGAGGTCGAGCCGGTCGCCGAGGTCGAGCCGGTTTCCTCGACGTGGCGACCCCTCAGCGAACAGGGCCTCCTGGCCGCTGTCGCCATGTGCGCCGTCGCGTAGCAGCTCGGAGGTAGGACCTGCGGGACCACTTGGACGGCGGAGCCGCGCCCGCCCGGCGAGGGTGGAGGCAAACCGTCGGCCGTCGTCCCAGCGGGAGACCTGACCAGGCGGGGCACCAGATTCGGCTTCAGGATTCGCTGCCGTCGCGCCGATAGGAGTGGAACCCTCGGGCCCAGTGCCACCGTCGTCGCCGGAACACCGCCGGGCCTGCACTCAGAAGAGGATGGACATGGACCAAAGAGCAGCCGGGCCACTCTGCGATCGGATGACGCGTGGCCTCCGACGCTCGCTCGCCGTGGCCTTGCCGGCGATGGTCCTGACGCTCGCAGGGCTCGCCAACTCCGGCCCCGCATTGGCCAAGAAGCCCACGACGGTCCCCCCGCCCACCACGACCACGACGGTCCCCTCGCCCACCACGACCACGACGGTCCCCCCGCCCACCACGACCACGACCACGACGATCCCGCCGGTAGCTGCGCCGACGAACGTGGTCGCCTACGGGGCGCTGGCCAACGACGTCGGCGACGACACGACTGCCTTCCTGCGAGCCCAGGACGCCGCTCTGGCGTCGAGTGTCCGCTATCCCAGTGGCCCGGGGGGCAGCCCCCAGGCCGTCGTGTACGTGCCCCCGGGCACCTACAAGCTGCTGCGTCTGGCTTTTCGCTCCAACATCCGCATGGAGGTCGACGCAGGTGCGGTCCTGGAACAGTTCGGTGGACGCCACGTCGACGTGAGCTCCAGTGCGCCTGCGCTCATCGTGTGGGACGGTCTTCCCGGCGCTGCGCTCTCGAACGTCACACTCATCGGCGTCAACACCTCCGCCGGCGGCCTCAAGTCGATGGCCGACCCCGTGTTCGGCGGCTGGTCGCTCGATTCCAGCTTCACGTTCGACCTCGAGCCCGCCACCACCGACTCCAGCACCCTGGTCACCGGGCTCCAGGCGCTCAACGTGAGCGGGTTCCTGATCCAGAATGTGTTCTCCATCGAGAACGACTCACAGCCCGCGGTCGCAGCGACGACCGACGACGGGTGGTGGCCCCAGACACGCAAGGCGGCGCTGGGCCTGCGGGAGCGAGCCGATGCCCCGGCCGACGGTTCCGCCTACTACGACCCCCACAACGGCGTCGTCGTCAACTGGTACAACGTCGGTGGGCCCAAGGGTTTCGGCCCCAACCAGGTCAATGCCGCCCACGACGTGAGGTTCTCGCATCTCTTCAGCTCGGGCGGGACGGCCATGCGCTTCGAGACCGACGCCTCGCAGGGCAAGTCTTTCGCCTCCGAGATCCGGGGCGTGACGGCCGACGACATCGCCGGCCGGGACTGCAACCGGGCCGTCAGCTTCACGCCACATGCCCAGAACAACTACGACGTGCACGTCACCCATGTGCAGGCGGTGGGCTGCGCCCAGGGCGTCCTCGAATCGGTCGACGGTACGAACACCCTTCCCCCCGGCGCCTTCATCAACTCGACCATCTCCGACGTGACCGTCACGGCGGGCACACGGGCTCAGGTCGGTCTGGTTGGTACCGGTGGCATGTGGACCAGCAGCCAGTCGGACCGGGCGTTCGCCAAGGACAAGGCGCTTCAGGCCCTGTGGTCGGTGGTGTACAACGCCGGCACCTACAGGTGTTCGGGAAGCTTCTCCTCCCCGTCGGACCCGGTGATGACCACAGCGGGACGCCTGTTGCCGGTCTGCACCTGACCGACGCCCCAGCCACCTCGGGTTCTGGTAGGACGGGGAGATGAGTACTGGGCACATCATTCCCGGGTGGGACGGGGGCAGTGACACCGAGACGGGTTCTCGTGACGCGTCGCCGGCGGCTCCCGAGCCGAGTCATGCCGAGAGGGCTCGCACCCTGGTCGCCTCTCAGTCCCGGGGTGCGCTGGCGACGATTGCCGTGGAGCCGCCGGGGACGCCTTTCGGCTCGATCGTCACCTACGGCCTCACCCCCGCCGGAGCACCGTTGTTCTTCGTGAGCACGCTCGCCGAGCACACCCGCAACCTCGAAGCCGACCCCCGGGCCAGCCTCCTCGTGAGCGAGGACACGCCGGCCGGAGCCGACCCGCTGGCGTCGGGGCGGGTGACCCTGCTCGGCACGGTGGCCGAGGTGACCGACCCCGAGGCGCGGGCCGAGGCGCGGGCGAGCTACCTGATCGCCAACCCCACGGCTTTCTACGTCGACTACGGCGACTTCCGCTGCATGCGTCTCGACGTGACCGACGTCCGCTACGTCGGCGGGTTCGGTCGCATGAGCTGGGTCGAAGGCCCCGCCTATGGCGCGGCACGGCCCGACCCGCTGGCCTCGGCCGCATCGGCGATCATCGCCCACATGAACGTCGACCACGCCGATGCTCTCGTCACCCTGTGTCACCACTTCGCCTCCCGATCCGACGTCGTGGAGGCTTCGATGACCGCCGTCGACCGTTACGGCTTCGAGGTGGTGGCCGGACTGGGCGGCGAACGGCGCGAGGCGCTTCGCATCGGTTTCCCGAGCGAGCAGGCGTCGCCCGACGGCGTGCGCCACGAGCTCATCGCCATGCTGGCGACGGCCCGCTCCTGAGCCGCCGTCCACCGCCGACATGAAGCTGGCCTGCTTCACCGCCGACGGCGGTTCCCACCTGGGAGTCGTGATCGGCGACGAGGTGGCCGACCTGACCGCCGTCGACCCGAACGTGCCCACCGATGTGGGTGGGGCCATCGCCGGCGTCGGGTTCACCATGAAGCCACCCCGGATGCTGCGACCGGGCGCGCGGGTGCGGATGGAGATCGAGGGGATCGGCACCATCGACAACCCCGTCGTCGCCGAGGCGCGGTAGATCGGGAGTTGTCTTTGGTTTCGGCCTCGTCCGGATCGGAGACAAACCGACCATGCTCACGCTCCTGCTCATCGTGTTGGTCCTGCTCCTGCTCTTTGGTGGAGGAGGCGGCTACTACTACCGCGGTCGGCGCCGCCGCCTCTGACCCGTGCTGGTCGCTTGCCATCGGCAGCGCCACCGACCAGTGTCGGGTCGGTGATCTTCGAGCTGTTCACCATCAAAGACATCACCTTCGAGAACCGGCTCATCCGTTCCTCGATTGGTGGCCGTACCGCGTACTAGACGGCACCGTCAGCAACGCCTGGAAGAACTTCGAGCTCCGCTTCGCTCAGTACGGCGTCGGTGCCATCGTGTCGGCGACCCTCAACGTCGCTCCCTACCGATGGTCGCCCCTCGAGTACCCCCAGACGAGCAACGACAAGTTCATCGGGCATCTCCGTGAGGGCATCAGCGCCATCCATGCCCAGGAGTACCGGTATCTCATCCAGATCGGCGACGGCGGGTCGCACGTGCAGACGAGCCTGTCCAGCCAAGACCAGGACAGCCTCGGGCCGTCGCCAACGGGGCTTTCCAGCGGCGCTCGGTGATCGAGTCGGCGCTCACCTCCGGTGGGTGCGATCTGGTGTCGATGGCCCGGCCGCTCCTCGCCAATCCCGACCTGCCCCGGTTGTTCGCCGAGGGGGTCGAGGCTCCGGAACGGTCGGGCACGTTCTGCAACCGCTGCGCCATCCGCACGACGCTGTTCCCCCTCGGTTGCTACGAGCCGCTGCGCTTCGATTCCCAGGGCGCCATGGAGGCCCAGATCCTCGACTGGTCGGCCCGCCCCGACCTGGACGAGACCCTGCCATGGGATCCGGGCGGCGAGGCCCAGTCCAACGCGGAGGCGAGCCCGCCCTGAGCCGCTTCGACGTCGTCGTCATCGGCTCGGGGTTCGGTGGGGCGGTCGTCGCCTCTCGCCTGGCCGCCGCCGGACGGTCGGTCTGCATGCTCGAGCGGGGAGGCGGTGGGAGCCGGGGGAGTTTCCCCGTAGCTTCAGCGCCGCCGCCGGCGCCGTCTGGGACGAGACGGCCAACCACGGGTTCCTCGACTACGGGTGTTCTCCCGAATGGACGTCATCCAGGGTGTGGGGGTGGGGGGCGGGTCCCTGCACTATTTCAACGTCCAGCTTCGGGCCCCGGCCGCCATCATCGACCGCCCGGAGTGGCCGTCGGCGTTGACCAGGACCGTTCGACCCGTACTACGACCGGGCCGAGGCGGTGACCACGCCCGCCCCGCTGGTGCCGCCTGCGGGTGAACGGTTCCCACGGCGCACCGAGGCCTTCCTGCGGGCGGCGCGCCAAGCCGGTTACGACGCGTCACTGCGCCCCATCGCCGTCCACATCGGGCCCACCCGTGCCCCCGGTCAGCGAGCGTCACGACCGGGTTGAGGTGGGCCCCGGAGACGGGTCCGACGGCCAGGATAATGGCGATCAGCGCCGTCGCCGTCGCCGTCGCGTTCTCCAGCAGCTGCAGCCCGGCGTCACCGGCGACAGCCGCTGCGCGGCGATGCCCGAGCCGATGACGGCCAGCACCAGCAGCCCGGTGCTGAGCGCCTCGGCGAAGGCGCGACGCGCCAACCCGTGGGTCACGAGGACGCGGCGATCAGCAGCACGCCGAGGAGCTGGCCACGGCGACGCCGTCGTCGCCGACCACTGCGCAGCACACCGCTCCGGTGTCGAGATCCACGGTACGCAGCTGGCCTCCGGGCATCTCCACGTCTTCGAGCACGGTGTAAACCTCCCACGGCTCGCCGGAGGGCCCGTCCACCCACACCTTGTCCTGGCGGGCGAAGCAACAGGCCACATCGTCCTCGGTGGCGGTGGCCATTCCCTCGCCGTCCAGTCGGGCCTGGGCCCCGGCGACCAGCTCGGTGTTCTCCACCTCGACGCCCAGGTGGTTGATGGTGCCGCCCTTGCCCGGCTGCTCGAACAGCACCAGCTTGAGGGGCGGGTCGGCAACGGCGAAGTTGGCGTAGCCGTCCCGCCGCTTGGCCGGGGCGGTAGCGAACAGCTTCGAGTAGAAGTCGACCGCGGCGTCCAGGTCCTGCACGTTCAGGGCCAGCTGCACTCGTGACATCGGTGCTCCTCATAGATAGATAGACTGGTGTCAATTAGTAAACCGTAACCATCGATGCTTGTCAATGGGAGAATCAATGCCGACGAGGGCCAAGCAGCGGGTGGCCGTGGTGGACGACGAGTGCTGCCCGGCAGTGCTCGCCTCGGCGCTGACTGAAGACCGGGCGGCGGTGTTGGCTCGCGATTTCGCCGTGCTGGCCGACCCCGTGAGGTTGCGGCTCCTGAGCCTGCTGAGCTCAGCCCCCGCCGGTGAGGCCTGCGTGTGCGAGCTCGTCGAGCCGCTTGCACGCACGCAGCCCACCGTCTCGCACCACCTCAAGGTGTTGGCCGAGGCCGGTCTGATCATCGGGGAGAAGCGAGGACGGTGGGTCTGGTACCGGGCCGTCCCCGCTCGGCTCGGACACCTGAGCGGTGTGCTGTCCTGAGGTCGTGACGACCTCGATGCAGGACCCGTCGGGTGGGCGTCGGCCTTACCGGGACCCTGATGTGGGCGTGGGCCGATGACGTCGATGGAGCGGACGGCCTACCCCAGCTTCGGGCGTTGCTGGAGCTGCCGGGCTTTTCGACACTGGACGCGATGGCGTCGCAGATCCGCACGGAGTGGTGGGAAAGTGACCACGGGTGTGAACCTCGGCGGCGCTTCAGGACACCAGGCGACTTGTCGGTGTAGGGCTGATAATCGGTGACGACGTGGTAGAGCCCAGCGCCGATCGGCCCGGCGGGGACCGACCCACAGCGCGAGGTCGACCTGGGCAATGACCTCGGTTCACTGTTCGCCCGGCATTTCAGCGCCCGGCTACGAGCACGCCGGTTGCGAGGACTATCAGTACGGCCCCGTACACCCGCTCGAGTCGGACCGTCTGGGCCCGCAGAGAGACTCGCGCACCGAGGTAGGAGAACGGAACCGAGAACGCGCCGAACACGGCGACGACCGTCCAGTCGATATGACCAAGGGCGGCGTGCACGATGGTGCCGGGTACGGCGAGAGCTGCTGCGACAGCCAGTGAGCACGCGAACGCCGTCTTCAGCGGTCGGCGCAGGACGGTCACATAGAGCGGAGCGAGCAGGAACCCGCCGCTGTTCGCCAGCAAGCCCGACGCCACCCCGGTGAGCGCCGCGACCCCGATGAGGCGAACCCCCTATCCGAACGGGCGGGTGACCACGTCGGTGGGATCGGTCGGAAAGACCAGGAATCGGACGCCGATTCCTGCGACCACCAGATCGGCGATCAGCACCAACACGCCCCCCGAGATCCATCGGGTGGCCACCGCGCCAGCGACGGTGGCCGGCACACCGATGCCCACACTCCAGAAAACCACTTCCCGGTCGACCAGTCCCGCCGTCCAGTACGACTAGGGGACGGCGACGAACTGGCGCGGGAAGTTTCGTGCCTCGGGGATGTCGAGGCGGTAGTCGACGTTGGTGGAGTGGCACAGGGTGTCGCCCGCCATAGAAGGGCGCCGGTGTTGGCGGTGTAGACATCTCCGTCCCGGACGCGACTGTGCCGGCGGACGTGAGAATCTTCGCAGGCGATGACCGTTCGCCTGCAGCTCCGGTTCGTGCAGTCGGCCGACGACCTCGGCCAGCTCCCTGACAGTCCAGCCGAGCTGGCCTTCGTGGGGCGTTCCAACGTGGGCAAGTCGTCGCTGCTCAACGCCCTCGGCGCCCAGAGGACCCTCGCCCGGGTCTCAAAGACCCCCGGGCGCACGCGCCTGCTCAACCTGTTCGAAGTCGACGGCGGCGGCACGGTCGTCGACTGCCCCGGCTATGGCTACGCATCCGCGTCGGCCAAGATCCGGGCCTCCTGGCAGGCGACCATGGAGCGCTACCTCCTCGATCGTGCCCAGCTGGTGATGATCCTCGTCCTCGTCGACGGCGAGATCGGCCCGACCGCGCTCGACGTGCAGATGCTCGAGTGGCTCCGGTTCCACGATCGGCCTCACACGGTCGTCGCCACCAAGCACGACAAGGTGAAGTCGTCGATGCGTGACAAGCGAAAGCGCGAGCTGGCCGCCGGGTGCGATCTTCCCCCATCGGACATCGTCTGGGTCAGCGCGGCCAAGAACGTCGGCCTCGACCGCCTCCGCGACCTGGCCCACCTCTGGCTCTCGTCCGACACACGGGGGCGCCCGAAGCGGTGGGAGCCGTGACCGGTGCCGCAGAGGTGGAGGCGGTGGTGTTCGACTGGGGCGGCACGCTGTCGGTGTTCGTGGAGTCCGAGCTGGTCGATGCCTGGGCCCTGGCTGCCCACCACCTCGCTCCCAACCGGGCCGAGGAGCTGACCGCCCGCCTGGTCGGCGTCGAGGCCGCCTTCTGGGCCACCACGGCCAGCCACCAGCGCAGCGCCACCCTCGCCGACCTCCTGGGCGCCGCGACCGCCGAGCTCCACCTCGACGTGGCCGAGGCCCTGTTCGAGGAGGCCGCCGTCCACTACCTCGACGCCTGGACCCCCCACGTCCGCCACGACCCGGACGCCGTGCCCACCCTCACGGCACTCCGGGACCGGGGCCTACGCCTCGGCCTGCTGTCGAACACCCACTGGCCCAGGTCCTTCCACGAGCACTTCCTCGAGCGCGATGGCCTGGCCGACCTGCTCGATGCCCGCCTCTACACCAGCGAGCTTCCGTACCAGAAGCCCCACCCCGAGGCCTTCGCTGCCGCCCTGGCCGCCCTGGGTGTCGACGACCCGAGTCACGCCGTCTTCGTCGGCGACCGCCCCTTCGACGACATCGCCGGGGCCAAGGGCGCCGGCCTGCGGGCCGTCCTGCGGCCCAACCCCTGGGCCGAGGCCCACGACGTGGACCCCGATGCCACCATCGGCGCCCTCCCCGAGCTCATTGGCCTGGTGGACGATTGGCGGGGTCGTTCCGGTCAGGTTTGACGCCCCCCCGGGGGCCCTGATCCTGACCGGAACGGGTGGCGCGCTGGCGCCGGCGGCCCTGGCGGACGGCCAGGGCGAGGAGCACGCCCATGGCCAGCAGGCAGGCGCCCAGGACCAGGGCGGCCCGCAGCTGATCGCCACCGGAGATGGACGACGGCGCCTCCTCGGCGCCAAGGACCGACAGCAGTGCCACCTGGATCAACGTGTCCCCCGTCCAGAGGGCCGGCGGGCGCCGATGGTGTCCATCCACACCGGCTCGTAGCCGGCGGCGCGAAGGGCGGCGGCCACCTCGTCGGGCGAACGGGTGTCGCTGATCTCGAACTGGGGCTCGGCGTCGGTCGGCTCCGTGTAGCCGCCGGGCTCGGTGTGCGAGCCGGCCGACATCTGAGTGAAGCCCAGGCGCAGGAGCCCGTCACGCAGGGCGGGCGACTCCCTCGTCGACAGCGACAGTCCCACGTCGGGAAGGACCAGGCGCAGGGCGCAGGCGAGCTGGGCCATGTCCCGGTCGGTGACCGGCGACACCGGCTGGTAGTCGCCCGCCGCCGGCCGCAGGCGGGGGACAGAGACGCTCACCTGGCACCGCCACCAGCGCCGGACTAACGCCCGGGCATGGGCGGCCGTGGTGAGGGCATCGGCGCGCCAGTCGTCGTGCAGGCCCACGAGGGCGCCGATGCCGAGTTGGCGCATACCCGCCATGGCCCCGCGGTCGGGCGCAGCCAGGCGCCACTCATAGTTGCGCTTCTTGCCCCGGAGATGGGAGGCCGCGTAGGTGGTCCGGTCATAGGTCTCCTGGTAGACCACCAGGCCCTCGCACCCGGCGTCGACCAGGCTTCGGTACGTCTCGGTGTCCCAGACCTGTACCTCCACCGACACCGAAGGCACCTCGGCCGCAACCGCGCGGACGCACCCGGCCAGGTAGTCACGCGAGACGACGCGGGCGTGCTCGCCGGACACGAGGAGAAGGTGGCGGAAGCCTCGGTCAGCGAGGGCCCGGGCCTCGGCGCCGGCCTCGTCGGGCGACAGCGT
The DNA here is from genome assembly GCA_051001215.1 of Acidimicrobiales bacterium. Classification (GTDB taxonomy): domain Bacteria; phylum Actinomycetota; class Acidimicrobiia; order Acidimicrobiales; family AC-14; genus DATAQC01. Next base: position 10,684 of record JBPCNP010000138.1, read on the forward strand.
GCGGCGGACGATGTCGTTACCGGCCGAGAACCCGCAATAGGTGCAGGTCGAGGCGCACTCGTTCGACAGGTAGAGGGGAGCGAACAGGCGCACCACCCGCCCGAAGCGACGCACGGTGAGGCGGTGGGCGGCCGACGCCAGGTCCTCGAGGCGACCGGCCGCCGCCGGCGACAGCAGCACGGCCAGCTCGTCGATCCCCGGGTGGGGCGAGGCCAAGGCCCGGTTGACGTCGGCGGGCGAGGCCGTGGCCGCCCGAGCGAGGAGTCGGTCGAGGTCGGCGTCGACGAAGGCCAGCACGTCGGCCGCAGCCGACTCGGGCGGCAGTTCGTTGGGGCGAGCCTCCAGGGCGACGCCTACGCTCGTCATCTAGGACAGGAACCCGGTGAGCGGCGACGACGCCTGGGCCACCGTCGAGGGCCCCGGCAGTCCGGCCAGGAAGCCCCGACGGCCGGCCTCCACGGCCAGCCGGAAGGCTCCGGCCATGGCCGCCGGGTTGCTGGCGGTGCCGATGGCCGTGTTCACCAGCACCGCGGACGCGCCGAGCTCCATGGCCTCGGCCGCCTGCGAGGGCGCGCCGATGCCGGCGTCGACCACCACGGGGACGAGGGCCTGCTCGACGATGATCTCCAGCGCGCCGCGGGTGCGCAGGCCCTGGTTCGACCCGATCCACGACCCGAGGGGCATCACCGTGGCGCACCCGACCTCCTCCAGGCGCTTGCACAGCACCGGGTCGGCGTTCACGTAGGGCAACACCGTGAACCCCTCGGCGCACAGCACCTCGGCCGCCTCGAGCGTCTCCACCGGGTCGGGCAGCAGGTAACGGGGATCGGGGGTGACCTCGAGCTTGATCCACGTTGGCAGGCCTGCGGCCCGGGCCAGCCGGGCCAGGCGCACCGCCTCTTCGGCATCGTTGGCCCCGCTCGTGTTGGTGAGCAGCAACGGCCCGGGATCGGTGATGGCGTCGAGGATGTCCTCGTCGGCACCGGGGTCGACCCGTCGGAGGGCCACGGTCACCATTTCCGTGCCCGACGCCTTGATGGCCGCCGTCAGCGCGGCGTTCGAGGGGAACTTGCCGGTGCCAAGGAACAGCCGTGACCCGAACTCTCGCCCTGCTATCACAAGAGGATCTGGCACCAACGCTCCCTTCGCCCGCATTGCCGGGCCGGTCGAGTGAAAGGGTCGCGGAACCGTCGTGTCCGCCTCTCAGCCCGGCACCCCGAGCTCCCCTGCGTCGCCTCGTAGGCTAGCGCTGTGCGCTACTGGACACTGGACGAGGCTCGCGCCTACCTGCCCCGCCTGCGGGAGTTGGTCGAAAAGATCCACTTCGCCGCCCAGGCCCGTACCGGCACCGTCGGGTCGACCAACGGTGACCGCTCGCCCATGGTTGACGCCCAGGAGGCCTACGAGGAGCTGAACGAGGGTGACGTCATCCTGCGTGATGCCACCACCGGCCTGATCGACTTCCACGCCAGGGGAGGCGACGGCGTCGTCTACTACTTGTGCTGGCGCCGGGGCGAGGAGGAGCTGGCCTGGTGGCACCTCCCCGAGGAGGGCTTCCCCGGCCGCAAACCCCTTCCCCGCCCCGACTGATGCCGGCACGCTCGTGAGCACGCGCAAGCTCATCGTGGTGGCCATGCTCACGGGTCTGGCGATCCTGGTGGCCTTCGCCCTCCAGGCCACCATGGCCACCCGGTGACCCAGCAGCCCGTCTGAGGGTCGGGCCGGGGGTCAGTACGCTGGGACCACCTACTGGAGGTGGTCCCCTCGGCCCAGCAATTCGACCTGGTTGTGATCGGTGGTGGCCCCGGTGGCTACGGGGCCGCCCTCTACGGTGCAGCCGCCGGGCTGTCGGTCGCCCTGGTGGAGCGCGACAAAGTCGGTGGCACCTGCCTGCACCGTGGGTGCATTCCCGCCAAACAGTTCCTGGAGACGGCGACGGTGTTCCGCACCGTTGCGTCGGCCCGCGAGTTCGGAGTCCAGGCCGACGCACCGACGCTCGACTTCGCCACCTCCCAGGCCCGCAAGCAGAAGGTGGTCGATCAGCTCTGGAGGGGCCTCCAGGGCCTCATGCGCAGCCGCAAGATCACCACGTTCACCGGCACCGGCACCCTCGGCCCCGACCGGGTGGTCAGCGTCGATGACGGGAGCGAGCTGGTGGGGATCAACGTGGTCCTGGCCAGTGGCTCGGCGCCCCGCACACTGCCCGGCTTCGACGTCGACGGGCGCCTGGTGTGCACGTCCGACGAGGTGCTTGACCTCGAGCGCCTTCCGGAGACCGCCGTGGTGGTCGGCGGGGGGGCCATCGGGTGCGAGTTCGCCTCCATGATGAGCGATCTGGGCACCCGGGTCACCCTCCTCGAGGCCCTGCCCCGCCTGCTGCCGGGGTGTGACACCGATGTGGTGAAAGTGGTCATGCGCTCGTTCGAAAAGCGGGGCATCGACGTGCACACCGATGTCGCCGTCCATTCCCACACCCCCGACGGCGACCGCACCACTGTGGCCTACGGCGAGGGCGAGTCGGTCACCGTCGACATGGTCGTGATGTCGGTGGGGCGACGGCCCCTGGCCGAGACCCTCGGGCTCGACGCCACCTCCGTCGAAGTCGACGAGCGGGGGTTCGTGGTGGTCGACGACCACCTGCGCACGGCCGAGGACGGCGTCTACGCCCTGGGCGACGTGGTCAACACCCCCCAGTTGGCCCATGTCGGGTTCGCCGAGGCCGTCGTGGCCGTCAAGGACATGCTGGGCGAGAACCCCGTCCCCGTCGACCACCAGAAGGTTCCCTGGTGCATCTACTGCTTCCCCGAGGTGGCCTTCGCCGGACTGTCCGAACAGGCCGCCCGGGACGCCGGGTTCGAGGTGTCCGTGGCCAAGCACCGCTTCTCGGGCAACAGCCGGGCCCTCATCATCGGCGAACCCGACGGCCTGGTGAAGGTCATCGCCGAGCGCCTGCCCGACGGGTCGGCCGGTCGACTGCTCGGGGTCCACATGGTGGGCCCGATCGTCACCGAGCAGCTGGCCGAGGGCTGGCTGGCGGTGAACTGGGAGGCGACGCCGGCGGAGATCTCCCAGTACATCCATCCGCATCCGACCCTGTCCGAGACGTTCGGGGAAACTGTCATGGCGCTCACCGGAAGGGGGCTGCACGGCTGATGGCTGACATCACCATGCCGCAACTCGGCGAAACCGTCGTCGAGGGCACGATCATCAAGTGGTTCAAGAAGGTCGGCGACCCGGTGGCGAGGGACGAGACCCTGTTCGAGGTCTCCACCGACAAGGTCGACTCCGAGGTGCCGTCGGTGGCCGAGGGCTTCCTGGCCGAGATCCTCGTGGCCGAGGGCGAGACCGTCGACGTCGGCACCCGCCTGGCCGTGGTGACCCAGGCCGAGCCTGCCGCCGGAGGCGCACCCGCTCCGGCCCCGGCAGAAGACCAGCCTGCTGACGCCATGGCGGCGTCCCCTGGCGATGAGCCCGTGGACGCTCCCGACGGGACCGCGAGTGGCGAGCACGCGACTGGCGGGAACGAAACGGAAGGCGATCGAGCCACAGGGCAGCAGCCCGACGCCGGGCCGGCACCGTCCCCCCCGGCGC
>JBPCNP010000139.1:0-2781 GCA_051001215.1 Acidimicrobiales bacterium
ACGTCACCGCCGAGTTGTGCCTGACCTCCGACGGCATCCCCGTGCGCGTGGTTCTCGGGTCCACCCACCTCGACGCCGTGTCCCTCGTCCGGGGCCGACCACCGGACTCGGTGTTCAAACCGCCGGCGGGATGACCGTCGGGGTGGAGAATGGACCCATGGCCACACCCGTCGGACCTGCGGCCCCAGACCCGAACGACCCCGACCTCTGGGAGGAGTGGTACGAGCACGACGATGACGACCTCGTTGTTCACCGCCGTCTGGCGACACCGGTGCGCCTGATCGCCCTGATGGTCGCGGTGGCACTCGTCGCCCTCTTGGTCTTCACCGGCTGAGGCGGGCGCCGGTCGGGGTCCGGCAGGCTCAGCCGGCCCGCTGGCGACGACGGGCCAGCCAGGCCTTGCGGAGCCTGCGCCGTTCGTCCTCCGAGGTCCCGCCCCAGATGCCGGATTCCTGGTTCGTCTCGAAGGCGAACTCCAGGCAGTCCGCCCGCACCGGGCACTCGGCGCAGACAGCTTTCGCCGCATCGATGTGATCGACGGCGTCGCCGGTGCTGCCGGAGGGAAAGAAGAGCTCGGGGTCGGTATCCCTGCATTCGGCGCGGTCGCGCCAGCTCTCGATGTCCCAGTTGGCGATGGGACGACTCCAGATCAGCGCCGTTCGTTCCATGACCACTCACCCCTCCTGCGTTGCCCAACCGGACGGCCGCCGGGGGCTGGGGCAGCAGAAGAACGGGCGCCCAGCTTGGCGGAGGGCCGATAGGGGCTCACCCGGTCACTCCACCATAATCGGTGACGAGGAATCTGTCTACGGGAGCCCTGGCGGGTGCGCCTCCGGTCGACGTCGCCGGCGGCCGACAACCATGCGGCCGGACAGGCACCTTTCAGCAGAGAGAGGGACGCGATGACCACGGTGAGGCTCGGCTCGGAGCCGGCGTCCGACGTGGGGGTGTACCGCTCCACCTCGGACGCCGACGCCCGGCGCCGAGCGGTACGATTGTGCGTGGCCGCAGAGCCGCACACCGGTTCGGTCCCGTGTGCCGGCCACCTGCACCAGGCACGCAGCCAATTGTCCCTGGTGGGCCAGGCCGAGGAGCCAGAACCAACCTAGGCGGTCTCGCTCCTGGTAGCCTCGAACAGATGTTCGGGCCGAGCGAGCAACACCTCAACGACCAGCAACGGTTGGCCGTTGCCCACCAGGGCTCGCCCCTGCTGGTCGTGGCCGGCGCAGGCAGCGGGAAGACGGGTGTGCTGGCCCACAGAGTCGCTTCGTTGTTGGGCCGCGGTGTCCTCCCCGAGCGCATCTGCCTGTTGACCTTCAGCCGCCGCGCGGCCCACGAGTTGCTGGCCCGGGCCGGTCGGCTCTCCGACGCGGGGGCGGCAGGGCGGGTGTGGGGAGGCACGTTCCACGCCGCGGCCAACCGCGTGCTCCGCCTCTTCGGGCGACGCATCGGGCTCGACCCGGGCTTCTCCATCCTCGACGGAGCCGATGTCATCGAGGTGTTCGGCCTCGTCCGCCACGATCTGGGCTTCGATCACAACCCTGGCGATGACCGTCGTCGGCGCTTCCCCCGAGCCTCCACCCTGGCCGCCGTCTACGACCGTGTGGCCAACACGGGCCGGCCTCTCACCGTGGTCCTCGATCGGTGGTTCCCCTGGTGTGCTCCCGACGTCGAGGCGATCAGGGCCGTGTTCGTCGGCTACGCGGCCCGCAAGCGCGAGTGCCAGTTGCTCGACTACGACGACCTCCTCCTGTGTTGGCGGGCCATGGGAGCGGTGCCCGACCTCCTCTGCGGGCTCTTCGACCATGTCCTGGTCGACGAGTACCAGGACACCAACGCGGTGCAGGCCGACATCTTGGCCGCACTGCGCCCCGACGGCGTCGGGCTCACCGTCGTGGGCGACGACGCCCAGGCCATCTACGGCTTCCGGGCGGCGACGTCGGCCAACCTCGTCGAGTTCCCTGGGCGCTTCCCGGGAACCACCATCGTCCGCCTCGAACGGAACTACCGGTCGACGCCGCCCGTCCTGGCCGTGGCCAACGCGGTCATGGCCCAGGCCGACCAGGACGCCACCATGGCCAAGCAGCTGTGGTCGACACGACCGGGGCGACGGCGTCCGCTGCTGCGAACCTGCGGCGACGAGGCAGCCGAGGCCGAGGCCGTGTGCGACGCCGTCCTCGGCCACCGTGACGACGGCATGGCCCTGCAACAGCAGGCGGTGCTGTTCCGGGCCTCACATCATGCCGACCTTCTGGAGCTGGCCCTGGCCCGACGCAACATCCCCTACGTGAAATACGGCGGTCTCCGCTTTCTCGAAGCCGCCCATGTCAAGGACCTCCTCGGCCTGCTCCGCATCCTCGAAAACCCCAGTGACGAGCTGGCCTGGTTCCGGGTGTTGCGCTTGCTCGACGGCGTCGGACCGGCCACCGCCCGCCGGGTGATGGCCGATCTCGGCCTGGGCCCGAGCGGCCCTTCGAGCGGGGTGCTGGGCCCGAGCGGCCCTTCGAGCGCGGTGCCGGGCCCCAGCGGGGTGCCGGACCCGAGCGGCGTGCCGGTCGCTGTCGCCGACCCGACGGCGACACCCCTGGCCCGACTTCTGGCTGCGGCGCCTCGGGTGCCGGCGGCTGCACGGGCCGAGCTGGGAGGCTTGCGGTCGGCACTGGCCGACTGTGTCGGCGCCAGCTCACCCGGCGCCCACCCACCGCCCGACGGTTCCCTGTCGCCCGGCCCCCCAGTCGCCCCACTGCTAAAACGGCTCGGCCCGGTGGTGGAACGTTCCTC
>JBPCNP010000140.1:0-4507 GCA_051001215.1 Acidimicrobiales bacterium
TGCCTTCACCATGGAACGACGACATCGTCCGGTACCTCCCCGGCGAGGCGGGCACGGCGGTGTTCCAGGTGGTGCGGGACAACACCAACGGGCTCTCCGCCTGGGCGGGGTTCGGCGTGCTGTGTGCCTATGTGGTGGCGGCCCTGGTCGTGGGCGCGGTGCTGCTCGACCGCCGCGACGCCTGAACCAGGCTCGATTTCAGAAGAGCGGGTCAGCCAGCGGCGACGCGACGGGCCGGCTTGGTGACCTTGCCCGCCTTGATGCACGAAGTGCACACCGACAGCCGAGTGGGGGCGCCCTTCACGATGGCCCGCACCCGCTGGATGTTGGGGTTCCAGCGACGACGGTTCCGCTTGTGGGAGTGACTCACGCTCATGCCGAACGAGGGGTGCTTGCCGCAGACCTCGCATACCGATGCCATAGGACCGAGGTTACACCAGGACCTGAGGGCCCCCGGAAAGCGATCCTCTCCGGAGTCTCCGTTACCATGCCAGCCTGATGGAGGTGCTGGACCGCTTGGGCCCCGAGCACCTTCGGGCCGTGATCGTGGGCTACCGCGATGCCCTTGCCTCGCACCGCGATGCCCTCAACCGCCTGAACGTCTATCCCGTCCCCGACGGTGACACAGGCACGAACATGGCCCTCACCCTCGAGTCGGTGGTGGGCGAGCTGCCTCCCGACTCGCCCGACGCCACCATGGCGGCGATCTGTCGTGCTGTCGCCCATGGCTCGCTGATGGGGGCCCGGGGCAACTCCGGGGTCATCCTGTCCCAGGTGATGCGGGGGCTCACCGACGGCTTGGCCCGAGTGGAGGTGGCCGACGGCGCCACGCTCGCCGACGCCCTGGCCGCGTCGAGCGACGCGGCCTACGGGGCCGTGATGCACCCGGTCGAGGGCACCATCCTCACCGTGATCCGCGAAGCTGCCGGTGCCGCCGTCGCCCACCGCGACGCCGACCTGGTCGACATGCTCGACGCCACGACCTCCGCGGCGCGCGCCGCCCTCGCCCGCACCCCGGAACTGCTGGCCGTGCTGGCCGAGGCCGGGGTGGTCGATGCCGGAGGCGCCGGGCTGGTGCTGTTGTTCGAAGTCCTCCTAAACGTCGTCGACGGACGTCCCGTCCCCGAACCTGAAGCGTCACCGGTGGGTTCGACGGCCCGGTACAGCGACGGGGGCGACGACAACCGCCACGACGGGACCAAGGGCCCTCGCTACGAGGTCATGTTCCTCCTGGAAGCTCCCGACGAGGCCCTCGACGAGCTCAAGTCGTGCTGGGACGAGCTGGGCGACTCGATCGTGGTGGTGGGCGGCGACGGCACGTGGAACTGCCATGTCCACACCGACGAGATCGGCGCCGCGGTGGAGGCGGGCATACGCGCCGGTCGGCCTTATCGCATCGAGGTCACCGACCTGTTCGACCAGGTCGCCCACCTCGGCTGCCACGACGAAGCCGTCCCTGTGGCCACCGGAGTCGTGGCCGTGGCCGCCGGGGAAGGGATCAGCCGCATCCTGACCAGTCTCGGCGTGGGCCGCATCGTTGCCGGCGGTCAGTCGATGAACCCGTCGACGGCCGAGATGGTCGCAGCCGTCGACGGGCTGGACGCCAAAGAGGTCATCGTCCTGCCCAACAACAAGAACGTGGTGGCCGTGGCCGAGCAAGCGGCGGGGGTGGCGGCCAAGCCGGTGCGCGTCGTGCCCACCACGAGCGTCGCCGGCGCCTTCGCCGCCCTGCTGGCCTACGACGCCGACGCCGACGCCGAGACAAACGCCAGCGCCATGGCCGACGCCTCCGCCCACGTGACGACGGCCGAGGTGACCCAGGCCGTTCGCGACGCCACCACCCCCGCCGGCCCGGTTCAGGCCGGCGACTGGCTGGGTGTCACCGCCAAGGGCATCGTGACGGTGGCCGCCGGGGCAGCGGAGGCGGCCTGTGCCCTTCTCGACGGGCTCCTGGGTGACGCCCACGAGCTCGTTACGGTGATCGAGGGACAGCCCTCCCCGCCCGGCGGCACCCACCAGATCACCGAGTGGTTGGCCGGCCACCATCCCGGGGTCACCGTGGAGGTGCACGACGGGGGCCAGCCGCTGGCTGCCTGGCTGTTCAGCATCGAGTGACCGCAGTCCGTCCGCCAAGCACGAACGGCCGATGACCGGGTGAGCCGTCGACTCTCCCAACTGGGCGCCCTCCCCGTCACGGTGCTGGCGGGCGTGACCCCGAAGAAGGCCGAGGCCCTGGCCGTCATGGAGATCACGAGCGTGCTCGATCTCCTCACCCACTATCCGCGGCGCTATCTCGATCGCACCCGCCAGGTGGCCATCCGCGACATGAAGGTCGGCCAGGAGGCCATGGTGCTGGCGATCGTAAAGCGGGTCCAGTCGCGCCGTACCCGGCAGCGGCGGACCATGGTCGAGATCGACCTGTCCGACGGATCGAGCTATCTGCACTGTGTCTTCTTCAACCAGCCGTGGCGGGCCCGCCAACTGTCGGTGGGAACCGAGGCCGTCCTGTTCGGCCGCCTCGACAGCTTTCGGGGACGGCCTCAGATGTCCAACCCGGTCGTCGACCTGGTCGGCGACCGGACGGGGCGCATCGTGCCCATCTACCCCCAGTCCGACAAGGCCGGCCTGTCGACCTGGGAGCTCGGCAACCTCATCGAGGAGGGCCTGGCCCGGGCGGGCGAGTTCGCCGACCCCCTTCCCCGCGAATGGCAGGACCGCCTCGATCTGGTGGGTCGTACCTGGGCCATGGCCCACATCCACAACCCCGAGTCGATGGGGGCGGCCGAGACGGCCCGGCGCCGGCTCGTGCTCGACGAGTTGTTGCGCCTGCAGGTCGGCCTGGTCATGCGCAAGCGGGCCGTCGAGCGCGAAGCCAAGGGAATTCGCCACACGGTGGAGGGGGCGCTGGTCGAGCGCTTCCATGGCGCCCTTCCCTTCGCCCTGACCGGGGCCCAGCGCCGGGCCAACGCCGAGATCGGCGCCGACATGGCCGGGCCCCACCCCATGCACCGCCTGCTCCAGGGAGACGTGGGCAGCGGCAAGACCCTCGTGGCCGTCACCGCCCTGCTCCGGGGTGTGCAGGGCGGCTACCAGGGGGCGTTCATGGCCCCGACGGAGGTGCTGGCCGAACAGCACGGCCTGAGCCTGCGGGCCGTGCTCGGCGACCTCACCGTGCCCGACGATGCCACCCTCACCGGCGACCGGCCCCTACGGCTGGCCCTGCTCACCAACCGCACCACCGCCGCCGAGCGGAGCCGCATCCTGGCCGGGCTGACCGACGGCACCGTCGACGTGCTCATCGGCACCCATGCCCTGCTCGAGGAACAGGTGGGCTTCCGGGCCCTGGGTGTGGTGGTGATCGACGAGCAGCACCGCTTCGGCGTCGAGCAGCGAGCCGCCCTGCGGGGAAAGGGCCACGACCCCGACGTGTTGGTGATGACGGCCACGCCCATCCCGCGCACCGCGGCCATGACCGTGTACGGCGATCTCGATGTCACCGTGCTCGACGAGCTGCCCCCGGGCCGCACCCCCGTCGAGACGACATGGTTGCGCACCACCGAGGACGAGGCCGAGGCCCATCGGCGAGTGGCCGAGGAGGTGGCGGCCGGGCGCCAGGCCTACGTGGTCTGCCCCCTGGTCGACGAGTCGGAGAAGATCCAGGCTCGCTCGGCCACCGAGGAGCACGCCCGCTTGTCCGCCGAGGTGTGGCCCGACCTGCGCCTGGGACTGCTCCACGGCCAGATGCCGTCGAAGGAAAAGGAGGCGACGATGGCCGCCTTCCGGGCGGCAGAGCTCGACGTGTTGGTGGCCACCACGGTGATCGAGGTGGGAGTCGACGTCCCCAATGCCACGGTGATGGTCATCGAGGACGCCGACCGCTTCGGCATGGCCCAGCTCCACCAGCTCCGGGGGCGGGTGGGCCGGGGTGCCGACCGCTCGTGGTGCTATCTGGTCGGGGCGGCCAGCACCCCGGACTCCGAGGAGCGGCTGGCGGCGCTCGAGCGCACGACCGACGGCTTCGAGCTGGCCGAGGTCGACCTGGACATCCGCGGCGAGGGAACGGTGTTGGGGACCCGCCAGAAGGGTCGCAGTGACCTCAAGCTGGCCTCGTTGCGGCGCGACCGGGACTGGGTCGCCAAGGCCCGCGAGGTGGCCTTCGCCATCGTCGACGCCGACCCCACCCTCGCCCACCACCAGCTCCTCCGCGAAGAGGTGGGCCTGCTGATCGACGCCGAAGAAGCCGAGTTCCTCTTCAAGAGCTGATAGGGCGTAAAAGGGTCGGCCAGAGCGTCGAGCAGGACGCTCGCCAGCGGGATGGTCCGGTGGTCACTTCCAGTCGTCCCTATCAGCTTGCAGCTGTTTGCAGGGTGGCCGGCCCGCCCCGAGGGAGCGCCTACGCCGGCTTGATGGCGCCCTTGACCTGCTCGGCCAGCTCCGGAGTGACCTCGGTGATGCCGTGGGCCTCGCTGGCGTGGCTGCCGGCGCTGGCCATCAGCTCGTCCTCCGA
>JBPCNP010000141.1:0-4608 GCA_051001215.1 Acidimicrobiales bacterium
GGTCCCGCATGGACGAGGTGATCTTCGAGGAGTTCAAGGGCACCGGTAACATGGAGCTGCGCCTCGACCGCAAGCTGGCCGAACGCCGCATCTATCCCGCCCTCGACGTGAACGGCAGCTCCACCCGCCACGAAGAGCTCCTGTTCGAGCGCAACCAGCTCCAGCAGGTGTGGAAGCTCCGGCGGGTGCTCAACGCTCTGGAAGGCGGAGCAGGGCTCGAGTTGTTGATGGACAAGATCAAGAACACCAAGAGCAACGACGAGTTCCTGGCCGAGATCGCCAAGGCCCCGGCCGGGTAAGGAGACGCCCCGATCATGAAGACCGACATCCACCCCACCTACGAGACGGCCACCGTCCGCTGCTCGTGCGGCAACACCTTCACCACCCGGTCCACCCGCACCGATCTCCGGGCCGAGCTCTGCAACGAGTGCCATCCCTTCTACACTGGCAAGCAGAAGCTGGTCGACACCGGCGGTCGCGTCGAGCGGTTCGAGCGCCGGTACGGCACGAGGGGCAAGGCGGCCAAGTAGCCGCCGGGCCCGCCGCCATGGCGGCGACTAGCATTTCGCCGTGGGTTGCCGCCACGTGATCCGCGTCTCGACCCGACGGGTGATCCTGAGGGAGTCGTGTCATCTCTGAGCCGCACCTGAACCAGCCGCACCTGAACCAGCCGCAGCTGAACCAGCCGCAGCTGAACCAACCCGGCCTGGCCGAGTCCCACCAGGGTCGTGGGCTGGAGCGCGGCACCAATGACGACGCCTTGGCCCGCGCCCTCGGCGCCGTTTTGGGGCTGACGTCCGCAGGGCTGACGTCGCCGACCGGGCCGACCGGGTCGGCCCGGGTGGGGTCGGCCCGGGTGGGGTCGAGCTCGACTGCCGCCGCCGCCCCTGCCCCTGCCCCTGCCGCCGCCCGGGAGATCGCCGATGTGGCCGATCCGTGGGCGGTCGATCCCATTCTCGACGGGCCCACCCTCGTCACCACGCCGCCGGTAGGCCCGCACCCGGCTGGCGAGGTGGATGCGGCCGCAGCAGTGGAGGCGGCAACCGCCCTGCACGAATCGGGTTTCGACAGCGCACTCCACACCGCCCTCGGGGAGTTGCGCCGGATCGCCGTCGAACCCGTTCCCGTCCACGCCGGCGCCGACGCGGCGGCGTCGATGCCGCCCGAGGGTCCCGCCTGGCCACCCACCGAGCCGGCATCGGCGAGCGAGCGCGTCGGGGGTGACCCGGCTGCCTGGCTGGCGTCGTTGGGTGAGTGGTGGACGGCCCGCTGGCGGGACCTCCTTCCCGGCATCGTCGTCGCCACCCTCGTCGTCATTGCCTTTGCCGTGGTGTTGGCCTCGGGGACCAAGCACGCCAACACGTCGCACGTCGACACGAGGCCGTCGCTGTCGTCGGACCCCTCGACCACCATCGCCGGGCTGTTCGCCACTTCGGCCTCGCCCAACGGTGACGCCGTGGCACCGGGCTCCAGTGTTCCGGCCGCCGCCAAGGCAGGCTCGTCGGCGGCACCGGTGACGACCAAGGCAACCGGGCACACGACGGCGTCGACGGCCGCGCCCAAGGCCTCGAAGCCCCCGTCGGGGGCCCCGACCCCGACCGCGCCGCAGCCGACGAAGCCGTCGCCCACGACCGCGCCGGCGACCACGGCGCCGGCGACCACGGCGCCGACCACAACCGTGCCTCCCCAGACGACGACCGTTCCGTCCGCGTAACGGTCTGTCGTCGGCGCCTCCGCACCCCCGTCCCTTGGCTGAGGGCGGCCGCCCGCCGGTCATCCGACCCACCCACCGGCGACCACCGGTAGCCTGACCCCATGTTGGAACGCCTTGCTCGGCTCGCTCGCGAGTACGACGAGGTCATGGCCGACCTGATGCGACCCGAGGTGATCGCCGACCAGAAGGCGCTCGTCGAGCGCTCGAGGCGAGCCAAGGCACTCGAGCCCGTGGTGGCGGCCTACCGGCGCTACCGGTCGACTCTCGACGACCTGGAGGCAGCCAGGGAGATGCTGGGCGAGTCGTCGGGCTCCGACCGCGAGTTCGTGCGGGCCCAGATCGACGAGTCGGAGCTGGCCCTGGGCGACCTCGACCGAGACCTCAGGCTCCTGCTGCTCCCGACCGACCCAAACCACGACAAGAACGTCATCATCGAGATCCGGGGTGCGGAGGGCGGCGAGGAGGCCAACCTCTTCGCCAAGGACCTGTTCGAGATGTACGGCCATTACGCCGCCCGCCGGGGCTGGAAGCTCGAGGTGCTGGCGGTTGATGCATCCGACATGGGCGGGGTCAACGAGGTCACGTTCCTGCTCAAAGGCGACGGCATCTGGACCCGCATGAAGTTCGAGGGCGGCCCCCACCGCGTCCAGCGCGTCCCTGTCACCGAGGCCCAGGGGCGCATCCACACCAGTTCGGCCACCGTGAGCGTGCTGCCCGAGGCCGAGGAGGTCGACGTCTCGGTGGACGAGGCCGACCTCAAAGTCGACGTGTACCGCTCGACCGGGCCGGGGGGCCAGTCGGTGAACACCACCGACTCGGCCGTGCGGGTCACCCATCTTCCCACCGGCATCGTGGTGGCCATGCAGGACGAGAAGAGCCAGATCCAGAACCGGGCCAAGGCCATGCTGGTCCTGCGGGCCCGCCTGCTCAAAGCCGAGCAGGACCGGCGGACGGCGGAGCTGTCGGAGACCCGGCGGGGCCAGATCGGCGGGGGTGGGCGCTCAGAGAAGATCCGCACCTACAACTTCAAGGACAACCGGGTCACCGACCACCGCATCGGCCTAACCCTGCACAAGCTCGACAAGATCCTTCTCGGCGACCTCGACGATCTCCATGACGCCCTCGTCGCCGACGAACGGGCTCGCCAACTGGCCGGGCAGGACGCGCCATAGTCCAGCGAGTCATCGCCGACCGCTACGAGGTGGGCGAGGTGATCGGTCGCGGCGGCATGGCCGAGGTCTTCGCCGGCACCGACCGCCGCCTGGGCCGCTCCGTGGCGATCAAGCTCCTGCTCCCGGACATGGCCGCCAGGCCCGACATCCGCTCCCGGTTCGAGGCCGAGGCCCGGGCCGCGGCTTCCCTCTCCCACCCCAACGCCGTGGCCGTGTTCGACACCGGCGAGCACGACGGGGTCCCCTACATCGTGATGGAACGCCTCGGGGGCGAGACCCTGGGCGACCGCATGACCGCCGGTCCCGTCGATCCCGCCTGGCTGGTGACGGTCGCCACCGAGGTGCTGGGCGCCCTCGGGGCCGCGCATGCCGTGGGCCTGATCCATCGCGACGTCAAGCCTGGCAACATCCTCCTCGGAGCCGACGGCCGGGCCAAGGTCGCCGACTTCGGCATCGCCAAGAGCCTGGAGGCGGGTGGCGGTGAGGACCTCACCGGCACCGGCCAGCTGCTCGGCACGCCCGCCTACCTGGCTCCAGAACGCCTCGACGGGTCCGCCGCCAGTCCCCGCTCGGACCTCTGGGCCGTGGGCGTGGTGCTCTACGAGGCGCTGTCCGGGTTCAAGCCCTTCGGCGGGACGACACCCCTGGCCGTGGCCCGCTCGGTGACGGCTGGCACGCACCGCCCGCTGTCGGAGGTGCGCCCCGACCTCGACCCCCACCTCGTCGCCTCCGTCGAGCGGGCCATGGCGACCGACCCGTCGGCGCGCTTCGCCTCGGCCGCCGAGATGGCGTCGGCCCTGGCCTCGCCGCCTGGTGGGGCAACGCCGGCCGGCGCCGCGACCGTGGCCGACATCGTGGCCCCGGGGGGGGACACCCTCGTGCTCGGCGGCGACGAGGTCGCCGCACTCTCCGCGGGCATCCCCTCGCCGTCGGTTCCCGTGGCCCCCCAGCCGCGAGGCGAGGGGCGGCGACGGGTCGTGATCGGTGCGGTGCTGGCCGCCCTGGCCCTCCTGGTCGTGGTCCTCGTGGTCCGGTCCGGTTCCGGCGACCGCTCGCCTTCATCGGTGGCGGGCGGGCCGTCGTCGTCATCAGGGTCGCAGACGACCACGGTCGGGCCCAACGGCGGGCTGGCCGGCCAACTCCGCGCTGCCGCCGGCCGCCTCGGGTCGGGCGACGGCGCCCTCGCTCCCATCCTGGCCACCCGCCTCGTCGGCCTGGCCGACCAGGTCCAGGCGGGCAGCGGTGGGTCCGACGCCACGGCCCTGCTGGCCACCACTGTCGGCTGGGCCAGGGCCGGCCAGCTCACGGCGGGCACCGCGACTGCCGTGGCCCAGCTCCTCGTCCAGGTGCCCGGTATCGACCAGTCGGTGGTCAAGGCCCTCACGACCCCTGCGGCGGCACCGACGCCTGCCCCCACCCGTGCGCCGAGCAAGGGCGGGAAGGGCAAGGGCTGACGTCCTGGGCCCCTTGGCGGAGGGAGTGGGATTTGAACCCACGAGGGGTTGCCCCCTACACGCTCTCCAGGCGTGCCGGTTCGGCCGCTCCCGCACCCCTCCGAGTGCCACCAGGCTATCGTCTGTGGAGGGTCGCACCGCCGCTTCGTGCAGCGGCTGGGTCCTGCGCAACGGAAGTCCGTGAACCGAGTCAGGGCCGGGAGGCAGCAGCTCTCAGCGGAGCCTTTCGTGTGCCGCAGTCCAGCCTGGCCGCTGCACCGAGCGGCGG
>JBPCNP010000142.1:0-26469 GCA_051001215.1 Acidimicrobiales bacterium
GAAGTGGGGCGCCCCCACCATCACCAACGACGGCGTCTCCATCGCCAAGGAGATCGAGCTCGAGGACCCCTACGAGCGCATCGGGGCCGAGCTGGTCAAGGAAGTAGCCAAGAAGACCGACGACGTGGCCGGCGACGGCACCACCACCGCCACCGTGCTGGCCTGGGCCATGGTCCGCGAGGGCCTGCGCAACGTGGCCGCCGGGGCCAACCCCATGTCCCTGAAGAAGGGCATCGAGGCCGCCGTCGAGCGCGCCGTCCAAGGCATCAAGGACATCTCGGTCGACATCGAGTCCAAGGAGCAGGTCTACCAGGTGGCGGCCATCTCCGCCGCCGACCGTGAGATCGGCGACACCATCTCCGAGGCCATCGACAAGGTGGGCAAGGACGGCGTCGTCAACGTCGAGGAGTCGCAGACCTTCGGCATGGAGATGGAGCTGGTCGAGGGCATGCGCCTCGACAAGGGCTACATCTCGCCCTACTTCGTCACCGACCCCGAGCGCATGGAAGCGGTCATGGACGACCCTTACATCCTCCTGGTCAGCTCCAAGATCTCGGCCGTACGCGACCTGCTGCCCGTCCTCGAGAAGGTCATGCAGTCGGGCAAGAACCTGGTGATCTTCTGCGAAGACGTCGAGGGCGAGGCCCTGGCCACCCTGGTGGTCAACAAGATCCGCGGCACGTTCAAGTCCGTG
The DNA here is from genome assembly GCA_051001215.1 of Acidimicrobiales bacterium. GTDB lineage: Bacteria > Actinomycetota > Acidimicrobiia > Acidimicrobiales > AC-14 > DATAQC01. The sequence goes on from JBPCNP010000142.1 coordinate 695, forward strand.
GCGGTCAAGGCCCCCGGGTTCGGCGAGCGCCGCAAGGCCATGCTCCAGGACCTGGCCATCCTCACCGGCGGCCAGGTCGTCTCCGAGGACGTCGGCCTCAAGCTCGAGAACGTCACTCTCGACATGCTGGGTCGGGCCCGCAAGGTCACCGTAACCAAGGACGAGACCACCCTCGTCGAAGGTGCCGGCAGCGAGGCCGACATCACCGGCCGGGTCACCCAGCTCAAGGCCGAGATGGAGAACACCGACTCCGACTACGACCGGGAGAAGATCCAGGAGCGCCTGGCCAAGCTCTCCGGCGGTGTGGCCGTGATCAAGGTCGGCGCCGCCACCGAGGTCGAGCTGCGGGAGAAGAAGCACCGCATCGAAGACGCCGTCAGCACCACCAAGGCCGCGGTCGAGGAGGGCGTGGTGCCCGGCGGGGGCGTCGCCCTGCTGCGGGCCCAGGCCAAGGTCCGTGAGCTCGCCTCCACCCTGGAGGGTGACGAGGCCACCGGGGCACGCATCGTGGCCCGCTCGCTCGAGGAGCCCCTCAAGCAGATCGCCGTCAACGCCGGCATGGAGGGTGGCGTCATCGTCGAGCGGGTGCGGGGCCTCGACGGCCCCACCGGCCTCAACGCCGCCACCGGCGACTACGAGGACCTGGTGAAGGCGGGCGTGATCGACGCCGCCAAGGTGACGCGCTCGGCCCTGCAGAACGCTGCGTCCATCGCCGCCCTGTTCCTCACCACCGAGGCCGTCATCGTCGACAAGCCCGAGAAGGAAGGCGCCGGCGGCGGTGGTGCCGGCGGCGGCGGCGGCATGGGCGGAGGCATGGACGACTTCTAGTCGCCGGCAGCACGGACGACTTCTAGTCGCCGGCAGCACGGACGACTTCTACACTGAGTCGCCGGAACTTGTCACCGAGAGCGCCGGTCCAGCCGGCGCTCTCGTCGCGTCCGGTCCTCGTGCTGCTATCCTCCCGCCGCCATGCCGGTGCGACAGGAGGAGAGCAAGTGAAGTCACGGTGGTTTACTGCGGTGGCGGTACTGATCCCCCTCACGGTGGCTGGTTGTAGCAGCGGAGGTGGTGCACCGGGAGGCGCCAAGGGTGCCTACATCACCCGGTCGGACGTCATCTGCGCAGACGTCTTCGCCAAGACAAAGAGCATCGGCAGCGCCCAGGACCAGGCGACCGCCCAGAAGCAGTCCGACCTGTGGCAGGACGCCAACAACCGGCTGAAGGCACTGCCCATGCCCGGCGAGAGCGTGGAGCTGGCCCGCCAGTTCGTGACCGACACCGAGAACCTGAGCCTCAGCTACACCGCCGTTGCCGAGGCCTATCAGTTCAACGACCAGGCCAGGGTCACCAGGTACAACAACGACATCGCCAACATCAAGAAGGCAGCGGCAAAGTCGGCCAAGGAGTACGGCTACCGCGACTGCACCACCATCAACGACTAGCGAGCGACGCTCAACCGAGCCAGTCCTCGGGGAGCAGCGTGGCCGCCGGGAGGTACACGTCGAACACGCCCACCTTGACAATCGTCGCCGCGATCGCGCGGGCGGCGAGTGCCTGGTCGAGCTTCACCTGCTCCTCGGTACCGTCGACCACCACGTAGGCGGGTGACGGGCTGGCTCGCACCATGCGGTCGTAGTCACGTGAGCGGACGAAGGTGAACGGTGTGGCGATGATGCGCTCGTGGCTGTCGAGGTCGATCCGGTGGGCCACGAGGTAGGGACTGAAGACGCGGTTGACCCGGTGCGCGTCGAGAGCGGCGATGAGCGGTCGCAGGGGAGCCCTGGGGTTCACGGGGTTGTCCCCGCCCATGTGCACGAGGGTCGCCACCGAGAGGCCGGCCACGGCGACCAGCCCCACGACCTGTCCTGCCCGGTTGACCAACAGGCGACCAAGCAGCAGGGCGATCACCGGCGACAGCAGGTACAGGTAGCGGGGCTCCCCCACGTAGTAGGAGGCGGGTGAGACGGCGAAGAGAAACGGATAGGCGCCGGCCACCACGAGCAGCAGGCCCAGCCCGGGAGGACGCCGCCACACCAGGATCCCGAAGGCGACCAGTAGACCCAGGTAGGCAGCCCATCCGATGATCGGCCCGGGGGCCCAGCGGGGCGTGAAGACATAGCGCAGCCCCAGGGCCATGGGCAGAAGTGGGTCGAAGAACCGGTGAAGGTGGGTGAGGTAGGTGTTCCTGGGGACGGCGAGGTCGGTCCGCATCGAGGCCCACCCGTGGGTGAGGGTCCAGACGATCCAGGGGGCGGAGCCGACCAGGGCAGCGATGACGGGGATGTAGGCCCGTCGAAGCAGGCGAGGCGCGGTCCACACCAGCCACCCGACGGCAGGCAGGATCACGAACGCCACCTGGGGAGTGGCCCACCAGCCCAGGCCCACGAGCAGGCCGAGCCACGCCAGCTCGACGGTCGACGATCGCTCCCGCAGCCGGACCACGGCCAGCGGGACGGCGGTGCAGACGAACAGGCCGGTGCCGTAGAAGCCGTAGGCCCGGGTCGAGCGAAGGACGAAGAACCCGGGGCCGATGAGGAACAGCACCGCCACACTCGCCGCCGGTTCTCCCACCGTGCGCCGGCCCAGCCGCCACAGCAGCCACGCTGACGCCGCGCAGGCCAGCATGGGCACCAGTTTCAGCGCAAGGGTGCTCTGGCCCAAGACGGCGAAGAGCACACCCGTGGCGATGGCTTGCTGCGACCCCCCGTAGGTCTGACCCCAGAAGAACACCGTGAGGTGGCCATGGGCCACGTGGCGGGCCATGAGCCCGGAGACAGCCTCGTCGATGTCGACCGCGCCGAGCCCGCCCGACAGGATCCACACCCGGAGGGCCAAGGCGACGACGATGCCGACGACCACCACGATGGTCGTGAACCGCTCGTTCCCGGCCCGAGGGCCCGCCGGGCGGTCGGCCCGGGCCACCGGCGCTGATGCCGGGCTCAATCCGTCGGGAGTGACGCCCGCCGCGGCAGCCGGACCACGGGAGGCACGGTAACACGGTGGAAACCCTCGGCACCCCCGGACCGGGGGTGCCGGGTGCCCCCGAACAACCCACTGCTAGCCTTGAAACGAGTGACAGGCCCCCCGCAGCTCGAACGCCTGGCGGCGGAGGAAGGTGCCGACCGCCGTCGTTCCCCGCGTCGGGGGCGCAAGCCGAACCCGTCCCCCGCGGCGAACGGTCGGGTCGCCGGGCCGGACCAGGGCATCGCCATCGGCGACGGCAACGAGACGAACGCCACGCACGGCCCCGCGGCCAGGAACGGCGACGGCACCGTGAACCCCCGGCGCGGCCGGGCCGGTCGCCTGGCGACCTCCGGCGCGGTCGTGGCCGGGGGACTGACCGCGACGAACGGTGGTGGACGGCCGGCGACCGAGCCCCGCCCGCCGGGACCGCGCAAGCCGACCGCGTCCCGACAGCCGCGTCCGGCTCCGAGCCGGGTCCCTTCGCCCCACGGACCCGGGACAGCTCCCAGGCCGGCCCGAAGGGTGCCTCGAGAGGTCGTGCTCCGTCAGCGGCGCCGGCGACGTCGGACGATCATCGGCGTCACCATCTTCTTGATCATCACCACCCTGATCATCAGCAGCGGGGTCACCTACGTCCGGTGGCGTCTCGGTCAGATCAACCGGGTGAAGGTGCCCGGACTGTCCGGTGATGTCGCCGGCCAGGTGATGAACGTGCTCCTCGTGGGCTCCGACAGCCGGGCCCGCCTCACCGGCGATGCCGCCGCTCAAGCCGGGAAGGCCCAGTTCGGCACCACTGAGCGCAGCGACACGATCATGATTCTGCACATCGACCCGGCCCAGAAGAAGGCCGCCATCGTGTCGGTCCCCCGTGACCTGTACCTGCCCATCGCCGGCACGGGGAAGTCCGACAAGGTCAACTCGGCGTTCAGCGGCGGGGGGGCCCAGCGCCTCATCGCCACCGTCCAGGAGGGCCTCGGCATCCGCATCAACCACTACGCCGAAGTCGACTTCGTCGGGTTCAAAGACATCGTCGACGCCGTCGGTGGTGTGTCGATCTTCGTCCCCACGCCCGCTCGCGACGCCTTCACCGGGCTGCAGATCGGCAAGGCCGGATGCCTCAACCTCGACGGCATCGCCGCGCTGGCCTGGGTCCGCAGTCGCCATTACGAGTACCTGTCGCAGGGTAAGTGGGCGGAGGACCCGCGAGCCGACATCGGCCGCATCGAGCGCCAGCAGGACTTCATCCGCCGCATGATGAAGAAGGCCTTCTCGGCGGGTATCTCCAATCCCTTGACACTCAACCGCCTGATCGGGATCGGCGTGAACAACCTCACCATCGACTCGAGCATGTCGACCGGCGACATCACCAGCCTGGCCCGCCGATTCAACTCCCTCGATCCCGACACCGTCCAGACGCTGACCCTGCCCGGTAACGGCGCCTTCGTGGGCGATCAGGCCGTGGTCATGCTCGACAAGGTCGCGGCCCAGGCCCCCCTCGACATGCTGAACGGCAAGGCTCCCCAGCCCACCGCCCCGCCGGCAGCACCGCCTGGGAGCGAGGCTCCGACCACGGTTGCGCCCGTCAACGCTTCGATCCAGGTGCTCAACGGGACAGGCACCAACGGGGCGGCTGCCAGGGCCGCCGACCAGCTCAAGGGGGCCGGTTTCACGGTGAGCGGTACCGGCGACGCCTTCGCCACCCTGACTCGCACTGTCGTTCGGTACGGGGCGGGACAACAGCCCCAGGCCGAGGCCCTGGCTGCCACGTTCAAGACCCCACCCGAGCTCACTGCCGATGCGAAGGTGAAGGCCGGCAGCTTGGTCGTGGCCGTCGGGGCTGATTTCAACGGTCTCCGTGACGGTGTCACCGCCGGCCCGCCCACCACGGCGGCGGCGGCGCCCGTCCCGTCGCCGGTGCCCAGCGACGCCATCCCCCCCCGCCAGTGCTGAGCGCCGGGCGCCGGCCGCGGTGACCTGCCTGTGAGCCTGCGCGGCACCGACGTCGCCGCCATGATGACCAGGGTCGAGTCCACCCTGGCGACAGCCGAGAGGTCGCCAGGGGGCCCTGGGGGCGTCCTGACCGTGGCACCGGAGGGCGACACCGAGATCAACGTGGCCGTGCTCCGCCGCAATGCCGACATCCGCGTCGAGTTCCCGCCCGGATCAGGTCGACCCGTCGTGGGTCCCGCGGTGCGGATGGCCAAGCGGGCCCTGCGACGGGCGGTCAGCTGGTACGTGACCCCGATGATGGAGCAGCAGAGCAGCCTGAACCACGCCCTTCTCGACAGCATCGAGTCCCTCCGGCTCCGGCTCGAGCCTCTGCGGTCGGGCGCTGGCCGCGACCCAAACGGCGCATTGTTCCCATCCGGCCATGGTCGGGCGGTTGCCGTCGGGCCCGCGGCCCCGGCGTTGGTCTTCCTTCTGGCCCAGCCGCCCGAGGGCAAGATCGAGGTTCTCCCCGGAGATGCGGTCGATCAGGTTCGCCTTCTCGACGAAGCCAGTCTCGATGCGCTGGTGGCCGACGTCAGCGGTCTGGGCCCCGAGACGCTCATCGAATTGCTTCGGGCCGCCCACGTGGCGCTGGCCCCGGCGGCCGCGGTGGTGCTCTCCTCGTCCGCCGGCACCGGCGGCAGCCCGAGCCTGCACCCCCGAGCCCTGGCGTGGGCACTGGCCAGCGTCGGTTTCGACGACCCGCGCACCCGCAACCTCGAGAGCATCGCCACACCCACCGACGAACCCTCCCCGGGCCCCGGCGCCGACCTGGCCGCCCGGCTGGCCCAAGTCGACGAGGCGGTGCGCGCCGATGTCGAGGTGGTCGTCGCCCGCCGCTCCCGGTAGATCGGTCCCGGCTCCGTGCCCGAACGGAATGCCGGCTCCGTGCCCGAACGGAATGCCGGCTCCGTGCTGAACGGCGTGCCGACCCTGCCAGGGACCAGGGCCCGGGTGGCGGTCGTCATCCTCACCTGGAACGCGGTGGCGTTCACCCGGGCGTGCCTGGGCCGGCTACTGGCGCTCACCGATCACCCCGCATGGCGGGTGGTGGTCGTCGACAACGGCAGCACCGACGGCAGCGTCGAGTGGCTCGGGGCCCAGGACTGGCTGACACTGGTGACCAACGCCCGCAACGAGGGATTCAGCCGGGGCGCCAACATCGGCATCGCTGCCGCCGGGGCGGACGAGGACATCGTGTTGATGAACAACGACATCCTCGTGACCGAGGCCGACTGGCTCACCCGCACGCAGGACGTGGCCTACTCCGATCCCCGTTGCGGCGTGGTGGGCGCCCGCCTGGTCGATGAATCGGGTGTCTTGGCCCACGCCGGCAGCTACATGCCGCCCATCAGCCTCCGGGGCCACCAGATGGCCGGCCTCGAACGCGACATCGGCCAGTGCCGGCGGGACCGTCGGGTGGAGTCGGTGGTGTTCGCCCAGGCCTACCTGCGACGTGACTGCCTGGAGCGGGTGGGGCCCCTCGACGAGGAGCTGTTCGCCTACTTCGAGGACAGCGACTGGTGCCTGCGAGCCGAACGGGCCGGTTTCACGGTGCTCTTCGCCGGCTCCTCACCGACCTCGGTCCACCAGCAGAACACCTCGACGCGCGAGAACAAGGTCGACTTCTGGGCGGTCTACGAGCGCTCCCGGCGGGTGTTCAGGCGCAACTGGGGCCGCTGGCTGGAAGAGGACCGTTACGACCGCGAGCTCACCTGGCACTCGGTGCTGCACCGCCCCCTCGGTTACGCCGTGCAGTCCCGCCAGCTGATGACCGCGCTGCACTTCGCCGGCGTCCGGGTGTCGTATCGCAACGCCTACGCCGAGGTCGACGGCCCGTGCCGGGACCCGCTCCTCGACGATCTCCGGGCACGGCGGCCCCGTCCGGGCGCTGCCCAGGTCGCCCTCTGCCAGGCCGACGCCTTCGGGCGGGTCGAACCGGCCGGCGCTGGCCCCCGGGTGGGGTGGTCGATGCTCGAGGTCACCGGCCTGCCGCCGGCGTGGGTAGACGGCTGCAACGCCATGGACGAGGTGTGGGTGCCGGCCTCGTTCAACGTCGAGACCTTCCGTTCCAGCGGGGTCACGGTCCCGGTGCGGGTGATGCCCCTGGGCGTCGACGTCGACCACTTCCATCCCGGCATCGTCGGGTCGCGCCCGTCATCGCGCTACACGTTCCTGTCGGTGTTCGAGTGGGGAGAGCGCAAGGCTCCCGAGATCCTCCTGCGGGCCTTCGCCGACGAGTTCGCCGCCGACGAGGACGTGCTCTTGCTGCTCTCGGTGTTCAACCGCGACCCGTCGGTCGACGTCGAGGCGGCGATCGCCAGGCTGGACCTGCCTCCGTCGGCCCCCGTGGTCGTGATGGTCAATCCCGAGTTCGCCGGCTATCAGATGGGCGCCCTCTACCGCTCGGCCGACTGCTTCGTGCTCCCGAGCAGGGGCGAGGGGTGGGGCATGCCGGTGCTCGAGGCCATGGCCTGCGGCCTTCCCGTGATCGCCACCGACTGGGGAGGTCCCGCCGACTTCGTCCACGAGGGCGTGGGCTTTCCGCTGGCCGTGGCCAAGATGGTGGCGGCCGAGGCCCGCTGCCCGTACTACGAAGGATTCGAGTGGGCCGAGCCGGACCCCGACCACCTGCGGTCCCTCCTGCGCCAGGTGTACTCGGCGCCCGGCGAGGCCCGCCGCCGCGGAGAGGCGGCGGCGGCCGAGGTGGCCACCACATGGAGCCTCGAGCACGCCGCGGCGCGTGTCGTCGTCCGCCTGGATGAGCTGGCATGAACTACCCGCTTGGTAGTCTCGGGCCTGTGGGCAGCCAGCGCCTAGAAGTTCCACCGGCCGCGCCCGCACCCCCGGTCAGCCGCCCGAGACGCCCGATCTCGCTGCGAGCAAACATCCGCGAGGTGCTCAGCGCGCGCGAGCTCACCAACAACCTCGTCCGGCGCGACCTCAAGGTGCGCCACCGGGGCACCTTCTTGGGCATGCTCTGGTCGCTCACCACGCCGCTGCTGATCGTGGCCCTCTACTACTTCGTCTTCACCTACATCCTCATCCAGAAACCGGTGAAGGACGCCACCCGCCCCGACGGCCACTCCGTGCCCTTCGCGGTGTTCTTCTTCGCCGGCCTCATCATCTGGAACCTGTTCAGCAACTCGTTGAGCACGTCCACGACCTCGGTCACCTCGTCGGGCTACCTCCTGCGCAAGGTCTATTTCCCGCGGGCGATCCTGCCCCTCAGCGCCGTCCTGTCCGGCCTCGTCACCTTCGCCTTCGAGACCGTCGTGCTCCTCGTGGCCATCCTCGTGTTCGTCGGGCTTCCCAACGCCCAGATGCTCTGGGTCCCGGTCATCGTGGCGCTGGCGGTGCTGCTGACCTACGGGTTGGCGCTGTTCCTCTCGGCCGTCACCGTGTTCCTCCGCGACATGGCCCACTTCATCGCCATCGTCCTGCAGCTGTGGTTCTGGGGAACCCCCATCATCTACACCCTGCAGTACGTGGGTAGCCGACCCACGTTCGTGAGGATCCTGAAGCTCAACCCCATGACCGGCATCGTGGTGTCGTTCCGCAACGTCACCGTGCTGAACCGAGCCCCGGACCTGACCCTGCTCGGCGTCGACCTGGCCTACGCCGTGGTGTTCCTCATCGTCGGCGCCGTCGTGTTCCACCGCTCGCAGCGGCTGTTCGCGGAGATCGTGTGATGGGCGAGACTGCCATCGACTGCCACGACGTGTGGAAGAGCTACCGGATCTACCACCAGCGCTCCCACACCCTCAAGGAGAAGGTCCTCACCCGCCGCAACAAGTACGAGGAGTTCTGGGCCCTCAAGGGCATCGAACTGCAGATCGCCGCCGGCTCCACCACGGGCATCATCGGCGCCAACGGCTCGGGCAAGTCCACCCTGCTCAAGACCATGGCCCGGATCCTCACGCCCAACCAGGGGTTCGTCGAGGTCAACGGCACCCTGGCGTCGCTGCTCGAGCTCGGCATCGGGTTCCACCCCGAGCTCACGGGCCGAGAGAACGTGTTCCTGTCGGGATCGCTCCTCGGCCGCACCCGCCGCGACGTCGCCGCCCGCTACGACGAGATCGTCGAGTTCGCCGGCGTCGAGCAGTTCATGGACATGGCGGTGAAGAACTACTCCACGGGCATGTACGCCCGCCTGGCCTTCGCCGTAGCCGTGAGCGTCGAGCCCGAGATCCTGCTCGTCGACGAGGTGCTGTCGGTGGGCGATGAGAGCTTCCAGGCCCGGTGCGTCGACCGCATGGCCAAGTTCCGCAGCGAGGGCCACACCGTGGTCATCGTCACCCACGGCCTCGACACCGTCCGCGGCCTTTGCGAAGAGGCGGTGTGGATCGAAGGCGGCGTCATCCGGGAGGCCGGCTCGTCGGCCCGGGTGGTGGCCGCCTACTTCGACTCCGTCCACGGCGGGGTGGCCAACGAGCACCCGTCGGCCGAGCAGGACCAGGCAGGCACGGGCGCCGCCACCATCGGCGCCGTCACCATGGTCGACGGCGACGGGCGGGAAACGAACACCTTCGAGACCAACAGCACCCTCACCGTTCGCGTCGAGTGCCACACCGACATTCCCCTCCAAGACGTGGTGTGCTGCATCGCCGTGTACCGCGCCGACAACTTCGCCTACGTCATCGGCCGCACCTCCCACGACGCCGACTTCTCGGACCGTCCCCCCGGCCATCATTTGATCGAGTTCTCCATCCCCGCCTTGCCCCTGCTTCCCGGTGGCTTCCTGGTGTCGGTTGGCCTCCAGGACCTGCCCCAGAAACAGGTCTTCGACTGGCACGACCGCCGGTACGGGTTCTTCATGATGGCCAACGCCCTCATCCCCGCCGGCGCCGGAGGGATCGTGCACGTCGACGGCCGCTGGTCGGCGACGCCGGCCCTGCGGCCCGAGCGGCCCTCTGAGCGGGAGATCCTGCGGCCCGAGCGGCCCTCTGAGCGGGAGATCCTGAGCGAGACCCGACCCCATGGCGATCCCGCTGCCTGAGGGCTCCGCCACTGCTCCGTCTTCGATGGCACCCGGCTCACGACTCGCCGGGGCCGCTGACGCGCACCCACCTCACGGCCACACCCAGCTCGGTGTCGTCGGAGCTCGTCGGGTTGAGCTCGTTCCAGGGAATGGTCTCCGGGGTCCGAACAACGAGGCGGGTGAACAGCCGGGCCGACCGGTAGTCGGCCGGCACTGTACCGGTGAACACGATCCCCAGGTCGTGCGCAGACCGCACGAGGGGGACGGGGCACCGGTTCACCTCCAGGATCAGTTGCTCGAGGATGGCCGGGCTCATGGCCGTGACGGCCAGGAGCTCGACCCTCGAGCCGGGGGCCAGTCGCCAGGCCAGGTCGACCGACGCCTCGCGCTGGGGACCCGTCCAACGCACCGCACCGATGGCCAGCTGTTGGGGGTCCCGCCATCCCGACCCCCGGAAGCCGGGATCGCCGAAGTCCACCGTCTTGGTGCCCTCCAGGACGGCGGCCCGGTCACCGAGCTCACGCTCGGCCTGGGCGGCCAGGGCGTCCTCGCTGCCGGCGGCGCACAACAGGGCAGCCACATCCGGAGGCGCCGACTCCGCCGCGCACCCGATGGCCAGCCCCACCAGGTCGTGAAAGCCGAAGGCCGACGTGACGGACGCGTCCCGGACCAGTTCCTGCCAGCCGGCCGTGGCGGAGGGATAGGCCACCTCGTGTCTGAGGTAGAAGGCGTTGGCCCAGAAGAGCTGCCCGCTTCCCGACTCGAACCGAGCCACCAGATCGTCGAAGTACTGGGCCTCGGGAGCCCGCCAGTCCCGACGGGCGCCGCGCTGGGCGTAGTGGGAGAGGTCCTTCAGCCGCCACAGCACGAACCCGGCCTGGCGGAGGAAGCGGTCGATCTCACTGAAGAGGGGGACGTCGACGTAGAGCTCGTTGAACTCCACCTCGACCTCGATGGCCCGTACCGATGCCAGCGCCCTTCGGGCGCCCTCGAGCACGCCGAGCTCCGAGCCCTGGGTGTCGATCTTCACGACGTCGACCCGCTCCATACCCTCAGCGACCAGCCAGTCGTCGAGGGTGGTGACGGCGACATCTGCCGTCCCGGTGACCCGGCCACCGCTCAGGTCGGGGTGGCGCTCGACGACATCGGGGACGCTCGGGAACAACGAGCAGCCGCCAGGATCCTCGGTGATGTACAACGTGCCCTGACCGGGACGGGCACCGAGTCCTTTCGGGACAAGACGCACCTGGGAATTGGTGCGATAGGCATCGGTCAGCCGGCCACATTCAGCCTCATCAGGATCAAATCCGATGATCATGGCCCGATCGCCGAGCCGCTCCCATGCCTGCGCGAATCCCCACCGGCAGCCGACGTCGACCACGACCAATGGGTCCTGCAGCAGTCCGGCAAGTGCCGAAGTGAGATCGGCGACCATCCTATCTCGGAGCCTGAGACGATGGTGATGACGTGCGCATCGGCGTAGATTACCGCATCCTCGCCGTCGGGCGAGAGTTGTTCTATCGCGGGATTCCTCGATATACGCAGCAACAGCTTCGTGCCGTATTGGAACTCGATAAGAGTAATGAGTACGTGCTGCTGTGCAATGAGGGCAATGACCTCGGCATGATCGACCCCGACATTCGCAAGGCAGCGAACGTCTCTATTGTCAACTATCTCGCCGAAGCTCCAGGCGTTCCCCCGCTGGGTGATACGGCGACCATGCTCAGGGAAGCGGAGAGGTACTTCGACTGGCTCTCCCGCCAAGAGCTCGATCTGTACCACGTGACCGCTCCGTTTCTCTTCGAGCGACCGGTCCTCACCGATTTCGACCTCTGCCCCATGGTCGCCAACTTCTACGATCTGATCCCGCTCATCTTCCCGGCCCAGTATCTCTCCGGTTGGTGGCGCGAACAGTACCTGCGCACCGCGGCCTTCCTGGGCAGGGCGACTCGGATGGTCGCCATCTCCGAGGCAGCCAAGACCGACGCGGCCACGTTCCTCGGCTTCCCGACCGGCCGCATCGAAGTGGCCTGGCCGATCGCCGACGAGTGCTTCGGCCCCTTGCCTGCCCACGATGTGGCCCAGGGCCTCGACGCCTTGCGCCGGCGAATCCCGTTGCCCGACCAGTACGTGCTCACCGTGAGCCACCTGCACCACACCAAGAACCTGGGCGCCCTCCTTCGCGCCTACTCCCAGCTGCCCGAGGGCTTCCGGTCGCAGCTTCCGCTCGTCGTGTGCTGCCACCTCGACGAGCACGCCATCACCCACCTGCTGCGCAAGGCCGGCCAGCTCGGTGTGGCCGACGACCTGGTCCTCACCGGGCTGGTGTCCGACACCGAGCTCACCCTCCTCTACAACGGCGCGACCGTCGTGGTCCACCCGTCGCGCTACGAGGGTTTCGGACTGCCTGTCGTGGAAGCGATGAAGTGCGGCGCGCCGGTCGTGACGACGACGGCCTCCTCGATGCCCGAGGCGGGTGGCGATGCCGCCGTGTACGTCGACCCCGACGACTCCTACGGTTTCGCCGCTGCCATCCAGGAGCTCCACGCCGATCCCCGACGGCGCCTGGCCATGAGCGAGCGGGGCCTGGCCCATTCGGCCAGGTTCGACAAGCGCCAACTGGGAGAGCGCACCCTCGACTGCTACCAGGCGGCGGTGAGCGGGCCGGCATCCCGCTCAGAGGGCCGCTCGGGCCCGGGACCCCGCTCAGAGGGCCGGCAGCGTCGTTCGCGCCTGGCGGTGTGGACCCCGCTGCCGCCACAGCAGTCGGGCATCTCCGACTACAGCGTCGAGCTGCTCAGTCGGCTGCGTGACTGGTACGACATCGAGGTCTTCGTCGACGACGGGTGCCTCCCGCCGGTGAGCCTGCTCTCGCAGTACCGCATCGAGCACTTCACCGCCTTCGACCGCCGTCACCGCCAGGAGCCCTTCGACGCCTTCCTCTACCAGATGGGGGGATCGCTGTTCCATGTCTACATGTACGACGCCCTGCGGGCCCATCCCGGCGTCGTCGTGCTGCACGACCTCACCTGGAGCCATGTCCTCTACACCCTCGGGTACGACTCCGGCGACTTCGAGCCCTTCCGCCGCCAGGTCGCCGCCCTCGAGGGTGACGCCGCCCTCGCCACCTTCGACGCCGTCCACGCCCTGGAGCCGGTCGAACGGGCGCCGCTGCTCGAGCGCTTCCTTGGCGAGCACCACATGCTGGGGGACATCGTCGACGCCAGCCTGGCCCAGATCGTCCACGTCGATGACGCCGCCGGGGAACTGAAGCGGTGCTACGACAATGCCCACGTCTTCACCGTGCCCATGGGCGTCGCCGACCCCGGTCAGCTCCACGGGTTCGACAACGGGCGCCGAGCCAGGAGCCGACTCCGAGTCTCCCCCTCCACCTTCGTCATCGGGACCTTCGGCATCGTCCATCCCACCAAGCGCCTGGAGGAATGCGTCAGGGCTCTGGCATCGCTGGTGGAGTCCAATCCCGATTCCCAATTGATCGTCGTCGGTCGGTCCTTGGACGAGGGCTTCGTTCCCGGCCTTCACCGACTGGCGGAGTCGCTCGGCGTTGGCGCGCATATCCACTTCATGGGCCACGTCTCGCGGGCCGACTTCGATGAGTACATGCTGGCCTGCGACGTCATCGTGAACCTGAGGTTGCCGACCACGACCCACATGTCGGCCGCGCTCATCAGGGCCATTGCCGCCGGACGGCCATTGATCGTGACCGACCTGCCAGAGTGGCGGGATATCCCAGAAGACATCGCCCTGCGCGTGCCCCCGGGTGGCGACGAGACCGGTCCTCTTGCCGGCCACCTCACCCGGCTCGCTTCGGATGCAGACCTGCGGGCCCGCATGTCCGGCACCGCCCGTCAGTTCTATGAGTCCCACGGGACCCTCGATACCATGGCCGCCCGCTACGTCGACGTGCTAGACAAGTTCGGTGCTAGTGCCGTTTCCGGCAAGCGGACACCTGCCGGTCGCACGCCGCCCGTGACCCCCTTCCGGTTCAACAAGGTGTGCGAGATCGAGGACTTCTCGCGCCCAGAGCTCGTCGACATCATCCGCGACGTGTGCAGCTACAAGCTCAGCCATCTCCCGGTCGGTTTTCCCCTGGGTTCGGAGCACCGCAAGGACTGGGAAGTGGCCATGGCCGTGCGCACGCTGCGCGAGCTCGGTGCCCTGCACCGCGAGGCCACCATCCTCGGGGTGGCCGCCGGTGCCGAGGACACCTCGTTCTTCCTCACCCGGGAGGCCAAACAGGTCTTCGCCACCGACCGCTATCTCGCCTCGGGAGACTGGGAACCGACGGCTCCGCTGTCGATGCTCATCCAGCCCCAGGATGTGGCGCCCTACGAGTTCGAGGCTGACCGCCTGGTGGTCCAGCACATGGACGGTCGCCACCTCCACTACCCCGACAACAGCTTCGACGGCATCTACTCGTCCGGGTCGATCGAGCACTTCGGGGACCTCGACGACGTGGCCGCTGCGGCCTACGAGATGGGACGGGTGCTCAAGCCCGGGGGTGTGCTGACCCTGTCCACCGAGATCCGCCTGGGCGGCCCGCCCGGCGGCATCGGCTGGCCGGGCCTGACCCTGCTGTTCTCGGTGGAGAACCTCCAGCGCTTCATCGTCGACGCCAGCGGGCTCGAGCCCGTCGACGAGCTCGACTCGGAGGTCTCCGACGAGACGCTGTCGGTGCGCCGTGACCTGACCCTGGCCATCACCCAGCACCTGGCGGCAACCAGCGCGGGCGGCCAGCGCGAGGAGTACGCGGCCTGGGAGTTCCCCCACATCATCCTCGTGCACGAGGGCTATGTGTTCACGTCCGTCCACCTGGCGTTGCGCAAGCCCGACGACTTCCCGAAGGTCCCCAACGCCTGGGCCCGGCCCTCGCAGGCGACCATCACCGCCATCGCCGAGCACAACCGCAACCTCATTCGCGAGACCGTGGCCTCCACCCGCCCGGCGCCCGCACCCGCAGAGTCGGAGGCAGCGGTGGCCACCGCTGCCTCCCTGGGCCCGAGCGGGCACACACCGGGCCCGATCGACCCCCCGAGTGGGCAGACAGAAGACGAGCAGTTGAAGGCCATGGAGCGGCATCTGTCGACGGTCAGCAACGCCTTCGGCGAGATCGACCAGCAGATGACCGACTTCGACCACCTGTTGAACGAGATCGACCGCCATGTGGCCACGATGGGCGCCGACGGTGACAGCGCCCGGCAACGACGGGGGCTCCTGGCCCACCACCGGGGCGAGCTGGAGCGCTGGAGCGACCTCGTCGCCGAGTCCCACGCCGGGGAACCGCACGAGCCCGGCAACGGCCTGGCCGACGACGCCCCCGGCAGCTGGACGTGCTCGCGCGTGACCATCGAGCACGGTCGACCCTTCGACGTGGTCGTCGATCCCCGGGTGGGTGACCAGGTGACCCTGGCGCTGTCCAGGGGCCAGAGCCTCGACGAGACCCTCGTCGACCTCATGCTCTCCCTCATCGGCCCCGGTGACAAGGTCCTCGATCTCGGTGCCCACGTGGGCACGTTCTCGCTGGCCGCGGCGTCGGTGGGCGCACAGTCGCTGGCCATCGAGGCGTCTCCCGAGAACGCCTCCCTGTTGCGGGCGAGTGCCGCCCGCAACGGGTTCGCCAACCTCACCGTGGTGGAAGCGGTGGCGTCCGACTCGCCCGGCCAGGCCCGCTTCCACGCCCATGGCCCGTGGGGACAGGTCTCGCTGGTCGACGACGACTCCCATGCCGAGGGGAGCGTGACCACGGTGGCCGCGGTCACCATCGGCGATCTGGTGCAGGCCCTCCACTGGTCTCCTCTGGCCTTCGTCAAGATGGACGTCGAGGGTTGGGAGCTGCAGGTGCTACGGGGGATGAGCGAACTCCTCGACCACGCTCAGGCACCACCCCTGCTCTACGAGTGCAACGGTCACACCCTCCATCCCTATGGAGCCACGCCCGAAGAGCTCATCGCCACGGTCGAGGGCCTCGGATACACCAGCTACATGGTCGACCAGGGGCGCCTCATCCCGGTGGGCTCCGGCGAGTTCCAGCCCCAGACCCTCGTCGACTACCTCGCCGTCAAGCAGGTGCCGGCCCTGGGCCGGTGGCCGATCGCTCCGGCCCTCGACCTCGACGAACGCGTGGCGCGCATCGTCGTCGACGGCACCCACGCCAACCACAACCACCGCGTCTACATGGGCAGGGCCCTGCAGCGCGCCGGCCCCGAGATCCTGGACCACCCGTCCATCGTCGAGCTCGTCGCGACACTCCGTGACGACCCCGTCGACGACGTCCGCGCCGTCGTCACCGCCTGGGCGGGCGGCGTCCTGGCATCTGCCGAAGGGGGCCCACGATGAGCCTGATCTCTTACGCCCAGAACCGCGAGGATGTGGTCCTCGACCGCCTCTTCCCGCACGGCATCGCCGGCTTCTACATCGACATCGGTGCCTACGACCCCACGCACAACTCGGTCACCCGCCACTTCTACGACCTGGGGTGGCACGGCATCAACGTGGAACCGGCCACCGTCGCCTTCGAGCGGCTGTCGGCCCTGCGCACCCGGGACGTCAACATCAACAGCGGGGTCTCCGACGAGGATGGCAAGCTCACGTTCTACGAGTCGCCCCCCGAGTCGGGGTGGTCCACGTTCGACGCCGAGCAGGCCGCGGCCCACATCGAGTCGGGTATCCCCCTCGTCGAGCGGACGGTGCCGGTCACCACCCTGGCCCACATCTGCGAACAGCACGCTCAGGCCACCATCGACTTCCTCACCATCGACGTCGAGGGCTACGAGGGTCACGTCTTACGCGGCGGCGACTGGTCCCGCTGGCGGCCCCGGGTGGTGCTCGTCGAGGCCACCCGCCCGGGTACCACCATCCCCACCCACGAGCAGTGGGAACCGGTGCTCCTCGATGCCGACTACCGCTTTGCAGCCTTCGACGGGCTCAACCGCTATTACGTCCGGAGCGAGGACGCCGATCTCGTCGACGCCCTGGCCGTCCCCGCCAACGTCCTCGACGACTTCATTCCCTACGAGTTGGCGCGCCAGCTCGAGGCGGCGCGCGGCCAGGCCCAGTCGGCTCAGCACGAGCTGGCCGCCACCCGGGCGCTGAACCAGGCCTTCGTGGCGGAGTCCAGCGCCTTCCGGCACCAGATCTCGTTTCTCCACGCCGAGTACAAGCGGCTCGAGACGCAGTACCGCGAGCTGGAGATGGCCTTCATTGCCGGCAAGACCCAGTACGAGGTGGTCCGGGCCATGATCACCGACGTCCGAGGTCGCTACGAGCAACTGGGCCACGAGATGGCCGCGGCACTAGCCCAGGTGGCAGCCACCCAACAGATGCTCGAAGGCGTGGCCGGCGCGGGTCTGGCCGTGGCCCGGCGCCTCAGCCGCCTGTCCCAGCGGTTCCCCCAGACCGGTTCGCTGGTGAAAACGTCGCTGCGGAGCGCGCGCGACGTGAAGCGACGGCTTCCGGTCCCGTCCCGCTGAACCCGGTCCCCGTGGACACGCCCGCCTTGGACACGCCGACTGCGGGCCCGACCACGACAGAGGAGCCCCCCGCCGAGCCGGTCACCTCGGCGGCCACGCCTCGGGTCATCGTGCCCGCTCTCGACGGGTTCCGGGGGCTCGCGGCCCTGACGGTCGTGCTGTACCACGTGTTCAGCGGGGCGGGCCTGCCGCCGCTGGGCAACACCACCCTGCGCGACGTGCTGGAGTCGGGCTACGTCGGCGTCGACTTCTTCTTCGTCATCAGCGGGTTCGTACTGTTCCTCCCCACCGTCCTGGCCGGCGGTCGATTCGGCAACGTCCGGGCCTACGGCATCCGCCGGGCGGCACGCATAGTTCCCGCCTACTACATGGCCCTGATCGCCGCCGTCATCCTCCAGCCGCTGCTGAACGTGAGCCGCACCGACCTCCCCTGGGACGGGCAAACCGGCATCGTCACCTTCTTGTTGCACCTGTCCTTCCTGCAACACAGCGTTGGACTGCTGCGCGGGTACACCGAAGGATTCCTGGTCCTGGGCGTGATCTGGACGCTCACCCTGGAAGCCACGTTCTACGTGGTGCTCCCCCTCATCGCCTCCTGGTACTACCGCCATCCCTTCGTTGGCTTTGCCATCGCACTAGTCGCGTCGGTGGGCTGGAAGCTGACGGTCGTTCACGCCTCGTTCTCCGTGGGCTGGCTGCGGGGCACCGACCCGCCCGCGCTGCTCCGGCTGATCCTGGTGACCCAGTTCCCCACATTTTTAGCCCATTTCGCCGCGGGAATGACGGCGGCGTGGCTGTTCGTGAGGTGGCGGACCTCGGACAAGGAGTGGCTGCCGTGGGCGGCCGTCGCCATGCAGATCGCGGCAGTGGCGGTGATCCTGTGGGGCATGCAGGCCGCCGGCCACCGCGACATGACGGCGACGGGGGGGGTCTACGACCACTGGACCAAGACTTTGGCCATGGCCCTGGCCTTCGCCGTGCTCGTGCTGGCCACGGTGTTGGCGCCGGCGCGGGCGCAGTCCCCCTTCACCAACCGCGCCGCTCGCGCGTTGGGCGACATCAGCTACGGGGTCTACCTCTGGCACACCCTGATCATCGGCTTCGCCCTCGTCACCCTGGGCTTCAGCTATGGAGCGACGACCAGCGCCTTCCTGAGCATGCTGGCCATCACCTCTGTCGGGTCGATCGCCATCGCCACGCTGTCGCTGGTGTTCGTGGAGCGGCCATGCATCCGGTGGGCCCGCCGCTGCTCCCGGCGCATCGAAAGGAACGACCGCCGACGCCACGCCGCCGGGCTGCCTCCTGGGCCCGCCGGGCCGGCCGGGCCGGCCGGGCCCGAGAAGGTGGAGGCCGTCAACCCCGTCAACGCCTGGTGAAGCCGGCGTGACGACGTAGGCCTGTCACCGGCCGGGCGGTCTTAGAACCCCCGCAAAGGCTTCTCGAACCACAGGCTTGCGACCGGGTTCCCGTTGTAGTCAGGTATCTCCCGGTACCCGGCGGCGGCGAAGAGCCCGACTGCCTGCGGCTGCTCGGACCCGGTGTCGAGGCGAACAGTGGCGTAGCCCGCGGTTCGCGCTTCTCGTTCCAGCCGGTCGAGCATTCGCCGCCCCAGGCCGCGACCGCGCATGCTCGGACAGACATAGAGGCGTTTGATCTCCGCCGTGTCGGAGTCGAGGTGCTTGAGGCCTCCGCAGGCAACGGGATCCTCGTTGACGTAGGCGACGAGGAACTTGCCCCCCGGAGGCCTGAAATCCTCGGCGCGCGCGGAGGGTCCGATGTCGGATTCCAGGAAGGGTAGAGCGCGGTGATCTCCGCAGTGAACGCGGCGAGGAGCCGTTGTGTGCTCGCGTCCTCGAAGGACTCTTCCCGCAGTGCCTCGCTCGTGCAGCCAGTCTCGCAGAATCAGGGCCGCTGCCTCGAAACGTCCCAGAGGTGATGGATCGGGTCATGGATCATGTACCGGGCGATCGAGGCGACCGTGAACGTGGCGCCATCGCTCCGCCGTCCGGGACGCTCCCACCCGTTGCTCTCGACCCGCAGCAGCTGAACCGCAAGATCCTCAGCGGCAGCGGCGAGCTGATCAACGACCTCCGAGGGATCTTGGGTCTCGTAACTGTCGTCGACCGCCGATGCATCCTGATCCCAGTTCGGGAAGAGCGGGTCTACCTCGCTCAGCATGAGCGCGACGCGGCCGTGGTAGCGCCGGTAAACGTCCCGCACGTGACAGGCGTATTCCAACGTTGACCAGGTCTGGTCGTTCGGCCGGCCGGAGCAGATCCCACCAGCGTCGAGAAGGCTGCGCCAGGCGCCGATGTTCTCGACGACCATTCCTGCCACGGCTGTCGGGTCGCATGTGCTGGCGTCGAAGCCGCAATCGGGACAGCGTCGATCGAGAACCCAAGTCCAATCCTTTGTGTCCGGAATCATCAGGACCCAATGCTACGGCCCGAGCGAGACAAGTCTCCGGCCTCGCCCGGCCCGTGATGCTGGCAGCCCGAGCGCCACGCGGTCGCCATGGCCGCATTCGGGCCGGTGAGCAGGTCGGGGGCCAGGTCGAGATCGCCGGCACTGCGTCCCCAGCGGACCGAGCACGGCCATGTCCGGGCGTGCTGAGGGTACCGGGCGGCCCGGGCGGGTGAGGTCCCAGGGGTTGCTGGTCGTACCGAAGATCGGGTTGGCACTCTGCCAGTCCGTGGGCGTGGACCGACAGGTTGGTCGTCTTCCCGAAGATGACTGCCCTTGTCGACGACGGCGCCGGCGTCCGGGGACTGCTCGACGAGCTCGGGGTCCCGGCCGTGGTGCGCAGTCCTGCTGTCTCGATCGAGTCCTTGGCGCTCGCCTACAGTCGGCGGACCACGAGCGGTTGCCCCAAAGGAGCACAGCGTGCCAGGTGCCGAACCAACAGCCAGGCATGGACCACACAGGCCCGAAGCGCTGTCCGGCGACGAACGTGAAATGCTGCACCGCGCTCACCAGCGCCTGCGCAACGCCTCCCAGGCGCTCGAAGCGTTGGTGGCCACGGACCCGATCAGGGGCCGGTGGGCGCCGGCTCCGGCGCCGGCTGAGGCCCTGCAAGGGGCCCGGGCCGAGCTGAAGAAGGCCTACGACGCGCTCGACCAGCGCCACGACGAGCTGGTCGACTGGAACGACGCCGAGCCCCCCGGGCCCGAGCGGCCCGCCGAGCGGGAGACCGGGCCCGAGCGGCCCGCCGAGCGGGAGACCGGGCCCGAGCGGCCCGCTGAGCGGGAGACCGGGCCCGAGCGGCCCGCTGAGCGGGAGACCGGGCCCGGTGGCGGAAGCGATACGTCCCGCCCCCGATGACGGCGGCGTCGCACGACGATCTCGGGTCCGAGCTCGCCGATGTGGCCGACGAGCTCTACGGGCTCGACCCGGCCGACTTCGTCCCTGCACGCAACGACCTCGTGCGCCGCCTGCGCAAAGACGGACAGCGCAACCTGGCCACACAGGTTGCCGCCCTGCGGCGCCCCAGTCCCGCGGCCTGGGCCGTCAACCAGCTCGCCCGTAGACACCGCCCCGAGCTCGAGGGCCTCCTCCGCCTCGGTGACGCGTTGCGAACGGCGCAGACTCACACGCTCGCCGGAGCCGATGCCGGTGATCTCCGCAACGCCGGACGGGCCCGCCGTGACGCCGTCGCCGAGCTGGCCGAGTCGGCCGTCGGCCTCCTGGGCCAGCGGGCCTCCGGGGTCGGCGGCCACTACGCCGAGGTCGTGGCCACCCTCGAGGCGGCGTCACTCGACCCGCAGGCGGCGGCCCGGGTGTCGAGCGGTCGCCTGACGTCGGCCCTGGACCCACCGTCGGGATTCGGCGACTTCGAGATCGACGCCGCATCGCCATTGACCGGCCATCCACGGCCCACCCCGCCGCCGCAGACCCGAGAGCCGCTCGAGGACGAACCGTCCGCAACGGCCGCCGATCTCACCGAGACGCTGGCCGAGGCGAGGCGCGATGTCGCCGACGCCAGCCGCGTGACAAAGTCGGTGGCGGCGGCCGCGAGGGACGCAGCCGCATCGGCGGCACAGCGCGAGCGGGAGGTCGAAGAATCCGAGGCTGACCTCGACGGCCTGCGACGCGCCGTCGAGAAGGCAGAACAGCGTGTGGAGGCGAATCACCACCGCGCCGCTCTGGCTAGGCAGGCGGCCGACGAGGCGCGCCGGGCGGCCGCGAGGGCTGAGGCGGCGGAGGCCGAAGTCGTCGCCCGTCTCGACGAAGCCGTGCAGCGCGCCGGTGATCGACGCGCTGCTCGTCGCCGTGAACCGTGACCGCTCCCTTGGCCCGCTCTACCCGTGGTTGGGAGCGTCGTCGGCGGCCTGGCCGTGGCGGACATGGCGGCGGGGTCGTCGGCGCCGCGACCCTGACTGGCGAAGGCGGCATTGCCGGCGCCTCCGACCATGGCGAGTGCGAGCAGGGTGGCGGCAACCAGCTTCTTGGTCTTCATCGTGTTGGCTCCAGTTCGTAGGTTTCGGGGTACATGCTCAGCATCCGCTTGCCCGGGTCCGGCTTCCAAGTGGACATAGGTCCTACGACCGAGCTGCCGAGCTCCTAACTGTCCGATATCTAGATGTGAACGCCACCTTGCTGCGGTCCATATAGTTGCGAACGGCACTCATTGTTGCGATAGGGACGGGGCGCGATACTGCCCTTGGGAGCGGTGTGCGGGAACCGCTCCCGGTCTTGTGGCGGTTCCGTCCGGCCGTCGGCCCTCTCGTTCATCCCCTCCAAGACAGGCGGTCACCACATGGGCCCGACAGGGCGCACCAAGCGGGATGCGGTCAAGGCGGCGCTGGAGCGTGAGGCGGCCGAGGTGATCGAAGCGCGCATCGCCGACGGCCGTCCGCCCGATGTCTGGCGGGCAGCGGCAGAGCACCGGTCAGCCAGAGGCCTGGCAGCCGAAGCCTGGTACGGACGCTCCGACACGCCGGCACCGATCGGACCACCGGCGATCCGGCCCGACTCCGATGTTCGGGCAGCTGTCGGTCGAGATCTCATCCCACGGTCCGTTCGGCTTCCCCTGTCCGCGGCTCCGGCAGTGGGTCCGAGGCGGTGGACGCGGGTGCCCAGGGTCGTGGCCGAAGCCTCGAACTAGCGGCGACCGGGCCTCACCATGGGGGTCGCGTAGACTCGGCCCCGATGGACGAAGGTGCGATGCCCGACCCGGAACCGATGACTCCGTCGCCGGGCTGGACCGTGCTCCACCTGTTCTGGCGCGTAGGACCGGCCACCGACGCCGAGGCCGTGGCCGCCGCCGTCAAGGCCTGCCAGGGCGACGACCATCAGGTCGTCACCTGGGTCGTCCTCGGCCACAAGGCCGACATGGCCACCATGGCCCTGGGGCCCGACCTGTGGCGCCTGCACCGGTTCCAAGCCGAGCTGATCGCCGCCGGCCTCGATCTCACCGCCTCCTACCTCTCGCTGACCGAGGTCTCCGAGTACGCCAAGGGGATGCCAGCCGAGCGCCTCGAGCCCCGGCTCCACCCGCAGCTGCCCCCGGCCGACAAGCCGGTGGTGTGCTTCTACCCGATGTCGAAGCGTCGTGAGACGATCGGCAACTGGTACGCCCTCCCCTACGAGGAGCGGGAACGCCTCATGTTCGGCCACGGCAAGAAGGCCCGTGAGTTCAGCGGCCGGGTCGTGCAACTGGTCACCGGCTCCACCGGGCTCGACGACTGGGAGTGGGCCGTCACCCTGTTCGCCGACGATGTCGCCGCCATCAAGGCGTGCGTCCACGAACTGCGTTTCGACGAGGCCTCGTCGGTCTACGCCGACTTCGGGCCCTTCCTGGTCGGCCTCGTGGTCCCCGTCGAAGAAGCGCTGCAACGCCTCGGCCCGAGCTGATGCCCTCTGGAGGACCCGGCTTGACATCAAGAGGCATTCTTGACGGAACTGGTGGTCGAGAGGGTTGACCGCATCGAACGCCTACTCGCGGCCACCCTCCCGCCGGTAGCCTGAGGCCATGGCAACCCCCCGGCCCGGGCCCGATGGCGCCCGCGCCACGGCAGTGCCGCTGTCCGCCGATGGGTGACCTGGCCCTCCTGAGACGCCGGCTGGGCGCGCTGGGGCGGGTCACCGTCGCCTTCAGCGGCGGCGCCGACTCGGCCTTCCTGGCATGGGTGGCCAACGACACCCTCGGACCCACGCGGACCCACGCCGTGACCGCCGTGTCGGCGTCGCTGGCCGACCGCGAGCGAGAGGAGTGTGCCGGCCTGGCCCGCGAATGGCAGCTGCGTTGGACGGCGGTGCAGACCGACGAGCTGGATCGGCCCGACTACGTGGCCAACGGTGGCGACCGGTGCTTCCACTGCAAGTCGGCTCTGCTCGATGCCCTCGTTCCCCTCGCCGAGGCGGAGGGCGCCACGGTGGTGCTGGGTACGAACGTCGACGATCTCGGCGACCACCGGCCCGGCCAGCGGGCCGCGGCCGAGCGAGGTGCCGCCTTCCCGCTGGTCGACGCCGGCTTCACCAAGGCCGACGTGCGCGAGGCGTCACAGGCCCTCGGCCTGCGCACCTGGGACAAGCCCGCGGCCGCCTGCCTGGCCTCGCGCCTGCCCTACGGCACGCCCGTCGCCGTCACCACCCTCGATCGGGTGGGTCGGGCCGAAGAGGCCCTGCGGCGGCTGGGGTTCGCCCAGGTGCGAGTGCGCCACTACGGGGACCTGGCCCGAGTCGAGGTGGAGACGGCCGAACTGGGAACCGCGGTCGAACGAAGCCGAGCGGTCGTCGACGCCGTGCAGGGGGCCGGTTACCGCTACGTGACCCTCGATCTCGAGGGCTTTCGATCGGGCAACCTGAACGGGGCCCTCGAACCGCTGGTGACGGGAAGAGGCGACGGGGAACGGCCGGAAGACAACCCGAGTGGACGGGAGCCGCCGAGATGACAATGCTTCGGGTCTGATGGCGAACGTCCGGATCAAGTTGACCTTTCCCGAGCAGCTCATCAAGCAGCCCCTGCTGGGCCGCCTCGACCGCCAGTTCGATGTCCTGCCCAACATTCGCCGGGCCAACATCGAGGAGAAGGTGGGGTGGATCGTGTGCGAGCTGGCCGGCGAGCCCCACGCCGTCGAGGAGGCCATCGCCTGGCTGGAGGGCAAGGGTGTCCAGGTCGACCGCCTGGGCGACGTGGTCGAGTCGTAGGCCGGCGTCCGCGCCGGCGTAGACGGCCGTTGCCGCCTACCAACCCTCGGTGCCACCTACCAACCCTCGGTGCCGGGCCCGCCCTTGAACGGGCCGACCACGCTGCTGGTGATCCAGCCGCCGTAGAAGCCGCCGGGCTGGGCCTCGACGTACTCGCCGTCGACGAGACACACCTCCATCAGGCCGGGATAGAACGACACGTAGCCGGCCATTGCCTCGTAGCCGGCTGCAGGGCGCTCGTAGGTCCATGCCCCCTCGTTGGCCGTCTGGCCCTTCATGGTCACGCTGAGATACGACGCCGTGCCTTTGAACTCGCAGAACGAGGTCCGCCCGGTGGGTGTCAACACGCCGGGGACGATGCTGTCGGGCGGCAGGTAGTAGCCGGGTGGGTGGCTGGTCTCGAGGACCCGCAGTGGTTCCAGGGTGAGAGCGATTGTCTCACCCCCGAGGATGACCTCGATCTGCCGGCGAACGGACTCGAGGCGGGGCGGGCGGGGATAGTCCCACACCGACTCCTGGCGCGGGCCGGGGGGGACCGGCTCCGGTCTGATCATTGGTCATGCCCCCTGTGATGAGCCACCATGTGGACGTGGGCCAGGCGAGTGATGTCGGGCAGGATGGTGGGATGCGCGAGCATGCTACGGCGCTGGCTGACGCCATCGAAGGCGCCCTGCCGGGGTGGGTCGAGCGCTCGGTGGCCCAGCGCCTCCACGGCCAGCCGGAGCTCGACGGCCCGACGATCGAACGGGTGCTGGCGGCGGCGGCCGAGGCCGGCCGGCGGGCCCGAGCCGAGGTGGGGCCCCGGGTCCGCGCCCTGCTCGAAGCCGACATCGACGAGCAGCCCACCACGCCGCTGGCCCTGGTGCGAACGGCGGTGAGCTACCCGGGCACAGTCCTGGCCGCCGCCGGCGTGCCGCCGGCGCGCCGCGACGACACCCAGGTCCGGCTGTTCCCCGACGACGTCTACGACCTCACCCCGGCCAGCTTCGCCGACGTCGGCCCCGAGTTGGCCGAGCCGGGTCTGGCCTGGGGAGTGGCCAAGGCGTGGTGCCACCGCCGGCGCCACGGCACCGGTACCCCGCTCAGAGGGCCGCTCGGGCCCGGCACTCCGCTCAGAGGGCCGCTCGGGCCCGGCACTCCGCTCAGAGGGCCGCTCGGGCCCGGCACTCCGCTCAGAGGGCCGCTCGGGCCCGGCACTCCGC
>JBPCNP010000143.1:0-9191 GCA_051001215.1 Acidimicrobiales bacterium
CGCTCGTGGCGTGCCATCCACGCCAACTCGAACCATGTGACATCCGCGACTGCGAGCTCGTCGGCTTCGACGATGGCCGAGGTCGCAGCGGTGCTGAGGCGCTCGGGTTCGGCCGACCACCAGTGCACCACGTGGGAGTCGAGCAGAACCGTCGTCAACCGAGCGACCAGTCTTCGCCGGTGCCGAAGAGCTCCTCCTCGGCCGCCGCACTCAGCGCCATACCGGTGACCTTCCCCCTCAAGGCACTGGGTCCGCCGGCGGGAACCAGCCGGGCGACCGTACGCCCGTGCTTGGAGATCTCGATCTCCTCTCCCGCGGCGACCTCGTCGAGGAGAGCAAGAATCCGGGCCTTCGCCTCGGTAGCAGTCACTTTTCTGGTCATCAGGTCATTATAACGTCGAACGGCCTGTCCCCGCCGGCACACCCGGCTCACCACCCTTGCGGCCGCCGTCGTCGACATGCACGGGCGCGACACGCTCCCCGGCGGCGGCCGCCCCACTCATCAACCCGATGGGTATTCCGAGCCGGCTCCAGGCGTCGACCCGAAGCAGGCAAAGGTCGACGAGAAGCGCCGGGCCTTTGACGCGCGACATGGCCAGCACGTCGACCGGCTGCAGCAGATCGCTCGCGAGCGTGGCAGGGACGACTTCATCGAACGACTGGAACAGAAGCGCGTCGAGGACGACCGCTGACGACGTGGGTGATCTGCAACTGCTGGATGTGGCCGGGGCATGGCTTCGGTGGCCTCCTGCCTCGCCCTTCTCGACCCCAGGCGCTGACGCCGGCTTCTTCCCTCGGCCTGACCCAGGCGTGCTCTCCTACGACCGCATCGCAGAGGCCGCCCAGGGTTCGTGCGGTGGTCAACTTCGGGGGTGGTTGCCCGCGGCAGGGGCGGCCGGTTACCCTGGGCCGCGCCTGCCCGTGCACCGGCACGCGGCGCGCCCCTCTCCCTATGATCCGAATCGAGAACGTCACCAAGTCGTACAAGGGCGGAGTCGTCGCCCTCCGGGGGGTCACCCTCGACATCCAGAAGCAGGAGTTCGTCTTCCTCGTGGGCCCGACCGGCTCGGGGAAATCGACGCTCATCCGGCTCCTCATCAAAGAGGACAATCCCGACAGCGGTCGCATCTGGGTGGCGGGCAAGGACATCGGCCAGCTCAGCTCCTGGAAGGTCCCCCTGCTGCGCCGCAACATCGGCTGCGTCTTCCAGGACTTCAAGCTCCTGCCCAACAAGACGGCGTACGAGAACGTGGCTTTCGCCCTCGAGGTCATCGGCCGGCCCTCGCACGTGATCCGGGCCCAGGTGCCCCAGGTGCTCGATCTGGTCGGTCTGTCCAAGAAGCACGACAACCTTCCCCACGAGTTGTCGGGTGGCGAGCAGCAGCGGGTGTCCATCGCCCGGGCGTTCGTGAACCGTCCCCTGATCCTGCTGGCCGACGAGCCCACCGGGAACCTCGACCCCAGCACGTCGGTGGGCATCATGCGCCTGCTCGACCGCATCAACCGCACCGGCACCACCGTGGTCATGGCCACCCACGACCACAACATCGTCGACACCATGCGCCGCCGCGTCGTCGAGCTCGACCGGGGTTCACTGGTCCGCGACCAGGCCCGTGGCGTCTACGGGGCGTTCACGTAGTGCCCCATCAGCCAGTGAGGAGCACGCCATGGCGATGAAGGTCGATTACGTCGCCAAGGAGACCTTCTCCAACCTGAAGCGCAACCTCTCCATGGCTTCGGCTGCCCTGATCACCGTGGCCGTGTCGCTCACCCTGGCCGGCGGTGCTCTGCTGGTGAAGCGGGGAGTCGACCGGGCCACGATCCAGTGGCGGGGAAACGTCGAGCTGTCGGTGTTCATGAAGGCCGACGCCAGCCCTCCCGAGTCCGACGCCGTCGACCGCCAGCTCAAGGCCATGCCCGAGGTCAAGAAGTACCACTACGTGTCCAAGCCCGAGGCCTTCACCGAGTTCAAGAAGATCTTCGCCAACGAGCCTGACGTGCGTGACGCCATCGGCATCGACCAGATCCCCCCGTCCTACCGGGTGGTGCCCCGCCAGGCCGAGCAGACCAGGCTCATCGGCGACCGGTTCGCCAACACCGCAGGGGTCCTGCGCGTGAGCTATGCCAAAGACGAGGTCGAGGCCCTGGTCTCCATCACCAAGTTCCTCCAGATCATGCTCTGGGCGGTTGCCGTGGTCCTGCTGGGAGCGGCCTGCCTGCTCATCCTGAACACCATCCGCATGGCCATCTTCGCCCGACGGCGGGAGGTGGCGGTCATGAAGCTGGTCGGAGCCTCGAACTGGTTCATCCGGGTCCCGTTCATGCTCGAGGGTCTGGTGCAGGGGGTGATCGGAGCGCTTGCCGCGTGCTCCATGGTCTGGATCCTGCGCACCTTCTTCCAGAGCTGGATCCAGGGCTCCCACAGCGATGTCCAGCTCTTCAAGCAGTTCCTGGTGACCGGAGCCGACGTCACCGGCACCGGCATCCTCCTAGTCCTGGTGGGCATGGTGGTCGGCACGGCCGGTTCGGCCGTCGCCGTCAGCAGATTCCTGGATGTCTAGCTCAGCTCGTCAGCGCACCCACTCGGCCAGGAGGGCGTCGCCCCGTTCGGCCCACTCTTCGGCGGTGATGGCGTAGCGAAGGTGGTCCTCCCACACGCCGTTGATGGCCAGATAGCGAACGGCCACCCCCTCCTCTCGTAGACCCAGCTTCTCGACCACCCGCCGGCTGGTCCGGTTGCGGGGGATGATGGCCACCTGGAGGCGGTGCAGGCGCACGTCTTCGAAAGCAAAGCGCGCCACCGCCACAAGGGCCTCGGGGACATAGCCCCGCCCCGCTTGGGCCTCGTCGATCCAGTAGCCCACGTAGGCGTTCTGGAACGGGCCCCGTTGCACCCCCGACACGTTGATCTCCCCGGCCAGACGGCCCTCGACGAAGATGCCGAAGCCGTACCCCGTGCCCAGTTGCCACTCCCGTTGGCGGCCCCCGCAACGGGCCCCGAAGGCGGCCAGGTCCTCGGTGTCGTCGGGGTTGCCCTTCGGGGGTTTGGGCTCCCACTTGAGAAGCCAGCCGGCGTTGCGACGGCGCACCTCCCGCCACTGGCGGAAGTCGCTCGATGCCAGGGGCCGCAGGACGACGTGACGACCGCGCAGCTCGTCGGGGAGGCTCACCTGCCCCGTTCCTGCGTGCGGAGGCTGGCAGCCAGGCCGTCGAGGATGTCGGTCTCGCTGACCAGGCATTCACCGTGGCCGAAGTAGCGCATCACCGCCACGAGAATGGCCGCTCCGGCGACGATGACGTCGGCCCGAGCCTCCTCCAACCCGGGGTTGTGCACCCGCTGGGCCCGTGACTCGGTGGCCAAGGTCCGGAACACGTCCTCGGCCGCGGCCCGGGTGAGCACGAAGTGGTGGGTCCGGTCGCGATCGTGGGTGGCCAGCCCCAGCTCGATGGCTGCGACGGTGGTCACGGTGCCGGCCAGTCCGACCAGGCACCGGGCCTCGAGCGACGCCGGCACCTCGCGGGCCACATCGTCGAGCCAGTCCCTGGCCACGGACAGGGCCTGGGACAGCTCCTCGGGGGCCGGAGGGTCGTGGTGGAGGTATTTCTCGGTGAGCCGGACGCAGCCCATGTCCGTCGTTGCCACCCCTTCCACGCCGGCCTGGCCCACGGCGAACTCGGTCGACCCGCCACCGATGTCGACGACGAGAAAGGGACCGTCGTCGGGATCGAGATCACCGGCCGCCCCATCGAACGACAGACGGGCCTCCTCGGCCCCGGTCAACAGCTCCGGGCGGGTGCCCACGGCTTCGGTGGCCGCCGCCATGAAGACCTCACGGTTCACCGCGTCGCGCGCCGCGGAGGTGGCGGTGATCCGCGTCCTGCCCACCCCGTGGTCCTCCATGACACCCCGGTACTCGCGCAGCACGGCCACGGTCCGCTCGATGGCTTCGTCGGCCAGCGCGCCGGTGGCGTCGGTGGCCTGTCCCAGGCGGGTGATGCGCATCAGCCGCTCGAGAGGGGCCCCACGGTCGTCGGTGATCAGGAGTCGGGTCGAGTTGGTGCCACAGTCGATGGCGGCCAGGGCGGCGCCGTCCGCTGGGCCCGGTACTCCCTCGACGCTCACCCGACGGGCCCTTCGATCCGCTCGGCGACCCAACGGCCGACCGGGTCGTCACCGCCCGCCAGCAGCCAGGCGTAATGGGCGTGGAGGCACTTCACCCCTTGCCGGGTGCCGCCGACGCCCCCGCTCGGGCGGGGCCCTACATGGTCGGGGCTCAGGGCCGTGTCCCGCTCGGTTGCGTAGCGGGCGTGAGCCTGCGCCAGCTCGGCGGGGTCGACCTCGGCTGCAGCCTGGCGGACGCCCCCGGCCGCCTCGATGCTGCTCACCGCCCGCCGGAGCCCGGTGTCGACCAGCCACCACCGGGTGGGCATCGGCGTGCCGTCCCGCAGCAAAGGGGCGTTGCGGATGACCACCGGGCGACCGACCTGGTCGCGCACGACGACGGCGAAGTCGCCCTCGGGAGGTCGCCCGAGGAGAGCGGTCACGGCGGCGCGGTCTCTCTCACTGGCGGCCGGCTGCGATACGGGGGCGCTCACGAGCCCGAGAGTCGACCGTTCACCTGCCGAGCGTAGCGAGGACCGTTGCCTGACTCGTCATGCCTGAAGAAGGCATAGGCGTCTCGCCCGCCGGTGGTGGTCCGTTCGAGGCGTTCGGCCCAGCCCTCGAGCGCGGCCCGGTTGTAGGTGTTGCGCCGCAGCCGGAGGTAGGCGAACGGGCCCACGTCCACATCCGGTACTGCGCGCCCCTCGGCTTCGACGAGGACCAGGGTGGCGTCGTGGGCCTCCAGGCGCTTCAGGACTTCGGGGACGACCCAGGCGGGGCCCAGCTCGAAGGCCACTCCGGGACGAGGGAGCGGAGGCAGGGCGCCGAGCAGCCTGTCGAGGCGGCTCAGGTCGGGTTGCTGGTGGGGAACGGAGAAGAGCACGGGCCCGAGGAGCGACCCCAGGGGCGCCAGGGCGTCGAAAAACGAGGCCATGCGCTCATCGATCCCATCGAGATCGCGGCGGTGGGTGATGCCCATGTGAACCTTGGCCGAGAACCTGAACGTGGGCGGGACCGACTCCGCCCACCGCTGGAGGGCGGTGACGGTGGGCAGGCGCCGGTAGGTGCTGTGGGCTTCCACCGCCGAGAAACGACGGGCGTAGAACGCCAGCATCCGGGCGGGTGACGTGCCGTTGGGATAGAAGTGGCCCACCCACTCCGGGTACGACCATCCGCTGGTCCCGACCTTTGCCTCTGACACGGCGGGGGAGCATACGGCGGGCTCCGCGGAAGTGCCCAGTCCGCCTGTGAAGGACCAGACGAAAGGACCCCATGGATGCCGGTCGGTTGACACTCATCCTCGAGGTGCTCAGTCGGGAGGGCCAACGCATCACCGTTGGCCGCCGGGCCGTGGTCGAGGCCCTGCTGGCGGCGGAGGGCCACCTGTCGGCCGAGGACCTGGCCGTCATCGTCCAGGGCGCCCATCCCGGCCTCCACCGGGCCACGGTGTACCGCAGCCTCGAGGCGCTCGAGACCGCCGGCCTGGTCGAACACGTCCACCTCGGCCACGGCCGCTCCGTCTATCACCTGGCTGACGACCTCCACCAGCATCTCGTCTGCGAGGCCTGCGGTTCAGTCGAGGAGGCGCCCGCCGACCTGCTCGCCACGGTCGCCCGGCGCCTGCGCCGGGACCAGGGCTTCGTCATGCGTCCCTACCACTTCGCCGTCCTGGGTCGGTGCCGGCGCTGCAGCGACGCGGCCGGCACAGGGGCCCGCCACCGGGCCAGCGGTCGCAGCCGTGGTGATCCGAACCGGTCCGGGGGCACCGTCATCCGGTCATGACCCGGCCGGGCGCCGGACCAGCCGGGCTAGAAGACGTCGGTGAGGCTGGTCAGCAGGCGGCGGACGGGCCCCGCAACCCCGGCCGACGATCGCCGCACAACCGGAGGCGCCGGCAACTCCCCGGCCGGGGGCGAGGCGGCGACGATGTCGAAGACCACCTCGCCCGGTCGCACCAGGTCGTAGTGCTGGCGGGCCAGTCGCTCGATCTCGGCGTCGGTCTTCAGCGCCGTCGTTCGTCCCTCGAGGTCGCGGTTGCGCTCGTCGAGAACCTTGATGCGCGCCGCGACCTGGCGTCGCTCGGTGTGCTGGGCCACCAGGGCGCGGGCGGGGAACACGGCGAGCATGAGGACACCGACCAGGCCGAGCACAGACACGGCCAGCCAGGCCCGGGCCCGAGCGGCCCTCTGAGCGGGGTGCCCGGCCCGAGCGGCCCTCTGAGCGGGCGGCGACGCTCTCACCTGGGCCCGGTCCAGGCCGCCAAGGACGCGCCGCCGCGGTAGGCCGCGGCCTCGCCCAGTTCGTCCTCGATGCGCAGGAGCTGGTTGTACTTGGCCACCCGATCGGTGCGGGCCGGCGCCCCGGCCTTGATCTGGCCGCAGTTGACGGCCACCGCCAGGTCGGCGATGGCGGTGTCCTCGCTCTCCCCCGAACGGTGGGACACGACAACACCGAGTCCTGAGCGGCTGGCCAGCGACACCGTGTCGAGGGTCTCGGTGAGGGTCCCGATCTGGTTGAACTTGATCAGGATGGCGTTGGCCGATTTCTCCACGATGCCCCGTTCGAGGCGTTCGGTGTTGGTGACGAACAGGTCGTCGCCGACGATCTGGACCCGGTCACCCATGGCCCGGGTGATCGCCGCCCAGCCCTCCCAGTCGTCCTCGGCCATGGGGTCCTCGATGGACACGAGCGGGTAGGCGTCCACCAGCTGGGCGAGGAAGGCCACCATGTCGTCGCTTCCGAGGACCCGGCCCTCGCCGGCCAGGTTGTAGTCCCGGGTCTCGGGCCGCCACAGCTCGGTGGCGGCGACGTCGAGGGCGAGGGAGATCTGCTCGCCGGGCGTGTAGCCCGCAGCCTCGATGGCCTCCATCAAGAAGCGCAACCCGTCCTCGTTGGTGCCTAGGTCGGGAGCGAAACCGCCCTCGTCGCCGACGCCGGTAGCCAGGCACCGCTCCCGCAGGAGGTGGTTGAGCACGTGGTAGGACTCCGTGCACCAGCGCAGACCTTCGGAGAAGGAGGCGGCGCCAACGGGTACGAGCATGAACTCCTGGATGTCGATGGTGTTGTAGGCGTGGGCCCCGCCGTTGATGACGTTGCACATCGGCGTGGGGAGCACGTGGGCGTTGGCCCCACCGAGGTAGCGGTAGAACGGCAGGTCGAGCTCGTCGGCCCCGGCCCGGGCTACGGCCAGCGACGTGGCCACCAGGGCATTGGCGCCGAGACGGCCCTTGTCGTCGGTGCCGTCGAGGTCGATGAGGGCGGTGTCGGCCGTCCGCTGGTCGAGCGCGTCGAGGCCCCGGAGGTGATCGGCCACCTCGGTCCTGACCCCCGAGACCGGCCCCTGCACGCCCTGGCCCCCGAACCGCGCACCTCCGTCCCGCCGCTCCGCCGCCTCGTGTCGGCCCGTCGACGCTCCCGAGGGGGCGATGGCCCGGCCCCGGGCTCCCGAGTCCAGGGTCACCTCGACCTCGATGGTGGGGTTGCCCCGGGAATCGAGGACCTCGCGGGCCTTGACGTCGTCGATCGAGCTCATCGGTGCTCCTGGGGTGGGGGGTTGCGCTTGCTGTGCGGCTTGTTGCTTCTGTTGGTGGTGTTGGTAAAGTTACTTCAGAGTCGGCGGCGGTCAAGGGTGGGGGCCCGATCGACCGCCCGCCGGCCCGTTTTTCCCGGCGTCGAGCCTTCGGCTCGAGCCGGCCCCGAACTCCGGGTGCTAGGCGCGGATCTCGACAGGGACGCCGAGGGGGAGGATGCCGGCCAGGCGGGTGATGCCCTGGTTGCTCATCCGGATGCAGCCGTGGCTGACGTCGTGGCCCAGCCCCGAGGGGTCGTTGGTGCCGTGAATGCCGATGACGCCGTCTCCCCCGCCGAAGTCGGCGAGCACGTCGGAGAAGCCGGACAGGCCGTAGGCGTAGGGCCCGTAGGGGCCGCTCGAGTACACCCGGCCCCTGGAGTCGACGGGGCGAATGAGCTCCTTGGTGTAGTACAGGCCGCCCGGGGTCGGTGTGTCGGTGAGGCCCAGGCCGACCGGCTCACTGAGGAACGGGTCGGTCCCGTTGAACACCGTGATGCGATGGGCCCCCACCTCCACGACGACGCTGAAGGTGTGGCTGGACAGCGTGACGTCCTGGCGGCGGACCCACCCGGTGCTGCCGTTGGGGCGGGTCGGCAGCAGGACCTCCAGCCAGTCGACCTGGTGGTCGACGACCACGAACACCAGCGGTGCTCCCGAGGGCTGCGGGTTGGCGAGGGACCGCACGACGCTGCGGCCGCCAGAATCGTAGATGTCGACGGCCGGGCCCACGACCTGGGCGACGGTGGTGAACGGGTGGGCGGTCACCGGCAGCGGACCGGGAGCGGCCTGTTGCAGAGCGGTGTCGGCGACCGCGGGCTCGGCCGCGACCGGTGATCGGGGCACGGTGGTGGTGGTCCCGGGCTGCACCGGGGAGGCCACGGCCACGGCGACCGGGCCGTGGCGGTGGGTCCCGATGCCGGTCAGCACGGGCAGAGCGGCCAGGAGTCCGATCACACCCCCGATCACCCACCGGGCCGTCTCACCCGCGGCCACCAGCGGGGCAACGGCCGACACGGGCACAGAGGCGAGCGCCTGGAACACCGGTGAGCCGGCGGCCGCGGTCGCGACGCCGGGCGAGTGGTCGGTCGGGGCTCCCTGAGCGGGCTGCGAGTCGAGGGCCGACACGCTCGACACCCGACGCAGCCGGTGGTGGTGCCGCCGCCACCCCAGGAGGCCGGCGAGCAGGGGCACAGGGACGAGTGCCCGTCGGAGGGAGACGCCCAGATCCTCGACCTCGGCCAACCGCTCGCGACAGGCCCCACAGCCCTGCAGGTGGTCGTCGACACGGGCGCGCTGGCCTGCGGCCAGGGTGCCGGCCAGGTAGGCGCCCAGGCGGTCGACGGTTCGCTGGCACCGGGGCTGGGCGTGGTTGCGGACGTGGGCCTGCAGGTAGCGCTCACGCAGGCGGGCCCGGGCCCGCACCGCCAACTGGGCCAAGTTGTTGGGCGTTAGCCCGAGGACCGTGGCGGCCTCCCGGGCCGGGACAAATTCGACCTCGGTGAGCCACAGGACCGACTG
>JBPCNP010000144.1:0-22209 GCA_051001215.1 Acidimicrobiales bacterium
GCGAACGGCGACTTCGACGACTACTGGCCCTTCCATCTCGACCACGAACGCCGCCGCGTCCACGAGTCGCGCTACGACCAGGGGGTCGCCCCCCTCGCCGCGTAGTCACTCCTGGAGCGCTGCACCCAAATGGATTTACATCGGCCGCCCCAGAGGGTCGCTCGGCGATCAGGCGTCCCCACTTCTCCCCTGCCGGTGTGACCGGCTCGTCGGCCGACGACCCGATCGCCCTGTCAGGCTCAGGGGGACGGGATCGCTCACCGCGTGTTCACCGTGGGCATGCAAGCGCCCGGATCGGATCAGTGGTCAGGCCGGCCTCCATCCCGGCTCGCTCTTGTTCACCGTCGGCGGAGGGCTCGCAGTCAAGCTCGAAAAGGATGAACCCAGTCATTCCCAGATCATCGCGCAGGCGCTGGCCGCGCCGATTGACGGCTCAGGGGTAGCGAGCTGACGCGGTTTCCCGCCTCGAGTTGTTCTCGCAGCAGGCGGTTCTGCTCGGTCACGTAGGCGACCTGGGAAGCGGCCGCGTCGCGCTCGTGGCGAGCGCTGTCGCGTTCGACCCGGTAGCGACCGGCCCGGCCGACGGCCTCCGCGAGGCGACGTTTCAGGACCTCGATCTGGGCTCCCCGACGGTCCGGCGTGGAGCCCGACTCCTCCAGGCGTCGCACATGGACCCGGAACTCCTCGAGCAACCCGCGATAGGTGCGATAGAGATCCTGGCGGGCGACGCCAGCCTCAGCAGCCAGTGTGGTGACGTCGAGGGTGGCGTCGGTGTGAATGGCCCGGTGGGTGAGCAGGCGTTCCATGGCGGCACGGATCTGAGCCTCCTTCGAGGCGCGGCGAGCGTCAGCGCCCATCGCCGTCGCCTCCACCGATGGCGTCGATGACGCGGCTGAGCCGTTCGCGCTCGGGTGCCAAGCGTTCCTTTTCGTGATCGGGCACCCGGGGACTGGCCACCAACTCGTCGATGTGGCGACGGGTGTCGAGCCACACGGGAACGTGTTCGGCGTGGATGGTGGCGTTGGCGCAGCGGGTGGGCTCGCACATGGCGACCAGCGGCGCGGTGGCGTCGGGACGTCCGGCCTGGGCGAGACAGCGAGCCCGACCGGGATCGACGAACCAGCAGTAGTTGAGCGGCGCCACGTGCAGCGTGGCCGAGCGCCGGCGCAGGAGCTCTTCGACACGGCGCTCGGTGGCGAGAGTGGCGCCGTCGTGGCCGACCTCGGCGCGGACGTTGGCGAACAGTGCCTCCAGCTCCGCCCGCCCGGGCCCGGCGATGGGCCTGCCCGCCTCCCAGTCGGCATAGGCCGATTTGGTGAACTCCAATCCGGCCTTTGCACGGCTCTGCTCCACCTCGGCCAGGAAGGCGGCGGCCGACGAACCGGTGCGCCCGTAGTAGCCCTCCGAGGTGGCGACCGAGACGTGCTTGAGGTGAACCTTGCCGGCGATGACGCCGTGGGGTCGAAAGCCCAGAAGACGAGCCAGGGTGCGGCGGAACTGACGGCCGTTGAGCTGCCAGTGCTCGGGGATGGGCGTGAGGAAGGCCTGGGCTCCGGGACCGTTGACCCAGCGCAACAGCCTGGGATAGCGGGCGCTGGGGTTGCGCCGGGCGAAGGGCTGGTCGTCGTCGACGAGACGCTCCACCAGCGCGAAGGCCTGAGCCACCTCCTCGATCACCGTCCAGCGCTCCGCCTCGCCGCCGAAGGCGCGGCCTTTGATCACCCGGGCGTGGATGCGGTGGCGGACCATACCCGTCGCCAGGCGCTCGGCGCTCATGCAGCCCCGCCGCAGCTCGGCGAGCTCGCTGTAGCGCAGCCCCGACAGGGCGGCGATGACGACGTAGCAGCCGGTGAAGACCAGGTCGGCGAGGTCATCGAGCTCGTAGGGGCTGAACTCGCCGTGCCAGGGCCGGCGGTCGGTGGGGTCTGTCGGATTGGTCACCACCGCGACGGGACTGCGCAGGCCCCCGCCGCCGCAGCCGAGGTCGGCCACCGCCGCCCCCAGCAGGGCCCGGCGACGAGGGACCTTGGCCACGCCGCCCTTGCTGGCGCCCACCTGGTATTCGATGAGGCGGACATTGACGCGCTGCAGGGGATCACCGGCGGCGAGGACCCCCCGCGCCGCCTGGTGGTCGAGATGGCGCTGGTGCAGCTCGGGCAGCGGGCGACCCTCCCGGCGCAGCCGGGCCAGGTAGAGACGCAGCCGGTCATCGACCGACGAGCGAAGGCGCCGGGGCCGCTGCAGACGGGCCCAGTGATCCGCCGCCGCCAGCACGTCGGGGCCGGCGACGTTGACCAGGAACAGCCCGGCGGCCAGCAGCGGGGCGAACACCTCGTCGGGAATGATCGGCGTGGTGTTCTCCCCGGGGTGCTTGGCCCCGGAGACCAGCGACGCCGTGGCCTGGCCCCACGGGCGGAACCCGTCGGGGTAGGCGTCGGCGCTGAGCAGCGGTCCGTAGTCGGCGAAGCGGCGCACGGCGATGACCTCGGTGCGCACGCTGGTGCGGCTAATGACCTCGAGGCGCCCGGCCAGCCAGGCGTCGCAGTGGGCCTGGGTGACGTCGGTGAGGCGGTCGACGCCATGGGCGGCCAACCAGGCGAACCAGGTCCGCCAGTGCATGACGAGGCGGGCCAGGTCGTGGGCGGGCAACGGTCGCCGACGGGCCCGGGCCAGGCGGTGCTCAAGGCCGATGCCGGGCTGCAGCAGGGCCAGGCCCACCTCCTTGGCGCACAGCCGCCAGGCGGGGTGGGGAATGTCGCCCCATTGTACCCGTGTCAGGCAGGACATGCGGGCGTACGCGGGAATGTCGGCGACCGCCGCGAGATCCCAGTCGTCGTCGCCGAAGCGGGGCCGGGGCAGTGCCGGGTCGTCGCTGCGTCGCACGCCCATGAAGGCGACGACGTCAAGGTCGGCGGCGAAGGTAGACGACCACGGTGCCGCCGGTGAGGTCAAAGAAGCCATGCGGGGTTCTCCTCCGGGCGAACGTAGAGAGGCACGGGGCTGTCGGCGTCGTCGTCGACGGCCACCCGGGCGGCGGCGATGACCTCGGCGGGGAAGGCAGGGAGGATGTCGCGGTCGAGGCGCAGCTGTGCCGGTCCGTAGAGGGCCATCCACTCGTCGGTGCCGAGCATCTTCCACTGGCGGTCGAGATGGGCCCGGAGTCGCAGCAGGTTGGGAACCTTCGTGGGCGTGAACACGGCCAGCGGGCACAGCAGGCACGTCCACACCGGCGCTGGACACGGCGAGCCCGGCCGTCCGTGGGGCGAGTTGTGGAAGTCGGTGCACGCGGCGGCGAACACGTCGCGGCTCCCGCCCAGCACCTCGACGGCGACGTCGGTGGTGGTGTGCAGACGAGCCGCGGCCGCGGCCGGTCGTCGTCGAGGGCGGCGAGCTCGTCGGGGCCGAGCACGGTGAGCGGCGCCAGCGACGCCTTGCGCACGGCGTCGCGCTGGGCCGCCTCGATGGTCGCCTCGAGCGGTTCGCTGGCCCGGGTCTGGGCCAGGTAGTGGTCGCCTTCGACGCGGCTGGAGTGGTTGGGGTCGATGCGCAGCGCCCCGTTCCACTGGCGGTCGTGGCGGGCGAAGTAGGTGGCCCGCAGGGCGCTGAAGCGAAGCCGCAACGGCGTGCCGTCGTCGAAGTGCAGGCCATGGCGAGCCACGAAGGAATCGCGGAAGTCCCACCCGAAGACCGGCTTGCGGATGCGCAGATGCGCGGCGTCGCACATCAGCCACAACGCCGAGGGATCAGGGGCGAATCGCCGGCCCCGGGCTGACAGGGCCAGCCAACGCTCGATCAGCCGCCCCGGCGACCAGGGACCCCGGCTGGCGAAGACGTGGTTCTGGCGACCCGAGCCCCGGGCCTTGAACCACGAGATGCGGGCGTCGGTGGCGCTGATCCACTCCACGCTCTCGGCCCGTAGCCCGTCCACCCCCTCCGGGCAGATGCCGGTCTGGAGCCCGACCAGGAGTCGGAAGGCCAGAGCGTCGTCGTTGGTGGGAAACAGCGCCTCGTGGACCCCCGCCAACACCGGCGTGAGCGCCTTTGATGCCCGCCACTCCACCACGCCTTCACGTCGGGCGATGGCCTTGCTGTGGTGGGGGCCGTGGTGGTCGACGAGCCACGCCAGGTTGGCCTCCGCCCGCCAATCGGATCCCGTATCGGGCCCGACGTCGACGAGGGTCTGACCACCAGCCAGGCGGGCCTCGGCGGCGTCAACCAGGCCCCTGCACACCTCGACCAGGCGCTGGGTCTCGGCGGCGGTAAGCGGCTGGCGTGGTTGCCAGGGCGTGTGCCGGTTGAGGGGAACGCCCCGCAGCTGGGCGGCGACACCCGGTGCCAGCAGGCCCGGGGTGGCGGCTTCCAACGCACCCAGCAGGGTTCTCGTGTTGGCCTCGTAGACGACGCCGCAGTGGCGCCAGTAGTCGAAGACCAGGGCCTCGGTGAGCTCGGCGGCGGCGCCGTCGAAGCCATGGGCATGCAACCAGCGGGCGGCGTGGCGGATGGCATTGCGGTAGACGCTGGCGGTGTGGGGCGACTTGATCGTCCCGCCGGTGTTGGTGCGGTCGAACAGCGACCGGGCCAGGTCTCGCACCAGGGCCGGACACGGTAGAGCGGCCAGATCGATCCGCAGCGGCCGATACCCGGGGAAGTGCAGCTCCATGCCCAGGGGCACGTCCACGAACGTGCTCGGCATCAGGCGTCGCCTTCGACACCGAGCTCGGCATCGGTGAACAGGCGGGTGGTGTCGATGAGGCGGAGGTAAACCTCGGTGGTGGCCACCGACGCGTGGCCGAGGAGGTCGCGCAGCACGAGCAGCGGGTCTTGAGACCGCAGGGCCATGACCCATGCCGGGTCGGCGCCGGCGACGCCGAGCAGCTTGGCCACGCTGGCCATGTGGGTGCGCACCAGCCAGCGCAGGGTGTGCACGGCGAAGCAGTGACGCAGGACGTGGGGCGTCACCGCCGGGAACGTCGGGGTGTCGGCCCGACAACGCGCCGTG
Source organism: Acidimicrobiales bacterium (assembly GCA_051001215.1). GTDB lineage: Bacteria > Actinomycetota > Acidimicrobiia > Acidimicrobiales > AC-14 > DATAQC01. The sequence continues at coordinate 5,000 of JBPCNP010000144.1, forward strand.
GCCGCCCGGAAGACGTACTCCCAGTCGGTGATCGGCCCACCGTGGCGGGTGAGGGCCCACAGGGCTGAGCCGCCGCCGGGGGCGACCAGGCGCTGTCGCTCGTCGAGGTTGAGGCTAGCCCAGCGCACTCGCCGGCCGTTGACCCGGCCTCCCAGTGGATCGGGCTCGGTGACGGCCAGAGCCTCGCCGGGGGGTCGCCACGACGAGGCGAGCGCGGCCAGCGGGCGTTCGAGCGCCAGGTAGCTGTGCACCCGGGACAGGGCGGCGGGCGAGACCCACGTCGTGCGCGTCTTGCCACCCTTGGCGATCGCGCCGGGGACGCTCAGGGCCACGGCGGGCAGGCCGGTGTCGGAGGGCACCGGCGGCAGCTCCCACACCAGCAGGTGGGAGAACTCCTGGGCCCGGAGGCCCGACGCTGCGGCCAGGTGGCCCATGGCCGCGTTGCGGGCCGGCTCGCGTCCGGCGAAGCCGGGATCATCGCCTCCGCCGGCAAAGGCCCCGCCCAAGCCGACGTCGAGGAAGAGGCGGAGATAGTCCTCCTCGAGCCAGCGGATGGTGACATGGGCGTGGGACTGGCGCTCCTTGGCCAGGTTGCGCCGCACCACCCGGCCCGCAGCGCCGTCACCGCGGATGACGTGACTGCGGAACGAAAAGGGCACCCGGTCGATGGCGCTGGCCCTCGGCCCACTCGTAGAAGCGGCAGATGGCGGCGACCGCCCGGTTCCAGCTGGCCGCCGACAGACGACCGGTGGCACCGTCCACCCGGCGATCGGCGTGGTAGGAGGCAACCGCCCTGGCCAGTGCCTCCGGGTCGTCGAGGATGTCCTGGTCCCGCCGGTGGAGGAATCGGACCCAGGCGGCAAGGTCGCCGGCATACGCCGCCCAGGACTTGGGAGCGGGGACGCCGGTCGTGGGTAGCGAGCGAAGCCAGTCATTGACGACGTGCACCGGCGCGCCGTCATCATCGAGAAGGAAGGGCATGCCTCTGGGGATCCCCACCGGTGGGCCCGGGGGCAGGTCCGCGCAGCAGCCAGGGTTGAAAACGTGAACCCGCATCGATGTCCCCTCTGTCCCCGGCGATCGGGATCCCTCTAGGGAACATATGTTCGTGTCAGGACGGTGTCAAGGCAATAAGCCCCGTACGACGTCGCGCCGTCGTGTCACCTCCAACCTCTCGGCATAACAGGTGTATGCCGACCCGCGTCGCCGTGACCTCGACGCCGAAGGTGCGCCTCGGGAGGCGGCCGACCTCACCCTCGGTCGGCCAAGCACCATCATGAGCCACCTGACGTGGTTCTTCAGCACACGCGCAGGCCGCCTCGACGTAGCGCAGGTCATCGACGGCCCAGGCGGTTACACACGGCTGGCGTCACGAGCGGTGGCCACCAAGGTCGCGGGCGCTCGGCTCCTGGTGATCTCCCTCGCCGACTTGGTCGAGTCGAAGGAGACCGCGGGTCGCACCAAGGACCTGGCCGCCCTCGACGAGCTCCGGCGCCTCAGGGACGAGCACTAGCCCCGACGTCCTTCGACTTCACGGAGCGACCTGTTCCTCCTGCGTCGGCGTTACGGCCGGAAGCAGCCGGCCAGGGCCTCGACCAGTGCGTCGACCGATGCCTCGGCGGCCACAGCCGACACGGTCACGCCGCGCTGGCGCGCCCGCTCCGCGGTGACCGGGCCGATGCACGCCACCACCGGGGGCACCGCCGGCAGCTCCGCGGCGTCGAGGTAGTTGTCGACCGTCGATGCCGAGGTGAAGGCGATGGCGTCGGCGGTGGCGGCCGCGGCCAGCGCCTCCGCATCGGGCGCCGTGGCCAGGGTGCGGTAGGCCTCGACGACGTCGACGAGCCACTCCTTCGCGGCCAGGCCATCGGCCAGGGCCGGCGCGGCGGCGGCGGCCTGGGGCAGCAGCACCCGGCCGGCAGGGCAGCGGCTGGCCGCCGGGAAGGCCTCGGCCAGCGCCTCGGCCACCGCCCGGCCGGCGACCAGGTCGGCCACGACGCCATGGGATGCCAGCGCAGTGGCAGTCGCCGTGCCCACCGCCGCTACCTGGGTCTCGCCCAGTGCCCTGGCGTCGGCCAGGTGGGCGAAGAGGGCCTGGACAGCGTTGGCCGAGGTGAACGCGACCCAGTCGTAGTCGCGCACCCGGACGGCGGCGGCGGCCACCGCCTCGCCCCCGTCGGCCGGTGCGGCGATCTCGATGCTGGGCAGCGACACGACATCCGCACCGGCCCGGCGCAGGGCGTCGACCAGGCCCGACGACTGGGCCCGGGCCCGGGTGACCACGACCCGGCGGCCGAACAGGGGGCGGGTCTCGAACCAGCCCAGGTCGAGGGCGGCCACCGCGCCGATCACCAGCGTCACCGGCGGCTGCAGGTCGGCCCCCGCCAGGTCGTCGAGGGTGGTACGCAGCGTGGCCTGGCCGGGACGGGTGCCCCAGCGCACCGCAGCAACCGGTGTGGTGCCGGGCATCCCGCCGGCCATGAGGCGGCGGGAGATCTCGCCCCGGTGGGCCACGCCCATGAGCACGATCACGGTGCCGCCGGCCCGGGCCAGGCTCTCCCAGTGCACAGGGTCGTCGGGGCCGTGTCGGCTGTGGCCGGTGACCACGGTGAACGACGTGGACAGGCCCCGGTGGGTGACGGGAATGCCGGCATAGGCGGGCACGGCGACCGCCGACGTCACGCCCGGCACCACCTCGAAGGCGACCCCCGCGGCCAGCAGGGCCTCCACCTCCTCACCGCCCCGCCCGAACACGAAGGGATCGCCACCCTTGAGGCGGACGACGGCCAGCCCGGCCCGGGCCCGGTCCACGAGCAGGGCGTTGATGTCCGCCTGGTTGACGGGGCCTCCGGGCGACTTGCCCACGTCGACCCGTTCGGCCGCGGCCGGGGCCAGGTCGAGCAGCGAGCGCTCGGCCAGACGGTCGTGGACGACGACCTCGGCCCGGGCCAGGACCTCGGCACCCCGAACCGTCAGCAACCCGGGATCGCCAGGCCCGGCGCCGACCAGCCAGACGGTCATCCCCGAGGAACGGCGGCGACGGTGGGGGCGGCCTCGTCGAGGATCTGGGCCGCTCCGGCCCGGTCGAGCAGGGCCCGACCGAGGTCCCGTCCCACCGTTGACGGGTCGTCGCCCTCGGCCTGCTCACGAAACAGGATGCGGCCGTCGCCCGACGCCACGAGGGCGTCGAGGTGGACCCTTCCGTCGCCGTCGACGGTGGCGAACGCTCCCACCGGTCGGTCGCACCCTCCCCCCAGCTCGGCCAGGAAGGCGCGCTCGGCATCCACGGCCCGTCGGGACGAACCGTGCTCGATCGCCGCCAGCAGGGAACGCACGCGCTCGTCGCCGGTCCGGCACTCCACGGCCAGGGCCCCCTGGGCCACCTGGGGCAGCATTACGGCCGGGTCGAGGACCTCGGTCGCCGCCGCAGTACGGCCGAGGCGGCGCAGGGCGGCGTGGGCCACGACGATGGCGTCGAACTGGCCGGCGGCGTTCAGGCGTGTCTCGATGTTGCCCCGCAAGCCACCGAACGTGAGGTCGGGGCGCAACCACGACAGCTGGGCCCTCCGTCGCACCGAGCCCGTCCCCACCCGCCCCCCGACAGGGAGAGTGTCGAGGGTGGACCCCACCAGGGCGTCACGCGGGTCCTCGCGCTCGGGTACGGCGGCAATGACCAGTCCTTCGGTGGGAGTGGAGCGCAGGTCCTTGGCCGAATGGACGGCGATGTCGGCCCTGCCCTCGAGCACGGCGGCCTGTACCTCGGTGACGAACGCCCCCTGGCCGCCCAGGTCCCACAGCGGGATATCGGGGCGGCGGTCTGCCGTCGTCTCGACCAGAACGACGTCGAGCTCCGTGCCGAGAAGAGCGGCGACATGGTCGGTCTGGGTGCGGGCCAGCGTGCTCCGCCGGGTCGCCGCACGCAGCGCCCGGGCCATGGCTACAGGTCGAACAGGTCGCGCAGGGCGCCGGACAGTCGCTCGCCCTTGGGCGAGCCGGCCGCGTCCTTGAGGCGCACGGTGGGCTCGTGCAACAACTTGGCCACGATGGCGCGGGTGAGCGACTCGACGGCCTCGGCCTGGCGTGGATCGAGGCCGGCCAGACGGGCCCGGTGACGCTCCAGCTCGCCGAGGCGCACGGCCTCGGCCTGGTGACGGAGAGCCGTCACGGTCGGCACCACCTCGCGGGCGGCCAGGTCGGTGGTGTAGCGGGACAGCTCGTCGGACACCAAGCCGCGGACGCGCACGACCTCCTGGCGGCGCTTGTCGAGCCCGGCGTCGACGAAGGCCCGCAGGTCGGCCAGGTCGAGCAGGGTGACGCCCGGCAGGTCGCCCACCGTCGGGTCGACGTTGCGGGGCATGCCGAGGTCGATGATCAGGAGGGGCCGATCGGGACGGCGTTCCTGGATGGCCAGGTCGGCCTCCTCCACCACGACGCCCGGGGCCCCAGCAGACGAGAGGAGGAGGTCGGCCTCGGCCAGGGTGGAGGGCAGCTCGGACAGGGGCACGGCCCGACCACCCACCCGCTCGACCAGCGCCACAGCCTTCTCCCACGTGCGGTTCACCACCACCAGATCGCCCGCTCCGGCCAGCGCCGAGACCATGCCCTCACCCATCTCGCCGGCACCCAGCACGATGACCCGGCGGTCGACGAGGGGGGCGGCCAGCCCGGCCACAGCCGTCACGGCAAGACTGTCCGGACGGCCAGCAGGGCCGCTCGGAGGGCCGCTCGGGCCCGTCACTCCGCTCGGAGGGCCCAGGCGTTCGCCGGCCATGGCCACGGCGGCGTGGGCCAACGAGGTGATCCCCCGCCCGATGCCGGTCTCGGTGCGGGCCCGTTTGCCCACCTCCAGGGCATGACGGAAAAGCGCCGACAACCGGGGGCCGGCAGCCCCCTCGGCTCTGGCCCGGTCCCAGGCGTCGCGGACCTGGCCGAGGATCTGGCTCTCGCCGATGACCAACGAGTCGAGGCCCGCGGCCACGGAGAACAGGTGAGCGGCGGCCGTTTCGTCGGTGTAGGTGTAGAGATGGTCGCTGAACTCCTCGGGGGCCACGTAGGCCAGCTCCGACAAGAAGTTGCGCACGTCCTGGGCGGCACCGTGATAGCGCTCGGCCACCACGTAGACCTCCACCCGGTGGCAGGTCGACAACAGCACGGCCTCGCTCACGAACTCCCGGCTGAGCAGGTCACCCAGAGCCTTGTTGAGGCGTGGCTCTCCGACTGCCATCCGCTCGAGCAGATCGAGCGGTACGGAGCGGTGGCTCAACCCTACGACGACGACAGACACGTCTCCAGGCGCTTTCTCGCAGACTCCAGGTCACCAGTGCGGATCAGGTCGAGCATGTCCGAGTCCAGCGCTTTCTGCCAGTCGAGTTGCGCCGGGCTGCGCCCCTCGGCCTTCACCGCCGCCCGATGGTCGGCGACCAGGTCGAGCAGGAGCTCGTATTCGGGACCGATCTCGGCCTCGAGTCGCTCGCGCAACCACCGGGCCATGGCCGGGCTGCGACCCCCAGTGGACACCGTCACGACCAGGTTGCCGCGCCGGACGACCGACGGCAGGGTGAACGAGCAGTTCTCGGGATCGTCGGCCCCGCACACCCAGACCCCGGCCGCTTCGCAATCGAGGTACACAGCCCGGTTGACCTCGGGCGAGTCGGTGGCCGAGATGACGAGGCGCTGGCCCTTCACGTCGCCGCTGCGGTAGGGGCGCTCGTCGACGGCGACCTCGGGCCACCCCCGGATCTCGTCGTCGACGAGGGGCGACACCACCCGAACCGTGGCGTCACAGGCCAGGAGGCTCTCGACTTTGCGGGCGGCGACGGTACCGCCACCCACGACGAGGCAGGGCCGCCCGGCCACCAGCAGGTTCACCGGGTAGGCGGTGTCGAGGTCGACCATCAGCGGTCGCCCCCCTCGACCCCCACGGCCGCGGGACCGTCGCCGGCGTCCTGAACGGACAGCGCCAAGGCGGCCGCAGCCCCTCGCCGCTGCTGGTGGTAGGAGAGGATCTGCAGCTCGATGGAGAGATCGACCTTGCGCACCGAGACGCCGGGGGGCACGGTGACGATCGCCGGGGCGAAGTTGAGGATCGACGAGACCCCCGCGGCCACGAGCCGGTCGGCCACGTCCTGGGCGGCAGCGGCCGGCGTGGCGATGATGCCGATGGCGACCTGCAGGTCGGCGGCGATCCGCGGGAGCTCGTCGAGGTGGCGCACGTCCAGGCCCTCCAGGTGCTCACCGACTTTGTCACGGTCGGCATCGACCAGGGCCACCATCCGGAAACCCCGGGCCGCGAACCCCCCATAGCGGGCCAGGGCGTGGCCGAGGTTCCCGATCCCCACGATCACCACCGGCCAGTCCTGGGTGAGCCCGAGGATCCGCGAGACCTGCACGATCAGGTTGTCGACCTCGTAGCCGACGCCCCGGGTGCCGTAGGACCCGAGGTACGACAGGTCCTTGCGGACCTTGGCCGCGTTCACCCCCGCCATTTCCGCCAGTCGCTCCGAGGAGACGGTGACGGTCTTGAGATCGGCGAGCTCGACCAGGCACCGCAGGTAGACGGGGAGACGGGCCACCGTGGCCTCGGGGATGCGCCGCTGGCTGCGCGTCCGGGTTTCGTCGGCACCGTCGAGCACCGCTCCGTCCCCAACGGCGTGGTCCCACGGGGCGGGCGCACCCGGAACGTGAGCCCCGGGCCCGGTGCCCGGCTCGGCACCGTTGCCCCGTACATGGCGTCCACCAGGAGACTCTTCCGGGTACCCCCCCGGGGACGGGGTCTGGTCGGACATCAGGGACAAGTGTACGCCGCCCTCGTGCGCTCGTTCACAAGGAACCGGCCCGACCGACGACAGATGACTCGCGGCCTGCTCGGGGCCGCTGGCGGTAAAATCGTTGTTCGTGTCCACCCAGTCGGCGCTGGCCGCCGCCGCCGCCCTGGTGGCGCTGGCCCTGGCCATGTCGACCTACGAACGGTGGCTGTGGGCCCGTCGCCCGCACGAGCTGGCCTGGGCGGTGTCGTTGGCCATGTTCGTCGTCGGGGCGGCGGCCCTGTGGTTCGGCGCGGCCAACGGGTGGGACGAGACCACCTTCCGGATCTTCTACCTCTTCGGCGCAGTGGTGAACGTCCCGTTCCTGGCCCTCGGCACCGTGTACCTGCTGGGCGATCGGCGCAGGGCCGACCGGTGGACGGCAGTGGTGGCGCTGGCTTCGGCCTTTGCCGCCGGTGTGGTGCTGGAGGCGCCCATGCACGGACGGGTACCCGTCGACCGCCTGCCTCAGGGGTCGGAGGTCTTCGGCGTCCTCCCCCGCGTCCTCGCCGCCGTCGCCTCGGGCGTCGGTGCCACCGTGGTACTCGCGGGCGCAGGCTGGAGCGCAGTGCGCTTCTGGCGAGGTCGCCGGGCGTCGGGTCCTGCCCGCGCTGGTCGTCCGGCGGTGCCGGCTGCCCGTCTGGCCGGAGCCAACGTGCTCATCGCCACCGGCACCTTGGTGCTCGGTGCCGGTGGCCTGTTCAACTCGGTGCTCGACGCCATGGAGGCGTTTGCCGTCACCCTGCTCGTGGGGATCGCCCTGCTGTTCGCCGGGTTCCTCGTGGCCACCTCGGGTCCCCGCCCCCGGCCCGTTCTCGACGGTCCACCTGCGGGCCCCGCCGAGCAAGAACCTGTTGTCGAACGGGTAGATGCCAAGTACAGTTAGCTCTACCTGAGACAATCTCTTAGGCCAACCTAATATCGCACCAGCCGCCAGGTCGACGCCTGACGGCGGTCGACGAAGGGGACCAACCGTGCTCGCCAACTTCTTGATCGGACTCCGGGAGGGTCTGGAGGCGGCGCTGGTCGTGAGCATCCTCGTGGCCTATCTCGTGCGCACCGACCGGCGGGGGGCGCTGCGCTCGGTCTGGGTCGGCGCAGGGGCCGCTGCTGCCATCAGCCTGGCCGCGGGTGCCCTGCTCACCTTCACCTCCCACTCCCTGACCTTCAAAGCCCAGGAGACCTTCGGGGGGGTCATGTCCATCCTGGCCGTGGGCCTGGTCACCTGGATGATCTTCTGGATGCGCAGAACGGCCCGGCACCTGAAGGGCGACCTCCACGACCGCCTCGACGTGGCCCTGGCCATGGGCAGCGGCGCTCTGACCGTCACCGCCTTCGTGGCCGTGGCCCGCGAGGGACTGGAGACGGCCCTGTTCATCTGGACGGCGGTCCAGTCGACGGGGTCCACGTTCACGCCCGTGGCCGGGGCCAGCCTCGGACTGGCGACGGCCTTCGTGCTCGGCTACCTCGTGTACCGCCGGTCGGTGCGGATCAACCTGGCTCGCTTCTTCCGCTACACGGGCGCCGGTCTCGTGGTGGTGGCCGCAGGGGTGCTGGCCTATGGCATCCACGACCTCCAAGAGGCCGGGTATCTGACCTTCGCAGCCCTCGGCCACGTCGTCTTCGACGCCACCGGCATTCTGCCCCCGTCGAGCTGGTGGGGTTCGCTGTGGAAGGGCCTGTTCAGCATCAGCCCCAACCCGTCCCGCCTGGAGCTGGGCGTGTGGCTGGCCTATCTCATACCCACGCTGGCGCTGTTCCTCCGACCGCCCCGGACGCCCGCGCCGGAGGTCGCCACCGCGGCGAACACCTCGTCGGCGCCCAGCCCGCGGGTGCCCGCGCCCACCAGCCCCGCCCGATGAGACGGCCCGTCGTGGCCACTGTCGTCGGGTCTCTCGCCCTGGCCGCCTGCGCGTCGTCCTCGGGCGGCGGCGGGCCTGCCGTGGCGGTCACCGCCACCGACACCGAGTGCCGTGTCGCCACCACCAGCCTGACGCCGGGCACCCACGCCTTCGAGGTCGACAACACCGGCAACCAGGTCACCGAGGTCTACGTGTTCGCCCCAGGCGACAAGATCGTCTCCGAGAAAGAAGACATCGGTCCCGGTACCACGGCCCGCTTCAGCGCCAAGCTTGCGGCCGGCAGCTACCAGGTGGCCTGCAAGCCCGGGCAGAAGGGCAATGGCATCCGCCAGACGCTGACCGTGTCCTGATCGCCCATCTGGGATCGGTGCCTGCGGTGCCGCCCGCAGGCGCAGGTAGGAGCCTGGGACCCGGTACCGTTGGACGTGGCCGAGGCCAGCGAGGTGCCCATCCGGGTCATGATCGTCGACGACACCGCCCACGTGCGCCGGATGCTCACGACGATGCTCACCGTCGACGGCTTCGACGTGGTCCATCAGGCCTCCGACGGACCTGACGCCCTCGACCATGTCGACGACGCCGATCCTGACGTGATCGTCATCGACTACAAGATGCCGGTCATGGACGGCCTCACCGCGGCGCGCCAGTTACGGGCTCGTCGCCCCGACCAGGTCGTCGTCCTCTACACCGCCTACGTGGACGACGCCCTGCAACGCGAAGCCGACGAGGCCGGCGTGGCCATCTGCCTCGACAAGGTCGAGGGGCTGAACTCGCTCGAGCGCGAGATCAGCCGCCTCTGCGGCTCCCTCAGGGGGCCGTGCCCCCCGAGCGCCCCCCGAGGCCGAACCAAGAGCCCCTGACTCCCGAGCCTCCGAGGGACCGACTCGTGAGGAGGAAACGGCACCGGAAGCGTCACCACTTGTCAGCGCCCGATGACGAGAAACTGGACGATGGCGGCGGCGAAGATGGCGAGCAGCAAGGCGGCCAGGGCGATGGTGGTGCCCCGTCTCACGTGTCGTCCGACGGCTCGAGCCGGACCAGGTCACCGGCGGCCAGGGCCAGGTCCTCGGCGGCAGACCGGCGATCGAGGACTACGGCCAGTAGGCCGTAGGAGTCCACCACCAGGCCGACCTGCCCGGTGGCCAACTCGGCGAAACTGGTGACCCGCGCCGCGCTCCGGGTGCGCTCGCCCATGCGGACCACGATCGGCGAGCCCATGGCGTCGACCTCGTCGGGCCCCACGTTGAGCTGGGCATTGCCGAACCGGTCGACCCACAGCACCTCCCCCTCCACCCCGCCGTTCTCCTCTCGCGAGAGGGGGATGATGCCGGGGAGGAGCGTGAACGGGTCGACGGGCTCGCCCAGCTCGTCGAGCTCGACACCGGCGCACAGGTGGGCGGCCGCCGGCCCGAACACATCGCGGCCGGCGAAGGTGGGCCCCGGAGCGGCGAGGTGCCACTCGACGTTGGTGAGCGAGACGGCCCGCCGGGCCCCGCCGGCCAGGGCCACGGCCGGGGCCAGCAGCCCGTTGTCGGGGCCGACGAGCACCCACCGGTCGTTCGACCCACCGTCGCCGTCGCCGCCCACCTCGACGGCCATCGCCCGCCGAGCGGTCCCCACGCCGGGGTCGACGACGGCCAATACCACCCCCGGGGGCAGGTACTGGATGCTGCGGGCCAGGACCAGGCTCCCCGCCCGGATGTCGTGGGCCGCGACCTGGTGGGTCACGTCGATCACCCTGGCCGCGGGGGCGATGGCGGCGATGACGGCCTTGACCACACCGGCGAACTCGTCGGCCAAGCCGTAGTCGGACAGGAACGAGATGGTGTCGAAACCGGCGGCCATTGCCTTGGGCACGCTAGTTGCCGGGCCGGGCCGGGCCGGGCGGGCACTGCCTGGGGGGCGGCGGCCCGGCACTGCCTGGGGGCGGCGGCCCGGCAGGTGGGTCAGCCGGCTTCGGTGTAGGTGCTCGCCAGGAAGCGGTCGACGTCGTCCTCGCGGACCCTGTAGGACTTCCCCACCCGGACGGCGGCCAACTGGCCACCTTTGATCAGCCGGTAGACCGTCATGGTGGAGACCCGGAGGAGCCCAGCCACCTCAGCCGCAGTAAGAAACCGCGCGCGCGCATCGGACTTCACCGTGAACTCTCCCCTCTTCGCTCCTGGCAATGTACGCCGTGAGGCGGGCCAGGGAAAGGGGGGGCGGGATTCACCCGCGACCCAGCTCCCGTGAGCGTTCGGTGGCGGCCGTCACCGCCTCCAGCAGGGCACTGCGCACACCTGCTGCCTCCAGGGCCCGGACGCCGGCGGCGGTGGTGCCGCCGGGTGAGGTGACCGCGGCTCGGAGCTCGTCGGCCGACTGCCCCGACTCGTCCAGCAGCCGAGCCGACCCCAGGAGGGTCTGTACGACCAGTGCCCGGCTGACGTCGCGACCCAGGCCGTTGAGCACGCCCGCCTCGATGAGGGCCTCAGCCACGAGGAACACGTAGGCGGGCCCGGATCCGGAGAGGCCGGTGACAGCGTCGAGGAGAGGCTCGCCCACCCGCACGACCAGACCGACGGCCGACAGGATGCTGGCGGCCCAGTCCACGTCGTCGTCGGTCGCCGCCGTGCCGCCGGCGATGGCGGCTGCGCCGGCACCGACGAGCGCCGGCGTGTTGGGCATGGCCCGCACCACGCGTACGCCGTCGCCCAGGCCCCGTTGGAGGCGGTCCAGCCCCACGCCAGCGACGATGGACAGCGCCCGGCGCACACCCGCACCGGCCACACCGGCGCAGGCCGCATCGACGTCGGCCGGCTTCACGGCCAGGGCGGCACCATCGGCGTTCGGAACCTCGGCGGCGACGACCACGCCGGGATGGAGACGGGCCAGCTCCTCGCGCCGGGTGGCGATCGGCTCGACCACGCCGAGCTCTTCGGCCTCGGCCCAGCCCGCCCTCAGGAGCCCGGCGAGCAACGCCGAGCCCATCTTCCCGCCCCCCACGATGACCAGCCGCACACCCATGGGGACGAATGTAGGCGGGACGGCCGCATGCCGCGCCGACAGACGGCCCGCTCAGGGCAGGAAAACCTTGGGGTCCTGGGCACTCCCGCCCAACCTGGTCTCGAAATGGAGGTGGGGCCCGGTGCAGTGGCCTGAGCACCCGGTGTAGCCGATGACCTGGCCCTGGGCCACGCTCGACCCGCCGCTGACGACCGACTTGCTCTGGTGGGCGTAGAGGGTGCTCAGGCCGCCGCCGTTGTCGATGACCGTGAGCAGCCCGTAGCCGCCACCGTCGTCGCCCGACGAGATCACCGATCCCGCCTGGGCGGCCCGGATCGGGGTCCCGATGTCGACCCCGATGTCGATGCCCGTGTGCATGCGACCCCAACGGTTCCCGAACGGAGACGTCAGTGGGCCGTCCGCCGGCCAGATGAGCCCGTAGCTGGGGGCCGCTCCCGGGGACACCGGCAGCCCCGCAGCCACGTCGGCGCCGGCCTGGCGGGTCCGCAGCAGGTTCTCGATCTTGGCCTGGTCGCGGGCCAGCCCGTCCACCTCGGCCTGGTACTCCTGGATCCGGCCGTCCAGGGCCTCTCGCAGGCGGGCCTGGCTGTCGCGCGCGGCGACGAGCTCGCTGAGGTGGGCGGCAGCCGCCCGTCGCCGGGCGTCGGCCTGATCACGGAGGGCGCCCAGGTCGGCCTGCTCGGCCTGCTCGTCCTCCCGGGTGGCGCGGAGTCGGCCCAGCACCTCGTGATCGGTGCTGGCCACGTGGTCGAGCAGGGTCTCCCGCCGACTGGCTTCGCTGACATCGGTGGACCCGAGGAGCCGGACGAGCGGGTCCCCGCCGGGATGCACGTAGGCCCGCACGGCGAGTGCGGCCGCGGCCGATCGCAGATCCGCCATGCGCGCCTCGGTGGCTGCCAACCGGGCCTCGGCCGATCCCACCGCCACCTGGGCGGCCGACGCCGCCTGCTGGACGGCCTCAGTGGTGGACGACTGCGCGGTGACGCTGGTGTCGAGGTCACGCAGCGCCGCCTCGAGCTCGGCGTCGGTGCTGGCGGTGGTGACCAGAGCGGCCGCGGCCGTCGCCTGCGGGGCCGGACCCGATGCCGTGCCCTCGCCGGGGGTGCCAGGGGAGGCAGGCGAGGCGGCGAAACCCGGTGTGGCCAGAGCCAACATCAGGCTGAGGACGAGCGGCGTGATGGGGACACGGATCGTCATGCGAGCGTGGCCCGAGGAACCTCCCGATGCAGTCGCACTTCCCCGAACGACCGCTCCGTTCCGCCCCTCGGGCTGGTTGAACCATAGCTCAGGGCCCGAATCAGATGCAAGCAGAAAGCATGAAAGATCTTGATGCGCGCCGATAGACCCCAGAGAGGGATGGAGGGAACGACGGGCGCCGCTGCGGTGGTGCGGGTGGGAGGGGAGAGACTACCTACACTCGACGAGGTCGCGAGCGGTGAGGTCGGCATACAGGCGCCGGAGGCGGGCAGCGGTGATCGACCAGCTGTAGCGACGGGCGCGCAGGGCCGAGGCCTGGCCCATCCGGGCGGCGCGGGCGGGGTCGCCCAGCACCTCGGCGACCCGGGCGGCAAAACCGTCGCTGTCGCCACCGTCGACCAGGAACCCGGTGACGCCATGGTCCACCAGTGTGGGCAGACCCCCGACGGCGGCCGCCACCACCGGCGTCCCGCACGCGGCCGCCTCCAGGGCCACGAGACCGAACGACTCGGACCGGCTGGGAACGAGGCAGAGGTCGGCGGCGCGGTACCACGTCGCCAGCTCGGCGTGTGGCTGAGGAGGGACGAACCGCACGCGCGACCCGACGCCGAGGTCGGACACCAGGCGATCGAGTCGGTGGCGCTCGCTCTCCCCGTCAGGGCCGGACGGGCCGCCGACGATGACCAGGGTGACATCGGGAGCCAGGCGGGCCGCCGTCTCGATGGCCACATCGACCCCCTTGAGGGGTTGGATCCGTCCCACGAACAGCAGGATCGGGCCCTCGCCCAGCCCGAGGCGGCCCCGGGCCCGAGCCCGGTCACCGGGAGCGAAGCGCTCGTGGTCGACGCCGGGAGGCACGATCTCGACCCGTCCCGGCTGGGCGTCGTAGAGGCGCTCGAGCTGGGCCCGCTCGTCCTCGGAGGAAGCCAGGATGGCGTCTGAGCACCCCACCACCTCGGCCTCGGCCCGTCCCCTGCTCTCACCCTTGTCGGCCAGCACCTCGGCTTTGACCCTGGCCAGGGTGTGGAACGTGGCGATGAGCGGCAACCCCAACTCGTGCTTGAGGGCGTGGCCGGCCACTCCCGACAACCAGTAGTTGGCGTGGATCAGATCGGGCTCGCCGTGGGCGCTGATCGCGTCCAGGACGCCCTGAGTGAACTCGGGGACCAACTCGGGCATCGATTCCTTGGCCACCATGCCGACGGGGCCGGCGGCCACGTGGTGCACCCGGAAACCGGGCTCGACCGACACCACCGGTGCCAGTCCGCGACGCCAGGCACGGGTGTACACGTCGCAATCGACGCCGGCCCGGGCCAGCGCCGATGACAGCGAGTGCACGTAGACGTTCATACCCCCACCGTCTCCGGCACCTGGCTGGGCGAGCGGAGAGGTATGCAACGAGATGACGGCCAGCCGGCGCACGGGGGGCAACCCTACCCAGTGGCGAGCGGCTGACTCATCACTCCGCCTGCAGACCTACCGATCGAACTACCCGCCCAGTTGGCCGGTGATGGCGCCGCGGAGGGCGTCGGCGCGGGAGAAGACCTCCCGGCGCAGCGACGAATACTCGCTCTCGTGCTTTTCGAGGCGGTCGGCCAGCGTCCGCAGTTCGACGTCGTCGAGGTCGGGCAACTTCCACACCGGGGGGACAACGGCGCTGAGCTCTTCTGTGAGCTCGTCGAGGTGGGCGGGCTCGACGCCGTCGACCATCTGCTGGTGCCCCGGCGCATGGACATTGGGTGACAGCACGCTGGACAGGCTCTTCACGAGATCGTCGGTGGTCGATCGCCCCTCGCCCGATTGACGACGCTCGAGCTCCCACCGGACGATGTCGAGCCGTCCCTGCACCTGACGCCGCAGATACGAGATGTCGTCCCCCACCGCCTGGGACTCAGCCGCCATCTGGCGCAGATCGTCGATGGACCGGCCGGCAGTGTCGCCCAGGTAGTCCGGCGCGAGGATGCGCTCGAGATCGTCCCTCCATCCCATGCCAGCTCACGTTACCAACGGCTGGTCCGACCTGGAGCGGAGCAGTCGGCCACGCCGGTGGGCGGGGTGGTAGCGGTAGATGACCCTGCCCCGCACGGCATCGGCGCCAACGGGCCCGAAGGTCCGGCTGTCGGTGCTGGCCGAGGCATTGTCACCGAGGACGGTGAGGCCGGCCGGGGAGACCTCCACCAGTCGCTTGAGCACCGTGCGCCGCGGTTGGCGCGGATCGGCCACGGCCACCAGCTCGCCGGGGCGGGGGCAGCGGCTTCGGCTCAGCACGAGCCGGTCACCGGGCTCCAGGGCCGGGCGCATGCTGTCGCCCACGACCTCGACCCGGCTGAGCCGGCTGAGCCCGCGTGCCGTGGAGACACCCCCGGCGACGAGGGCGACGGCCAGCCACCGCCGAGTGGCCGTCACCCTTCGGGGGACTGGGTAGTCTGCGGAGGCATCAACTATCGAAGCGGAGGAACATCAGGCATGCCCATTCTCACCGGCATCACCGCCCTCGTCGACCGGATCCGCCCGCCCGAACGGGTGCACGCCCATTGCGACCTTCCCTGTGGGGTCTATGACCCTGCCCAGGCCCGCATCGAAGCGCAGTCCGTCAAGGGCTGTCAGGAGAAGTTCCAGGCTTCCGACGACGACGTGTTCCGCCAGCGCGCCGTGCAGATCAAAGAGGAGCGCGCCGACCTGGTGAAGCATCACCTGTGGGTGCTCTGGACCGACTACTTCAAGCCCGAGCACGTCGAGAAGTACCCCCAGCTGCACCAGCTGTTCTGGGACGCGACCAAGGCGGCCGGAGCGGCCAAGAAGTCCGAGGACCCGGCGAGCGGGGACAAGCTCCTCGACCTCGTCGGCCAGATCGACACCATCTTCTGGGAGACCAAGAAGGCCTAGCGGCCCGCCTTCGGGCGGGCACGCATTGCACCGAGCGGCTTCGCCGGCCGTTCTCATTGCTCCGACCGGGCAGGGCCCTCGGCCACCCGGTCGGTCAGTGAAGGATCGTGGCGATCAACCAGGCCCAGGCGGGGCCCAGGAAGATCAGCGAGTCGAGTCGCCGGAGCCCGGGAGCATCGGCGTCCCGGCGTCCGAGCAGGGCGGTACCGGCCAGAGGACCCAGCGGGGCGAGAACCGCGGCGAGCAGGCCCAGGGCCAGCGGCGTGCCCCCCGGGAACGGCGGGACGAGCACGACCGCAGCCAGGATCGTCACCGGGATGAGCGCCACCACTCCGGCCACGGGCCCCTCCCACGCCGCCGACGCGCCCGTGCCCACGAGGTAGGCGCCGGCGTCGTAGATGCACGCGCAGGCGAGAAGGTAGACAGCAGCGCTGACGTTCACCTCCCTCGTGAGCGTCACTGCGGCCGCGGCCGAGCCGGTGGCCATCCCGATCACCAGAGCGAGCGCCACGTTCTGGGCATTGGCCTGATGGGTGACGAAGGCCCGGACGACGATGGCCGACCCCAGGCCGACAGCCAGCACGGCGACGACATACCGCCCGCCGAACACCGCAGCCACGGGCGGCCCCAACGAGACCGCAGCGGCGAGCCACGGCGGGGGGCGCACATCGAGGGCCCGGCGGGTCCCGGCCGCCTGGGATGCGCCGACGAAAGCGCTGATGGCCAGCCAGGCGGCGATCCAGACCGGCCCGGCGATGGCGGCGGCGACGGTCACGACCGCCCAGGCCAAGCCGATCCGCCCGTGCGGGCGCGTGTTGTCATAGACCACCCCGAGCTTGGCCAGCGGCGCCCACCACTCGTCCGACGACGCCGCCGATCCCGTCGTGATTTCGGTGGCGGTCGGAGTCGTGGCCGTGGGAGCGGCGGCGGACGATGACGGGGCAACGGGCGGCCCCGGCCCGGCGCTCCGCTCAGGGGGCCGCTGGGGCCTAGGGGGCCGCTCGGGGGGCCGCTGGGGCCTAGGGGGCCGCTCGGGGGGCCGCTGGGCCGGTGAGACGGGCATCACGGTCGCCCGCGCCCCTGCTGGCGATCCCCCACCCTGCGAATGCGGCGCCGTCGGCGGCCCCGACGGGCCGGGTGCGGTCGTCAGCCGTGCCTGAGCCGGGGGTGCGGTTTGCGGACCGGTCGCCTCAGGTCGCCGCCGGGTCGTCTCCTGCCGTCGGTCTGCCGCCGGGTCGCGGTGTCGGGTAGTTCGCTCGCCCTGTGGGGGCCCATCGGGGCGCCCGGACCTGGGGCCCGCTTCGAGCAGGGCTCGTGCGCCCGGCATGGGACGACTCATTGCCTCGTGGGCCCGAGCGGCCCCCTGAGCGGGAGGCCGGGCCCGAGCGGCCCCCTGAGCGGGAGGCCGGGCCCGAGCGGCCCCCTGAGCGGGAGGCCGGGCCCGAGCGGCCCCCTGAGC
>JBPCNP010000145.1:0-2600 GCA_051001215.1 Acidimicrobiales bacterium
ACCCGACGGCAACACCCCTGCCCCAACTTTTTGCTGCGGCTCCTCGGGTGCCGGTGGCTGCAGGGGCCGAGCGGGGAGGCTTGCGGTCGGCATTGGCCGACTGTGTCGGCGCCGGCCCACCCGGCGCCGACCCACCGCACGACGGTGCCCTGCCGCCCGGCCCCCAGGTCGCCCGACTGCGACAATGGCTCGACCCGGTGGTGGAACGTGCCTACGACGCCGGCGCCGCACGCCGGGCCGACCTCGCCCACCTGGAACAGATCGCCGGTGCCGCGCCGTCGAGGAGCCGCTTCGTCAGCGATCTCACCCTCGACCCACCGACGTCCACAGCCGATCTGGCCGGCCCCCCGCACCTCGACGAGGACTGGCTGATCCTGTCCACGATCCACTCGGCCAAGGGCGGCGAGTGGGACGTCGTCCACGTGCTCCACGCCAGCGACGGCATGTTCCCGTCCGACATGGCCACTGGCGACGCCGAGGGCATCGACGAGGAACGTCGCCTGCTCTACGTGGCCGTCACCCGGGCTCGGTCAGTCCTCGAGATCAACGCGCCCATTCCGCTACCACTTCGGTCACCATCCCCGTGGCGACGCTCACAGCTACGCCCAGGTCAGCCGCTTCCTGTCCCCGGCGGTGCGCGAGCTCATGGACGAGACGCACGTGGAAGGACGTCCCGTCGCCGACGACGGCGCTCCGATCTTCGGCGACCGGCCCGAGGGCAGCGGACTGGCAAGCGTCGATCAGCTGCTCGCCGACCTCTGGGCCTGAGCCGGGCCCCGGCCGGCCGCGGAGGTCGGCCGTGCCCGGCGGATGGCCCCGAAGGCGCCAGCCACGAGCCACACGTCGAGGAGGGTGAGGCCGAGTCGCTGGAAGAGCCCGTGGGCAGGCCCGGCCAAGGTGGCGCCCAGGCACCCCGCCGCCGACGCGGCCACGGCCCCGGAGAGCACGGCGAAGCGACGGCGCCCGGCGTCGATGAGGGGTCGCACCGCCAGCAGGGGTGTGGCGACGAGGGACAGGTACCCGAGCGCGGCGAGCCCGTTGTGGACGCCGTCGGTAGTGGGAGAGGCCCCGAGAGGGACCATGGCGATGCCCACGGTGGCCGCGCCACTGATGGCGGCGGCCAGCCACGCCCTCCCTCGCAGGTCGCGCCGCAGGACGAGGGCGTAGGTGGGCACGGCGACACCGAAGCACACGAACCCCCCGGTCATGAGCGCTCGCGTCGGCGCGCCGACACCCGCCAGCTCGCTGATGGCGTCGTTGACCGACGAGTAGCCCACAGTCAGTGCCCCGGCGGTCGCCCAGGCGCCGACGAACCCGACCGGGCCGACGATGCCGGCCACGGGCAACAGGCGGTGAACCCGCAGGTTCAGGGAGCGATTTCCTGGTCGTCCAGCTCCGGGTGGATCGTCCCGCTCTCGTAGTACTTCTCGCCCGGCCCGGCGGCCTCGCTGGACTGCAGAGCCTTCTCCAGGCGCTGGATGCGGGTCTCGAGCGCCTCCAGCCGCCCTCCGTGGTCGTCGAGCTCAGCGTGGGTATGGTCGCTCATCGTGCCTCCTTGGGTGCCGTCACGCTAACGCCGCGTCGCGGTGCGGCCGTACACGCTGCCCGGCGGCCCGGCAGGTCATAGCCTTTCCCAATGCCGTCCGTCTCCCTGCCGTGGTGAACGTCACCTTCCACGGGGTGCGGGGCTCGGCGCCCGCGGCCGGCAGAGCCACCCGACGCTACGGCGCCCACACGGCGTGCGTCGCCGTCGAGGCCCCGAAGAGCGAAACGATCCTGCTGGACCTCGGAACCGGTGTGGATCGCTGGGTTGCCACCCTCGACCCCACCGCGCTCGGCCGGGCCGAGCAGTGGCGGGTCCATGCCTTTCTCACCCGTGCCGATGCCGGCCACCTCGAGGGACGACCCGCGCTGCGGGCCCTGGAGGCCGAGTATGCGCGCGTCGACGTTTACGGTCCGGCGCAGGGCAAGGCTCGGTCCGACCGGATGAGCGAGAATCTCCGGGTGATCGGCGTGGAGGACGAAGAGCTGGCCGTGGGCGATGCCAAGGTCGTGGTGCGCTCGGTGCCCGCCTCTCGCGTCACGGGCGCGGGCTCGACCAACGGGTACCGCCTGGAACGGGGCGACGTCAGCCTGGCCTATGTGGGCACCCACCAGGCGTCGGCCGGGCTCGACACCGTTTCCCAGGGCGTGCTCGAACTGGCCGATGGGGTCGACCTGCTGATCCACGACGCCCGGCTGTCGACGGCCATGTGGCAGGACCGATACGACGACGGGCATTCGACCGTCGACTACGCCGTGCTGGTGGCCCGGGAGGCGGGAGCCCGTCGCCTGGCCCTGTTCCACCACGACCCGGATCACGGCGACGATCAGATCGACGCCCTCCTGGCCGGAGCTCGGCGAACGGCGGAGCGCCTCGGCGTCGACGAGGTCTTCGCCGCCGCCGAGGGCACCACCGTCTCGTTCGAACGGTGACGAGCGGGGACCTGGGCCCGAGCGGCCCCCTGAGCGGGGACCTGGGCCCGAGCGGCCCCCTGAGCGGGGACCTGGGCCCGAGCGGCCCCCTGAGCGGGGACCTGGGCCCGAGCGGCCCCCTGAGC
>JBPCNP010000146.1:0-8807 GCA_051001215.1 Acidimicrobiales bacterium
GGCCGACATCCACACGACGCGGGAGTGGATCGTGCGCAACTCGCCGGTGCCCATCGGCACCGTTCCGATCTACCAGGCCCTGGAGAAGGTCGACGGCCAGGCCGAGGAGCTGTCGTGGGAGGTCTACTGCGACACGATCGTCGAGCAGGCCGAGCAGGGCGTCGATTACGCCGGCGTGCGGCTGGCCACGTGCCCCTCACCGCCACCCGTGTGACCAGCATCGTCAGCCGCGGCGGCTCCATCATGGCCCGCCTGGTGCCTGACCCACGACCGCGAGAACTTCCTCTACGAGCACTTCGACGAGCTGTGCGAGCTGCTGGCGTCCTACGACGTCGCCTTCTCCCTGGGTGACGGCCTGCGCCCGGGGTCGGTGGTCGACACCAACGACGAGGCGCAGCTGGCCGAGCTGGCCACCCCTGGGCGAGCTCACCAAGGTGGCGTGGGACACGACGTGCAGGCGGCAGGATCCGCCGTCGGCGAGCGCAACGACCGGACGGCGCCGAGCGTCGAGGCGTGATGATCGAGGGCCCCGGCCACGCCCCCATGAACAAGATCAAGGAGAACCTGAGCTCCAGCTGGAGCTGTGCCACGAGGCGCCCTTCTACACACTGGGCCCCCTCACCACCGACGTGGCGCCGGGTACGACCACATCATTTCGGTTATCGGGGTGGCCATGATCGGGTGGTACGGCGCGGCCATGCCCTGCTACGTCACGCCCAAGGAGCACCTGGGCCTGCCCGACCGCCAGGACGTGAAGGACGGCGTGATCGCTTACAAGATCGCCGCCCACGCCGCCCACGCCGCCCACGCCGCCCACGCCGCCCCACGCCGCCCCACGCCGCCACCCGACTGCGCAGGCCTGTGACAACGCCCTGTCCAAGGCCCGGTTCGAGTTCCGGTGGAGGACCAGTTCGAGCTGTCGCTCGACCCCGAGACCGCCTGGGCTACAACCACACCCTGACGGCCGAGCCGGCGAACGGCGAACTTCTGTTCCATGTTCGGGCCCAAGTTCTGCTCCATGCGCATCAGCCAGGACGTCCGCGACTACGCCGCCAAGCTTCGGCGTGAGCGACGAGGAGGCCCTGGCCGCGGGCATGCAGGAGAAGTCGGTGGAGTTCATCAGCGGGGGCGCGGAGATCTACCGGGCGGCCGTAGGACCAGCTATGGTCCTCTGCTACGGCGTCATGAACACTCTCCCCCTCTCCTCCACGCGTGGTCGCGCCCTCGCCCTCGTCGTGGCGCTCGTCGGCGTCGGCGCGGCACTCCTCGCCATCCCGCCGGGCGTGCGCCTTGCCGGAGCCTCGTCCCCGCCGGCCGCCGTCCCGGGGGCGGCGCCCACGCCCGGAGCGGTGAGCGTCCGCGACCACGGAGCCCTCGGCCAGGGAACGGGCGACGATACGGCTGCGTTCGCCGACGCCATGGCGACGGCCACCACGTCCGGAGCCGTCCGCGTTCCCAACGGTCCGACAGGAGCGCCTCAGGGCGTCGTCTACGTGCCATCCGGCACCTATCGCCTTCTCAACCTCACCTTTCCTTCCAACCTGCGGATGGAAGTCGACGCCGGGGCCGTGCTCGAGCAGGCCGGGGGCCGAACCGCACGGGCTCCGACGGAGTACTCCTCGCCGGCTCCCGCCGTGGTGCTGTGGGACGGCCCGCCCGCCAACCCGCTCACCAACGTCTCTCTCGTGGGCGTCGGGACGGCAACCGGCGGGGTGAAGTCCCTTGCCGGCCCGGTGGCCGCAGGGTGGTCGGTCGACACCGACTTCACCTTCAACGTCGACCCGCAGGCGACCAACGCCAACAACCTCGTGTCCGGCCTCTTGGCCATGAACGTCGATGGGTTCCTCGTGGCCAACGTGTTCTCCGTCCAGAACGACTCCCAACCCGCGACCGCTCCGACCACCGACGCCGGCTGGTGGCCGAGCTCGCGCAAGGCCGTCCTGGGGCTGCGGGCGCGGCGCGACTCTCTCGTCGACCGGTCGGCGTTATACGACCCCCACAACGGCACGATCGCCAACTGGTACAACGTCCGCAGTCCCAGGGGGTTCGGGCCCAACCAGGTCAACTCGGGCCACAACCTGACCGTGACCCACGTGTACAGCCGGGGCGGCACCGCCCTCCGTCTCGAGACCGACGCCTCCAACCAGTTGAGGTTCGGCTCCGAAGTGCGCTCCGTCCAGGCTGACGACATCGCCGGGGAGAACTGCAACCGTGCCGTCGCCTTTGCCCCGCACTTCCAGGTCAATAGCGACGTGCACGTCACCAACGTGCGGGCGGCCGCCTGCTATCAGGGAGTGGTCGAGTCGATCGACGGCGGGATCCCGCCGGCCAAGCGGGGCGCCTTTCTGGAGAGCACGGTCTCGGGCGTCTCCGTCACCGGGGGCCAGGGGGCCCAGCTCCCCGTTCTTGGTTCCAATGGCCTCTGGACGAGCGGAACCTCGTCGCAGGCGTTCGCCCGCGAGCGCCAGGACACGTGGGCCGTCACCTACGCCGCCGACAGCTTGGCGTGTGGCGGCCAGCTCCAATGGCCCTCAGACCCGATCCGCACCACCACCGGAGTGTTCCAGCCGGCCTGCACACCGACGACGGCCCAACCCTCCGTGCCCTCCGCCCCGCCTATTGGCCCGGCCACTATCCGCCTGAACCAGGCGACGGTGTCGTTCTCGCCCGCCGTCGGCGACGGAGGTAGCCCCATCACCAGCTACACCGTCACCTCCAGCCCGGGAGGAATGACGGTGAGCGGCACGACCAGCCCTGTCCTGGTCCCAGCGCTGACCGCCGGGACCACCTACACGTTTCGCGTGCATGCGACCAATGCCGTCGGTGACGGTGCCGAGTCGTCGCCCTCCAACGCCGTCACCGCCTCCACCGATCCGCCTCCCGATGCACCAGCAGGCCTGACCGCCACGGTGATGTCGAGCACTAGCGTGCAGCTCGCCTGGGCCTGGACAGCCCGGGCCGTGAGCTACACGTTGTCGCGGTCGGGCGCCGCTGGTGGGCCCTACACCGTGATCAAGAGCCTCACCAAGAGGACCTTCCTCGACACCAGGGTCAAGCCAGGCACCACCTACTACTACGTGGTCCAGGCGGTCTCGGCGTCGGGCGTGTCGACTCCCTCGACCTCGGTGTCGGTGACGACCCCGGGGTAGCCGGCCTCTTCGCCCCCCGAGGCGGGCGCCACGGCGGCGAGGTCGCGCCAAGGCACACGACTACGTCGGACCCACAGTGGCGAGCTCGGCCTCCACCACGGCCGACATGCCCGGACGTGCTCGGTGGTCGGCTTCTTGTGGATCCGCCGCTTTCCCCGAGCCTCCCAGCGGAAGTGCTTGACCGCGTTGGTGACGTAGACGTCGCCCCGGGCGATGCCGGCGGCGGCGAGGGCTTGGTCGAGGATCCTGCCCGCCGGCCCCACGAACGGCTGGCCGACGTCCGGGCCGAAGACCTCGGCAAGAAACGGCATGGTGATCACGAGTGCTCCTTTGCGACCGCCGGTAGGTGGCCGCCGCCGCCCAGGTACTGGGGACCGCCGCGCTGCTGGCCCCCGACGACATCCCCACCGAACTGGCGTCCTGCGGCGAGACCCCTGGCCGACGAGGACGCCCTGGGCGTCCTGCGCCGCCTGGCCCTCGTGCGGCGTCAAGGCGACTCGCTCGGCGTCCACCGCGTCGTAGGTGCCGTCGTCCGCCAGCTCCTCGGGCCCGACGAGCTGGCCGCCTGGGGCGCCGCCGCCTTTGCCGCCCTGTGGGGGGCCTTCCCCAACCAGGCAAAGGACCACCGCAGCTCGCCCCGCTCCGCCCGCCTCCTGCCCCACGTCCTGGCTCTCGCCGACCACCTCCCCCAGACCGCAGAGCTGGACCAGCGCCTCAACCAGGCCGGGATCTATCTGGGGTCCCGGGCCGAGCTGGCCGCCGCCGCCGACGTGCTGCACCGGGCGCTTCGGATCAACGAGGCGGCCTACGGCCCCGACCACGCCCACGCCGCTCAGAATGTGCCCTCGGACCCGCTCGACCCGACGGAGCTACAGCGCCTCGCCGCGATACTCGGCGTCGGTGACGTGGGCTCCCCAATCCGTCTCGGGCTTGTCGCCCTGACTGACGCCCTCGGTCATGGAGAGGTGAGTCATGAAGTGGTCGGCGGCGGCACCGTGCCAGTGCCACTCGTCGGCGGGTGTGTGGATGACGTCGCCGGAACGGATGTTCACGATGTCGCCACCCCGAGATTGCACGAGCCCTGCGCCATCGGTGACATACAGCGTCTGACCGAGAGCGTGCGAGTGCCAAGCGCTTCGTGCGCCCGGCGTGAAGCGCACCGCGCTCACCCGGATCCTAGACGGTTCCTCGCCCTTGGCGATGGCGTCGATCCAGACGTCGCCGGTGAACCACTCGGCCGGCCCCTTGGCGGACGGCTGCTTTGGCTGGACTTCCATGACGGCTCCTTCGTGTGCGTAGGTCGGTTGGAGAGCGCCTGCGAGCAGTGCTCGTCACGGCTTCGGTGGCTGACAGCTCAGTGGGCGTGGAGGACAACCCGGCCACGAGGTTCAACGCCTGGTCCGATGGCGAACCCGGCTCCACCAAGTCGGCGAGGATCCTCTGCCCGGTGTCGACGGGGGAGATTGAAGGCCAGCCCGCGACCCGGCGGTACGATTCCGAATTCAGTCTGGCCACAGGCACCCGCTCTCCTCCGAGGTCCACGATGACATCCTCGCCCGAGAAGGGCAGCTCCTCCGATCACATCCTCGGGTTCGCCCGCAGCCTGTTGTCACATCGTCTCGGTGGCCGGCACAAGCCACACGAGGTCTACCAGACGTCGACGATCGTCTCTCTGGTCGAGGGTCTCTACGACGGCAACGTTCCGTACAGAGACGTCATGCGGCATGGCGACTTCGGCGTCGGCACATTCAACGCCCTCGACGGCGAGATGGTCGCGCTGGACGGCAACTTCTACCACCTCCGCCACGATGGAACCGTGAGCCCGGTGTCCGCCGACGACCTCACCCCCTTCGCCGTCGTCACCCGCTTTCGGCCGAACATCGACCAGACCGAGGAGGGAACGTTGACTCGCAAGCAGTGCGAGGAGGTCGTGCACCACCTGACGCCGAGCGACAACTTGTCTACGCGTTGCGCATCGACGGCCGCTTCCGCTCCGTGCTGGCGCGGACGGTGTCGAAGCAAACGAAGCCCTACCCTCGTCTCGCCGACGCGGCCTCGGCGGAGCCCACCGTGACGCTCACCGACACCACGGGCACGATCGTCGGGTTCCACACGCCCGACTACGCGCAGGGAATCGGGGTGCCCGGCTACCACCTGCACTACCTGAGCGCGGACCATCAGTCGGGCGGCCACGTCTTCGACTTCACGGTCGATGCCGCCCGCATCCGCATCGACTCGGAAGCCGAGCTCCATCTCAGTCTGCAAGCGACCGACGACTTCCTGTCGACCCGGTTCGTCGGGGACGTGTCGGCGGAGATCACCTCAGCCGAGGTGTCGGGACCGCCCGTGACTTGATCGCGGACGAGCTTCCCGGCTAGCCGACGGCTAGCCGGAACCGACGGGCTCGATGCCGAGGTCGCGGTAGGTCAGCATGGCCACGTAGGGCACGCCGACGCCCCGGAAGAACCCGCCAGCCTGGTCGCCGCGATCGACCAGGGTGGTGGCAAACACCACGTCGCCGCCCTCGACGACGACCCGCTCGTAAGCGTCGCGGATCGAGCCGCCGGTGGTCGCCACGTCCTCGACGAGAAGGATTCGCATGCCTTTGGTGATTCGGGCCCCCTCGATCCAGCGGTTGGTCCCCCGCCCTTTCGGTTCCTTTCGGATCAGGAACCACTTGCAGCGCGCCGCGGCCGCCACGGCGAAGGTGAACGGAACGGCGCCCAGCACCAGGCCCCCCACGGCGTCGAACTCCACGTTTGCCTGGCGGGCGGCGTCGAGCATGGCCTGACCCACCAGGTCGAGGTCGTCGGGGTCGTCGACGGCCAGCTTGGCATCGATGAACTCCCGGCTCATCTCGCCCGAGGCCAGCCGTACCGGCTCCGGGAGGCGCTGGAGCACCATCGGGTCGGTCACGATCTCGAGCAGGCGGGCCGAGAACCGCGACACGGGCGTCACCTGCGCAACTGGCCCGTGGAGGCCGCCGCTGCCGACCCGGCCTCGCGGGCGTGGTAGCTGGAGCGGGTGAGGGGTGAGGACTGCACGTGGGCGAACCCCAGGTCGCGGCCCCACGCCGCCAGGTCGTCGAACTCCTCGGGGCGCCACCAGCGGGCCACGGGAAGATGCCTGGCCGTCGGCCGCAGGTACTGGCCGATGGTGAGGATCTCCACGCCCACGCCGGTTAGGTCGACCATGGCGCCCCGTACCTCGCCGGGCTCCTCGCCCATGCCCACGATGAGGCCCGACTTGGTCGTGAGCCCGGCCTGCCGGGCCCGAGCCAGCACGGCCAGGCTGCGGGCGTACGACGCCTGGGGCCGCACCGCCCGTTGCAGGCGGGCCACGGTCTCCAGGTTGTGGTTGAACACCGCCGGGCGGGCTGCGAACACGATGTCGAGGCTGGCGGGGTCGCCGCCGAAGTCGGGCACGAGCACCTCGACGTCGGTGCTCGGGCACCGCCGGCGGATGGCGGCAATGGTGTCGGCGAAGGCGCTCGCCCCGCCGTCGGCCACGTCGTCGCGGGCCACTGCGGTGACCACGGCATGGGCCAGCTCCATGGTGGCGACCGCCTCGGCCACCTGCTCGGGCTCGTCGGCGTCGATGGCCTCGGGATGGCGTGTGTCGACCAGGCAGAAGCCACAGGAACGGGTGCAACGTGAACCGTTGATCATGAAGGTGGCCGTGCCTGCGGCCCAGCACTCGGAGATGTTGGGGCACCCGGCCTCCTCGCACACGGTGTGCAGGTCGAGGCCGCGCATGGTGGCGCGCACCTCCCGGTACCGGGGACCGAGGTCGACCTTGGCCCGCAGCCAAGCGGGCTTGGGCTCGGCCAGGGCCACGCCCGCTCCGGTGTCGACGCCGGCCCGTCCCAGGCGGCCGAGGAGCCGGACGGGCACGCCGCCGTCGCCGGCGACGGCATGAGCAGCGCCGTCTCCCGAGAAGTCGGCCAGATCGGCGGGTCGAGCCGGTGCGGTGACGCCCTGGAGCTCCACCGTGCCGTCGCCCCACAGCGCCGCGGCTCGGGCCACCACGGCGTCGACGACGTCGGCCAGGTCGACGACCACCCCCTCGGCCGCCATCGAGGTGACCGCCTTGTCCGGGAGGCCGCACGGGACAATGTGACCGAAGAACGACAGGTCGGGATCGACGTTGAGAGCGAAGCCGTGCATGGTGCGGCCCCGGCTGCGGCGCACGCCGATGGCACAGACCTTGCGGGGGCGGGACCCGTCGGCGTCGACCCACACCCCGGGGAACCCCTCGAGTCGACCGGTGCCGGCCAGGCCCACATCGGTGCAGGAGTCGATCACCAACTGCTCGACGGATCGCACGTAGGCGGGGGTGGCCCCGGGCCCGTCGGGGGCCGACACCACCGGGTAGCCGACGAGCTGGCCGGGCCCGTGGTAGGTGACGTCGCCGCCCCGGTTGGTGACCACCAGCTCGGCGCCCACCGACGCAGGCGGGACCAGGACGTGGGCCATCGACGCCCGCAACCCCAGCGTGTACACGTGGGGATGCTCCAGCAGGAGGAGATGGTCGGCGTCGGATCGCTCGAACAGGCCCTGCTGGACGGCGTGGGCGTCCTGGAACCGGACCCGCCCGAGCCAGCGGACCCGTAGCGCCCCGCCCCCGCCCGGTTGGCGCGCTGGCCCCGGGCCGGGCGCGGCCAGAGCCACGCTCAGAGCTCCTGGGACCAGTCGCGCGTCTCGAGGATCTGGCGGCAGCGGCCGAGGAAGGCCGAGGCGTAGGCCCCGTCGAAGGCCCGATGGTCGAATGAAAGGGCCAGGTTCCCCACCGGGTGGATGGCCACCGCATCGGAGCCGTCGGGCAGCTCGATGGCTACCGGGCGCTTGCGCACGCCGTCGGTGGACAGGATGGCCACCTGGGGCTGGTTGATCACCGGAGCGGTGAGGAACGTGCCGAACGGTCCCGGATTGGTGATAGTGAAGGTGCCGCCGGAGATGTCGTCAGCCGTGAGGTCATGCGACCGAGCCCGGGCGGCGAGGGCTGCGAGATCGCGCGCGATGGCGCTGAGACGCTTGCCGTGGGCATCGCGCACGACGGGCACGATGAGGCCTTCGTGGGCCAGGTCGACGGCGAACCCGAGGTGCACCCGGTTGTGGACGATCAAGATGTTGTCACCGACCGAGGAGTTCACATCGGGATACTCGGCGATGGCGTCGACCACGGCGCGCGAGACGAACGGCAGGTAGGTGAGCGAGAAGCCCTCCTTGGCCTTGAACTCGTCGCGCACGGCCCGGCGGACCCGGTCGACGGCGGCGAAGTCGATCTCGGTGACGGTCAGGACATGGGCCGACGTGGCCTGTGAGCGCACCATGTGCTCGGCCGTGCGGCGGCGGATGTTGGAGAAGGGAACGACCGTGTCGTCTTCTCCAGGTCGGGCAGGCGCCGCCTTGGCCGCAGGCGCCGCCTTGGCCGCAGGCGTCGCCTCGGCCGGCTTCGGTCCCTTCTTCGCCGCGACGGCACCCTGGTCGATGAAGGCGAGGACATCGGCCCGGGTGACCCGTCCGCTCTGGCCGGTACCGGGGATGTCAGCGGGGTCGAGGTCGTGCTCGGCGATGAGACGGCGGACGACGGGCGACAGCAGCGTGGCACCACCCTCCCGGGGAGGGGACGGGTCGCCGGCCGCGGCCGGCGCCGGGG
>JBPCNP010000147.1:0-25592 GCA_051001215.1 Acidimicrobiales bacterium
GGCCTCAACTGCCCGTGCCCGCCACTTCACACCAGCCACCTAGGAGACGGCGACCACCGGGCCCGGCGTGGCCCCCGCGCCGAAGTCTGCGGCGCACATGGACCCCGGGTCTCCCCCGAACAACGACCGGCCCCGGGCTCAAGCCGGCCACCCGGGAGGCCGATACCGGTGAGCGCGGCGGGCGACCACAGCGGTCTGCCGGCCGATCGGAGGTGACGAAATGGCCGAACAGGGCACCGGAGGTACTGCGGGAGGGGCCGCTCCAGGCGCCCGGCCGAGTGCCTCGTCGATGATCGCCGAGCTGTGGAGCGAGCGCGAGCAGTCGCAGGCGCAAACCCTTCCGCCCGCCCCGATCGAGCGGCCCCGGCGACCCGGGCGACCCGGTCGCCAGCCCCGCGGCCGTGGCGACGGCAGGACCGGGCTCGTCGTGGGCGTGGTGGCCCTCGCCCTCCTCCTCGGCGGTGGCCTCGGCGTGTACATGGCCACCCAGGGCTTCGGGATGCCGTCGAGGGCGAAGTACGCGGCCAAGGCCGATGCCATCTGCCGGCCGGCGAACGGCGCGGTCACGTCGATCAGCAAGCCCACCAGCTACCCCGACCTGGCCACCGCTGCCGGGACGCTGGTCCCCGCCACCGACGCCCAGATGGGCGGCCTGAAGAAGCTCAAGCAGCCCGGGGGCGCGGACGGGAACAAGGTCGGCGCCCTCTTGTCGGCCATGACCCAGACGAACGCGGCCGGGCGGAGCCTGCAGGACGCCGCGGGCCGGATGGATGATGGCGCCACCGCCGCCGCAACCCAGCGGATGCGGACCTCCGCCATCGAGTCCTCCAACAAGGCCAAGGAGCTGGGCTTCGCCGCCTGTGCCGCCGGCATGCAGCCAGGCGTCGAAGCGGTGGTCGGCGGCGCAGCGGGCGTGCTCAAGACGGCGTTCATCGCCAAGGCCGACAGCCTGTGCCGGGCCGCGGCCCGCGCCATGGCCGGGATTCCAGAACCCCGGTCCGGTGCCGACCTCGTCCGGTACTTTGCCAGGATGCTGCCGCTCGGCGAGAAGATGACCGCCGACTTCAAGGAGCTGCCTGTCCCTCCCGGCGACGAGGCCAAGGTGGCCGAGATCGTGGCCGCGTTGGACACGCTGCGCGCGAAGGAGAAGGAGGCGGCCGATGCCGCCCGTAGCGGCGATTCGTCCCGCTTCATCGCCATCGAAAAGGAGTACTTGCCGCTGGTCACCGCAGTCGATGCCAAGCTCGATGCGTACGGGCTGGCTGTCTGCGGCTCGAACTTCGGCGACTAGCTCGAGCACAGGGGACGGTTTGTGGCCATGCGGGGACTCCGGGGCCGGATGAGGTCGGCACTCGTGGGCGCTTGCGCGCTGGTCGTCCTGTCGACGGCTGCGGCCGGGGCGAGCAACGACCGCTACTTCGCCGAGCAGTGGAACCTCACCCAGATCGGCGCCGCCGATGCGTGGTCGGTCTCCACGGGAGCCGGGGTCATCATCGGCATCGTGGACTCGGGCATCGACGCGTCGCACCCCGACCTGGCCGGCAAGATCGAGGCCCAGGCCGACTGCGTGGGCGGCACCTGTCGAGAGGGAAGCGCACGCGACGGAGACGGTCACGGGACCGCGGTCGCCGGGATCGCTGCGGCCAAGACCAACAACGGTGGCGGCATCGCCGGTGTCGCTCCGGACGCCCGCCTCGTCGTGGCCAGGGTCCTCGGCGACGACGGCACCGGCGTTACCGAGGACATCAACCGGGCCATCCAGTGGGTCGTCGACAAGGGCGCCCGCATCGTGAACCTCAGCCTGGGCGAGCCCGACCTGGTCATCGTCTCCCGGCTCGGTACGCCGCTGCGTCCGGGCATCGAGTACGCGTGGACCCGTGGGGCCATCCCCGTACTGGCCGCTGGCAACTACGACGACCTGGACGGTCAGGGCAGTGCCAACTATGGCGACCTGCACGCCCTCGTGGTGGGTTCCACCGACACCAAGGGGCGGGTGCCCGGCTATTCCACATCGCTCGGCAACGCCAAGTGGGGCCTCGTCGCCCCGGGGGGGAACGGCGACGGCCCGGGCGCCGACGTCATCTCCCCGATCCCCGGCAACCGCTACGAGTGGGTGGCCGGGACGTCGATGGCCGCCCCCCACGTGAGCGGGGCGCTGGCCCTCCTCCTGGCCCAGGGCCTCAGCCCGACGGCCGCGGTGGAACGCCTCCTCGCCACCCTCGACCATTCGGGCTCCTGCGGCCTGGGCTGCCGCGGCCGCCTGGACGCCAAGGCGGCCGTCACCGCCACCGCGGCCTCGCAGACTGCGGCTCCGACGGCTGGTCAGCCGGCGATCGTCACCGCCCCGGACGAGGAGCTCGACCCGCTGCTCCCCGGGGTCGCATTTCTCCTGGCCGCCATCGCCGCCATTGCCACGCTGGGAGTGTGGTTGCGCGGCGAGAGCGGGCTTTCGGGATAGTAGGCGATTCTCAGAGCGTTCGACGACGCTCCATCTGGCCTTTTACGCCGCTACGACTCGCCTTCACCCACGATTTCGGCGCTCGTCTTGATGGAGTTCTCGTTCCCACCGCCTGTGCCGGCGAACGACAGGAACATCGGCTTCTCGTTTCGCAGCAGGTCCAGCGTGTTCTGAAAGTCGTCGAGGTGGTAGTAGAGGTTCACCTGTCCGGCCGAGGAACTGTCCGGGGGAAGCGGGGAACCGTTCGGTCGAAAGATGAGCTGACCGATGAAATTCCCGCCGCTCTTCAGCCATATCCTGGGCGGAAAGGAGTTGGCCGAATACATCACCTCGTACTGCTCGATTTGGGTCAGTGCCACCGTTCACCTCCAGAATGAGTTGAAGCAATCGGACGCCAAACTAAGCGTGCACCGGCCGGATGTCAACGGGCCGTCGGCGACCATTCGGGTTCGCAGGGAGCGCCTCGTGACCAGGGCTCGCGCCGAGCCCTGGTCAGGAAGTTGGCGGAGGGAGTGGGATTCGAACCCACGGTGGGCAGGACCCACAACGGTTTTCGAGACCGTCCGATTCGGCCGCTCTCGCATCCCTCCGAGGGGGAGGCTATCAACCCCGCTTCGCGGCGAAGAACGCTGACAGCAGGGCGGACGCCTCGGTCGCTCGCACGCCGTGGGTGACCGGCAGCTCGTGGTTCAGTCGCGGATCGGCGCAGAGGTTGTAGAGGGAGCCGGTGGCACCGGCCCGGGGATCGGTGGCGCCGAAGACCAGGCGTCCGACCCGCGCCGCCACCAGGGCACCCGCGCACATCGGGCAGGGCTCGAGGGTGACGACCAGGGTGACGTCGTGGAGCCGCCAGCTGCCGGCGACGGCTGCGGCGGCGCGGAGCACCACCATCTCGGCGTGCGCCGTCGGGTCGCCCGCCTGCTCCCGCTGGTTGTGACCGCGTGCCACCACGGCGCCGCCCACGAGGGCCACCGCCCCCACCGGCACGTCGTCGTGGTCTGCGGCCATGGCCGCCTCCTCCAGGGCAATCCCCATGGCCGCGTCGTCGCTGAGCGCACCTGGCCGGCAGTGGGGGAGAGGGGGCTGGGTCATCGCCCCCGACGGTAGGCGCCATCGCCGCCCGCCTCTGGTCGAGCGCAGCTCAGCGCCCGGTTGAGGCGGATCCGGCAACTGGTCATCGGGCCAGCTTCGTCTGCAGCGGCGTGGGAAAGCGAGGCTTGACCCGGGTGTCGCCGAGCCAGTTCTCCAGCTCCGCGGCGGCCCGGGCGACGGCCGTGCGAACGTCGCGGCCCACGTCGTCCAGCAACTCGTGGACCACCTCGCCACCTGCGCGCTGGGCCCAACCGCCGATCACCCGACCGTCGGCCCACACCGTCGGCCCGGCATTGCCGTTGCGGTCGAACAGGGTGGGGCCGTGCTCGCCCAGGTACCAGTGCCTCCGCTTCCAGCCCATCGTCGTGGGGTCGAGGGCCGGGAGCAGCGACACCCACGGTGCGTCGCAGACGACGGGTGCCTCGTCGTCGGGGAGCAGCCATCCTGGGCCCTCCTCCAGCTCGACCTCGACGGCATCCACCGCAGCCAGGGCCGCCCGGGTCTGGGTGACGGTCCAACCCGTCCACCAGGTGACGTCGCCCGCCGTGGCCGGGCCGAACCCAGCCAACCATCGCCGCAGCAACTGGGCGCGGGCCGACGCCGGGTCGATGGCTGGGATGCCGTCGGGCAGCCACTCGCCCATGAGTGACCAGCGGTACTGGCTGCTGGTCCATGAGCCCTTCGGCCGGCCGCGCACGACGCGCTGAGCGGTGGAGAGGAGAAACAGCACGCGGGTCGTCATCCCCACCTTGGCCGCCCATTTCCGACCCTCGCCGAACAGCAGTTGCTCACCCAGCCCGGGCACAGTCTTCGACAGTTCCACCCCAGTTGCCTCGCCCACCCGCTCGAGCTCGGCCAGCGTGGCCCCCTCGACCGTCTCCAGCCAGGTGAGACCGTCGGCGGCGATGCCCTGGTCCTCGATCATCCCCACCAGTCGTCGGCGCTCCCTGGCCACGAGCGGCTCGGTACAGGCGTGCTGGACGACGGCCACGAAATCGATCGGCACCACGAACATGGTCCGGCGCATGCACAGGGTGCGAACCAGGGTGCGGTCCTCGTAGAGGGCGCGCTCGAGCGCGCCGACGGCGTCGGCCGGCTCGGTGAGGCGGGCGGCCGCCGACAGGAACACCGTCGCCGGGTCGGTGCCGTGCAGGCCGGCGAGGTCGCCCGCCAGCCTGACCACGTCGGACACCCGCGCCGCGGCCGCCAGATGGTGGCGGGCGGCCAGCCGCGCCCGCCGCTGGTCATCGGACATGCGCAGCACAGTGGCATCCTGCTCCCTCATCCGCCCGACCGCACGCGCCCGGCGAGGCCGGGGGGAGGGCGCCCGTGGTAGGAAGCACCAATGCGGCGACGTTGGCTCCCGGCGGTGGTCGGTCTGGTGCTCTTGGTCGGGTGTGGCGGCGGGGGCTCGGGCGCCAGCAGGGCCCCGGCCACGACCACCACGACCCGTCCAACCGTCGAGGCCGACAAGACACGGGCCACCCGGGCACTGCTCACTGCAGTCGACCTCCCGGGCTACACCGAGAAGACGGCCGACAACTCCCCCGACCCGTCCGACGCCGCCTTCAAAGCCTGCCTCGGCAACGACCCGGTGCTGACGCGCGACGAGACGTCCGACCCACGCCACGCCGTGGGCAAGGAGCTCGACAAGGGCACCTCCTTCGTGGCGTCCGAGGCGGTGGTAGCCGAGAGCGAGGATCAGGCCCGCGCTGCGGTGGTCCGGCTCCGGGGCCCAGACGTGCCCGCATGCTTCGCAAACGGCCTGGCGGGGGTCAAGGACCCCGACGTGAGCTTCGCCAACACCACGGCCAAGCCACTGGCCACGGCCACCGCCGGTGACGAGACGGCGGGCCTGCGGGTGGTGACCACCGCCACCAGCGGAACCGTGAGCTTGAAGTTCACGATCGACTTCGAGGTGGCCCGGCGGGATCGGGCCCTGGCCTTGCTGACCACCAGCGCCACCGGCGCCGGCTTCGGCGACGCCGAGCGGACGGCGTTGGCCCAGAAGATGGTCGAGCGACTGACCGCGTAGGACTGCGGGAGGGGGAGAAGGCGTGGCCGAGGTCAGCTTCACCGCTGGGATCACATTCGTAGACGACCGGGTGACGACCGTCGACGTGACCTCGATCGACGGCGCCGGGATCGCCTACGTCTCCGATGAGGGCCCCGGGGTCGCTGCCTGGTCGGAGGTGAAGGCGGTGATGCTGGCCACCACCGATCACATGCTCGAAAGCGCCGGTTCGCTCTTCTCCATGGCCGAGGCCATCCAGGAGACGGGCGAAGGCCACGGCCAGGATGCAGCCGAGATGCGGCGCTTCGGGCTCCGCCTGCTCCAGCAGGCCGCCCCCCGGCTGTGCCCGTTGGCCGCCTCCTGTGGGCTGGGTCCCCAACCTCAGTCCCCAGCCGGTTCCCACCCTGATGAGGCGCCCCGGTAGTTCACAGCCGCTCGGTCGGTTCACCGGACATCCTCGTCACGAAGGTCATGCTCGGCGTGTTCGGCAACGTTCGGGCATTCGACACGCAGTTCAAGGCGGGCTTCGGGGCAGCAACGTTCAGCACCGGATCGCTTGCCAGCGTCGGCGAGTTCTACCGAAAGAACAGCGACGCTGTTGACCGGCACTGCGTCCCGACGTTGGACTTCGATACGGGCGAAGCCCGGTCCGGCATCGATCGGCGGATACTGCGAGCACACCCGATTAACGCCACGCACGAATCGGGCGTGGGACAGCTAAAGGTCTTGCCATGGGGGCTCGATCGATAGCATAATGTAAGCATGCCAAACGTTCTCGTACGTGACGTTCCAGACGGCGTCCACGCAGCCTTGCAGCGGCGCGCCGAGCAGCGGGGACAGTCCCTGCAGCAGTACCTCGCCGGCGAGCTGAAGCGCCTCGCCGACAAGCCGAGCCTCGACGAGGTGCTCGACCGGATCGATCGCCGCCGCGGCGGTCGCGTCGGTCTCGACCAGGCGGTCGAGGACCTCACGGAGGAGCGGCAGCGCAGTTGATCGTAGTTGACGCTTCGGTGCTGGCCAACGTGATCGCCGACGACGGGACCGGCGGTCGACGTGCACGGCGCGAGGTTCGCAGCGCCGGCGAGATGTCGGCTCCCGACCTCGTCGACGTGGAAACCCTGGCCGTGCTCCGCAAGAGGTGGCGCGCCGGGACGATCTCGGAGCGCAGACTCGCCACCGCCCTCGACGATCTTGATGCCATCGAGCTGGATCGATACCCGACCCTCCCGTTGGTGCGACGCGGCTTCGACCTTCGGGCAAACGTGACTGCCTATGACGCCATGTACGTGGCACTCGCCGAGGCGCTGCGCTGCGAGTTGCTGACTGGCGACCGCCGGCTGGCCGCCGCGCCCGGGCCCCGGTGTGCCATCCGGCTGTTGCAGTGACCGGCGGAGGACCGACCGCCCTCGATCCCGGACATCACGGTATTGGCGACCACCCGGCCGCAATCGAGTTTGGGTAGCGTTGCCGATGGGCTTGGGCGACGAGAAGTACCTCCTGCTGACGACGTTCAGGCGCAACGGTGACCCCGTGCCCACCCCGGTCTGGGTGGTGGCGCTCGACGATGGCGACATCGGCTTCTGGACCGGCTCCGGGTCGGGAAAGGTCAAGCGGTTGGCCCACACGGCTCGTGTCACCGTGCAACCCTGCAACGCCCGAGGCCAGGTGAGGGAAGGTACCCCGGGCGGCTGAGGTCTCCGGCGGCCGAGGGCGGCTCGGCCACGGCATCGTCGGCGGACCGGATCTCGCCGGGTTCGCGGTCACCGAGGGCGGCCTTGGTGAGCGTGGCCATGCGTGCGCAGGCGTGGCGCGCGGACTTGACCTGCTCGTGGCGACCGAAGACCCGGAACCCGAGCCGCACGACGGGGTTGGCGGTGCGAGCCCGGCGGGAGAAGGCGGAGATGCGGAACTCCACCTGACCCGAATCGAGCCACTTCCAGACCTCGTAGTCCATCTGCCCCATCTCCAGGTGGCCCTGCAAGGTGCGGTAGTTCCATCCCCACACCCGGACCTTGCGCCCACCGACCTCGCGCACCTCGTCGCGTGCCCCGCCGACACGCACACCAAGCTCGAAGCGCAGCCCGTAGAAGCGGGCTTCGAGAAGCATGTCGCGCTCGTCGAGCGGTCGGTCGGGGTAATAGACGGCGCGCACGATGGCGGGGTCGGCGAACTCGTAGCTGCGCATGAGGCCCTGGGCCACCTCCCAGGCCCCGCCGGGCACCGGCGGGCCCGGCACCTCGGCGGGTAGAGGCTCGCAGTAGTGATCGACGTGCCAGCCCCTCTCGGGAGTGAACTCGTCGCCGTCGCCCAGGTCGAAGTCGAGCCCCTTGTCGTGCAGGGCATCGAGGTCCTTCCTGGCGTCGGGGTCGCCGAGCATCCGCTCGCCGCCGGCGGAAGGTCGGCCCACCCGGCGGGTCTCGATGTCGATACCGCCGACCATGCGTCCACCGGCCAGGCGCACCGCGTGTTCCATCACCGAGGTCCACATGTGCAGCTGCACCTCCTTGGCCATGCGTAGCTGCCCGTAGAGCACGTTCGACAGGCGATCGCCACTTCGGGCCCACGACTCGATGGTGAACACCAGGCGGTCACCGTCGACGGCGGCCCGGAACTCGATCTGGCCGGCCTCGAGGTGGCCCTGTAGGCCCCGTGTCACCGCCGTCGCAGCGGCGGCACCACGCTGGGCGGCTGGCGCCGGGCCGGCAGGTCGGCGAGGAGCTCCGCCGTCGCCGACGCGACCAGTTCGACGGCACGTTCGATGGCCGGCGACGCCATCTGGGCGGCGGTGCTGATCGATGCAACCTTGCGTACATATTGGCGGGCGGCGGCGGTGACCTCGTCGGCTGTCGCGGGCGGGTCGAGGCCGCGGAGGGGGGTGATGTTCCGGCACATGGATCAGACGATACGACGACGGAATGGCCGGCCGCCGAAAATCGTTAGCTAAGCTAATGATGGTGACGGCTCTCCCTGCCCAGAACCCAGTGTCCACGACCACCACGGCCGCCGATGACGAGCTGGCCGCCGACCTGCGGCTGGCCGTGGGCCGGCTGAGCCGGCGCCTGCGCCAGCATGCCGTGGGTGGGCTCAGTCCCTCGCAGGTGTCGGCCATGGCCAGCCTCGACTGCCACGGCCCCGTTCTCATGGGTCGCCTGTCGCGCCTCGAGGGCGTGTCGGCTCCCACCATGACCCGCATCGTCGACCGTCTCGAGCTGCAGGGCCTGGTGTCGCGCCGGGTCGACCCGGGCGACGCTCGCTCGGCGGTGGTGGAGCTCACCGTCGAGGGGACGGCGGCCCTGACCCGTCTCCGCCACGAGCGCACCGCCTTCCTGGCCGAACGACTCTCCGAGTTGGACGACGACGAGCTCGCTGCCCTGACTGCCGCCCTTCCCGCCCTTTGCCGTCTGGCCGACGGCGACCCGGGCCCGAGCGGCCCCCTGAGCGGGATGCCAGCAGGCCCGAGCGGCCCCCTGAGCGGGATGCCAGCGGGCCGTTGATGAGCCGGGGCCCGAGCGGTTCCCTGAGCGGGGTGCCGGTGGTGCGCCGTACCGTGTCGTCCCTGGGGGTGCGCAACTTCAGGTTGTACTTCTTCGGCCAGATGGTGTCGCTGTCGGGCACGTGGATGCAGAGCGTGGCCCAGGCCTGGCTCGTCCTCGAGCTCACCGGCAGCGGGACGGCCCTGGGCCTGGTGGTGGCCCTCCAGTTCCTCCCCGTGCTGATCCTCGGCCCCCTGGGCGGCCTCATGGCCGACCGCTGCGACAAGCGGCGCCTGCTCTACGCCACCCAGACCTCGGCCGGCCTGCTCGCCCTGGCTCTCGGCCTGCTGGTCAGCTTCGACATCGTGCAGCTGTGGATGGTCTTCGCCCTGGCCGCCGGGTTCGGGCTGGTCAACGCGGTCGACAGCCCGGCGCGCCAGACCTTCGTCCACGAGATGGTTGGCTCCGACGAGCTGCCCAACGCCGTCACCCTGAACTCGGTGATGGTGAACCTGGCCCGAGCTGTGGGGCCGGCCGTGGCCGGGGCCCTGATAGCCACGGTCGGCCTGGGCCCGTGCTTTTTGATCAACGCCGCGTCCTACCTGGCCGTGCTGGTGGCCCTCGGCCTCATGCGGGCCGCGGAGCTGCAGCCCACCATCCCCCAGCCCCGGGCCCGCGGCCAGATCCGGGAGGGCTTCCGGTACGTCCGGGCCACGCCGGCGCTGTCCACACCGCTGCTCATGATGGCCGTCATCGGCACCCTGGCCTACGAGTTCGGGGTGATCCTGCCCCTGATGGCCCGGTTCACGTTCCACGGGGACGCAGGCACGTACGGCCTGATGAGCTCGTGCATGGGGGTCGGGTCTGTCGTCGGTGGGCTCTACGCCGCCTCTCACCGGCGGGTCGGCGCCACCGCGCTGGCCTTCAACGCCATCGCCTTCGGCGTGGTCCTGCTGATCGCCGCCGTGGCCCCCAACCTGGCCATCGAGCTCGTCGCCCTGCTCCTCATCGGGGTGGCCAGCATCGGCTTCCTGTCCCTCGGCAACGCCACCCTCCAGTTGGCCACCGCTCCGGAGATGCGAGGGCGGGTGATGGCCCTGTGGGCCGTGGCCTTCCTCGGTTCCACCCCGGTCGGCGGTCCGGTCGTGGGGTGGATCGGGCAGAACCTCGGGCCCCGCTACGGGTTGGGTCTGGGCGGGGTGGCCGCCCTGGCTGCCGGCGCCCTCGCCTACCGGAGGCTGGCTCGTATCGGGGCCGAGGCCGACCTGGCGTCGGTCCAGGCCGCACCTCCGCCTGCCGAGACCGGGACGCCGCCCGAGACGGGTGGACCTCCGGAGATGTGGCCGGCACCAGTCGAGCGCGAGCTCGACGGTGTGAGCGCCGACCGCCGCTGAGACCGCCGCTGACACCGCCGCTGACACCGCCGCTGACACCGCCGCTGACCGACCGCAGCTGACCCTGGGCCGCCGGTAGCCTCGCTGGGCATCGCACCGCCCGCCCACACCGATCTGCCTCGGGTCAGCGCCGATCCCGCCCACTGGGCCCGGCGGCTGGGCATCTCCCAGGAGGCCGTCGAGCTGTACGCGGCGTCAGAGGTGGTCGATGCCCACGTGGAGTCGTTCGTGTGGACGCGCCTGATCGGCTACGACCTGAGCCGCCGCCACGGTGCCGGACGGTTTGCGGGGGTGCTTCTACTCCCAGGCCGATCTGCCCCGGCTGGTGGAGGCGGGGTTGAGCGCGGCGGTGCTGAGCGTGGCCACCAACCCCCTGCGGTCCCGGTCGTCGCGCACGGCCACGGTGCTGCGCAACCTCGCCCGCCTCCGGGCCGCGGTCGACCACCACGGCGACGGCGTGGCCCTGGTCACCGACGCCGCCGGTTACCGCCGGGCCCGGGCCGCGGGCAGACTCGCCATCTTCCTGGCCCTGCAGGGGGGCAACGCCCTGGGTTCGCCCGACGACGTCGAGCGCCTGCCCCCAGGGCTGGTCTCGCGGGTCACACTCGTGCATCTGACCGCCTCGTCGGTCGGTTCGCCCAGTGCCCCCTCCACCCGGCCGGGTCGCGGCCTCACCGACGAGGGACGAGCCCTCGTCGAGGCCCTCAACGGGGCGCGCATCCTCGTCGACCTCGCCCACGTGAGCACCCGGGGCTTCTGGGACGCGCTCGAGGTCCACGACCGCGGCCAGCCGGCGATCGTGTCGCACACCGGCGTGCGGGGGGCCCACGACAGCTGGCGCAACGTCGACGACGCCCAGATCCGGGCCATCGCGGAGGTCGGCGGGG
The DNA here is from genome assembly GCA_051001215.1 of Acidimicrobiales bacterium. Classification (GTDB taxonomy): domain Bacteria; phylum Actinomycetota; class Acidimicrobiia; order Acidimicrobiales; family AC-14; genus DATAQC01. Next base: position 11,319 of record JBPCNP010000147.1, read on the forward strand.
TGGTCGGCATCATGTTCCACGCCGGGTTCCTGGGCGAGGCGTTCTGGTCCGGTCGAGCCGACGCCATCGTGGCCCACATCGACCATGCCATCGACGTGGCCGGTGAGGACGCCGTGGCCATTGGCAGCGATTTCGACGGCCTCATCGTGCCTCCCGCCGACCTGCGCACCGTCTCCGAGCTCCCGGTGCTCGTCCAGCGCATGCTCGACCGGGGGTACTCGGCCGAGCGGGTGGGCAAGGTGCTGGGGGCCAACTACCTGGCTGTGATGGCCCGCATCCGGCCGCTCGGGCTCACCTAGACGCGCATCGTGATCCGGTGCTCGCGCTCGATGGCGGGCGCGGTCGTCCCGCTCTCGGCTTGGCGGAGCAGCTTCCAGATGTGGCTCCCGAGCACGTCGAGCTCGGTCGATGCGAAGTGCTCGTCGCCGAAGCGCCCGATGTTGTCGGCCTGGGCCGCCAGGATCATGTCGTCCTGGGCGAAGATGCGGTTGGCGATGGGCGTCAGCACCGTGCGCGCCACCGATGCCGGGAGGGCGCCCCGGAAGGCGACGGCGGTGTAGAGCCGGGTCTTCACGTCCAACTCGGGGGTGAACGCCGTCGTCACCATCAGGTGGTGGCGGCCGAGGCGGTACTCGACCTGGGCGATGGACGGGAGAAAGAACCGGTCGACGTGGGTGACCACGCCCCCGGCGGGCGCCAGGACCTTGCCAATGATGCCCGGCGGCCGGGGTTCACCCAGGTACTCGGCCTCGACGCCACCCGGACCGTGACGGATGACGACCTCGATCTCGGCCGGGGGTCGCCCGCCGCGGAAGAAGCCCCGGTGCAAAAAGGCGGTGTGGGGGACGTCGAGGGTGTTCTCCAGGGCGGCGTGCAGCGTGGCCGTCACCCGCAGGCTGCGCCTGACCGTGACATAGCCGGGCGCGTCGGCGAACGGGAAGCGTGGGGGCGGCGTCCCCGGAGGCTCGTCGCCGGCGGGGAACACCCAGACGAAGCCATCCTGCTCGCTGGTGGGAAAGGCGGTGGCCCGGCGGGCCACCCGGTCGGCGCCGGCGCACAGGCCGGGAACGGCGCGGCACGTCCCCTCGCCGTCGAAGCGCCAGCCGTGGTAGCGGCACTCGAGGAGATCGCCGCGGACCCGGCCCAACGAGAGGGGGACGTTGCGGTGCGGGCAACGGTCGAGCAGGGCCATCGGGCGCCCGGCTCCGTCGCGGAACAGCGCCATCGGGGTGTCGACCACCGTGCGAGCCGACGGTCTGCGCCCCAGCTCGGTGGACAGGCAGGCCACGTACCAGTAGCGGGGCAGGTGGACGACCGAGCGACGCCTCGCCGGCGTGGGAGGTTCCGGCTCGGGCGCCACGGGTCAGCCCAGCACGGCCAGGTCGGCGATGACGGGGCGGTGGTCACTGCCCCGGCCTTCCCCCTCGGCGACACTCAGCACGGCCAGATGGGGCGAAACGAGGACATGGTCGATCCGGGCGAACGGGGGGGCCAGGCGCATGTCGCTCGGCCAGGTGGTCACCCACCACCGGCGGCAGGCCATGTGGGCGTCCCGCACGCCGGCGGCCAGGACGGCCCGGAACGGTCGGTGCCCGGCGGACGCGTTGAAGTCACCGGCGAGGATCAACGGCCCCGTCTCGGCTTTGGCGATGGCGGCCAGGGAGCCCAGCTGGGTCGTCCAGAGGGGAAGGCCCCCGGGACCGAACGGGGCCCGGGTGTGCACGTTGTACAGCCTGACCCGGTGCTCACCGACCACGACGGTGGCCCGGGCCATGGGCATGCCCCCCACGGTGCACGACTCGACGTCGTCCAGGGGGAACCGGGACAGGATGGCCGTGCCCAGCGGGTCGGGGCGGGCGGTCAGCGAGCGGTAGGGAAAACGGTCGAGGGTACCGGCCCGGCCCAGGGCGGCGAGGGTCGGTGGTGAGACCTCCTGGAGGACGACCACGTCGGGATCGGCGGCGGTCACCTCGGCGGCGATGCCGTCGAGGTCGGTGTTGGTGAACAGCACGTTGGCCGAGAACAGGCGGAACCGGGAACCCGGATCGGCCGCAGGCGGAGGTGCACCGGTCCCGTCGGTGGCGCCGTTCGCCTGGTGCAGCTCGGCTGCCAGCCAGGACAGATGGAGAGCCGTCACCGCTGCCGCCGTCGCTGCCAGGCCCCGGCGCCGGGTAGCGGTGGCCATGGCGAGGGAGGCGGCGGCGGGGAGCCCGAGCAGGGGCCCGAAGGCCTCGGCGATCAAGATGCTGCTGGTGCCCTCGCGCCGGCCCAGCCGGGCTGCGGCCGTGATGGTGGGCGGGGCGACCAGGGCCCACCCGGCGATGGCCGCCAGGCCCGAAGACGTCGACCGGTGGGTACCGAAGGGGGACCTGCGGGTAGGTCGTTGCGCGACCCGGCGACCTGGCATGGCGACCGACGCTACCGGGGCGCCCCGTCAGAACCGGCTCAGGAAGGCGGCAACGGCGTCGTTGAACGACGCTGGTGCCTCGAGACTCGACAGATGCCCGGCCCCGGCGACGACCTCCACGTGCGCGTCGGGCAAGGCATCGGCCATGGCCCGGGCCTCGGCCGGTGGTGAGGGGGCGTCGTGCTCTCCCACCACCACAAGGGCGGGAACATGGATGGCGGCGAGCTCGGCGCTGGCGTCGGGGCGGGCTCTCATGGCCTCCAGGGCGGCGACGACCCCGGCCGGCGAGCTGGCGGCCATGAGGGCGCGGGCCCGCTCGACCACCTCGGGACGCCGGGCCCGGGTCTCGTCCGACAGGAGGTTCCCGACCATGGTGTCGACCAGCTCGGCCGTTCCCCGGTCGGCCACCTGGGCGGCCTGTGTGGTCCGCCGCTCGGCCACCTCGGCCGAATCGGCTCCGGCCCGGGTGTCGGCCAGCACGACTCCGGCGACGAGTTCGGGGCGACGACGCAGGAGGGCGAAGGTGACGTAGCCACCCATGGACAAGCCGCAGACGACCGCAGGGGCGATTCCCAACTGGTCGATGAGGCCGGCGACGAGGTCGGCGAACCGGCCCATCGTGGGGGCGGGCCCGTCACCGAGGGCGGGCGTGGACCCGAAGCCGGGAAGGTCCGGTGCCACCACTCGCCGGTGCGCCGAGAAGGTGGCCACCTGGTCGTCCCACATCCCCGAGTGCAGGGGGAAAGCGTGCAGCAGCACCAGGGCCGGGGCACCCGATCCGGTGTCCACGAAGCTGATCGGCGTTCCGAAGACAGTGGCCATGGCCATGGTCGTTGATCCTAGGAAGTCACAACGAGCACTCGCGCCCGGATTGGCTCGCTAGTGTGACCTCCTCTGGAACCGATGGTGGACCCTTTGAGTGGGCGGGGCTCGCCCGGCGATCTCTTCGCCAAGTGCGATTCCCCGCGCGTCCAGGAGTACCGGATGGCCGAGGCGCTCGGCCTGCTTCCCTACTTCCGGGAGATGGACAGTGAGTCGGGGCCCGTGGTCGACCACGACGGTCGCCAGGTCATCATGCTCGGGTCCAACAACTACCTGGGGCTCACCGGCGACGCGCGGGTCAAGCGGGCCGCCCTCGACGCCGTCGAGCGCTACGGCAGCGGGTGCACCGGTAGCCGCCTCATGAACGGCAGCCTGCCCCTGCACCGGGAGCTCGAGACCGAGCTGGCCGACTGGACGGGCACCGAGGCGTGCCTGGTCTTCACCACCGGCTACACGGCCAACCTCGGCCTGATCTCCACCCTCGTGAGCTCGCGCGACGCGGTGTTCGTCGATTCGTCGGGCCACGCCAGCCTCATCGATGGCGGACGCCTGGCCTCGGGCACCCTCAAGTCGTTCCGCCACAACTCGGTGACGTCGCTCAACCGGCGCCTGAAGGAGTGGATGGCGACGGCCGAAGGCGGGGCCCTGGTGGCCGTCGACGGCGTCTACTCCATGGAGGGCGACCTGGCGCCGCTCGGCCCCGTGGCCGACGTCTGCGCGGCGACGGGCGCGCGCCTGCTGGTCGACGAGGCCCACGCCCTGGGCGTGCTCGGTCCCGAGGGAGCGGGGGCGGCGGCCGACGCCGGCGTGCAACCCGACCTGGTGATGGGCACGTTCTCCAAGTCACTGGGCTCCTGTGGCGGGTTCGTCGGCGGTCCCACCGACGTCATCGATTACCTGCGGGTGTCGTGCCGCCCCTTCCTCTTCACCGCTTCGGGGGTGCCGGCGGCGATGGCCGCCGCCCTGGCGGCCACTCGCATCGCCCGGGACGAGGACTGGCGGCGCGATGCGGTGCGGGACCGGGCCGACCAACTTCGCCAGGGCCTGTGCCACCTCGGCTACCAGGCCGGGCCCGAACACAGCGCGGCGATCGTGGCCGTCCAGATCGGCGACGACTGGCACGCCGCCCGGCTGTGGCGCTGCCTGCTCGATCTCGGCGTCTACACCAACTGCGCGGTCTCGCCCGCGGTGGCACCGGGGAGCGCCCTCCTGCGGACGTCGGTGATCGCCACCCACACCGAGGCTCAGATCGACCGGGCCCTGGACGCCTTCGAGGTGGCGAGATCGACGTTGGCCTGACCGGCGCAACTGGCGCCATAGGTTCCCGCCTCCTCGGCTTGCTGCTGGACGATCCCGACGTGGCGACCGTGCGCTCGGTGGCCAGGCGCGATGTGCCCGCCCATCCCAAGCTGGTCCATACCCGTGCCGACCTGTGCGACCCCCGGGCGCGCCAGGCCCTGTCGGATTGTGACGTCTTGTACCACTTGGCCTTCCAGCTGTGGCGCACGGGCGGGGGGACGAGCCTCGGGCCGGTCAACGTGGCCGGGACACGCAATGTGGTGGCCGCCAATCCTGGTCGGCTGGTGCTGGCGTCGTCGGCTGCGGTCTACGGGGCGTGGCCCGACAACCCGCTGCCGTTGACCGAATCGTGCGTTCCCCGGCCCAACGCCGAGGTTCCCTACGCCCACGACAAGCTGGCGGCCGAACGCCTGTGTCTCGGAGCGGTCCCCACTGCGGCCCTGCGCATCTCGGCCGTGCTCGGTCCCCACTCCGACGACCGGGTGAAGCGGGCGGCCCGCGGCTATCGCCTGGCCGTCCCCGCCGTGCTCAGGGTCCCTCAGGCGTTGCAGTTCCTGGACGAAGACGATGCCGCCGGCGCCCTGCACGCCGCCGGGCGAGCCGAGGCGACGGGCGTGTTCAACGTGGCCACGGAGGACTGGCTGAGCGAGTCCGACATCGCCGGCCTGGCCGGGGGCCGCATCGTGCGCTTGCCCCTCAGGGCCGTGCTGGCCGCCTCCGAGGCCGCCGTGCGACTGCGCCTGATGCCCTTCGGCGCCGACCGGGCCATCTTCCTCAACGGGCCCCTGGCCCTCGACCCCTCGTCTGCGGCCGCCGCCCTGGGCTGGCGGCCCTCCCGCCTCTCCGCCGACGTCCTGGCCGGGTTCGTGGGCCGCCCGAAGGCCTGACGGGCGGCGGCTCAGGCAGGCGGTGCGAGCTGGTAGGTCGTGGGCTCGGCCGACCGTTCCGTCACCGCTCGGACCCCTGGTCGACCGCCGACCAAGCGTCGCCGTGGCGGTGGGCGACGAAAGAACCCTGGCGGAGCTCGCTCAGCGCCTCGTTTCCCACCGCCACGGTGGCCGGGCCGTCCAGGTGGAGGCGCAGCGTGGCCGCAGTCACCTCGACGTCGATCAGCGTTCCCCGCCAGTGCAGGGGGAAGGCCAGCTTCTCCCAGGTCGGGGGCAGGTGGGGGTCGATGCGGACGCCGTCGCGGCCCGGTTGCACGCCGCCGAAGCCGAACACCGCGGCCTGCCACAACCCACCCATGGTGGCGATGTGCACACCCTTGGCGGCGTTGCCCATCTGGTCGCGCAGGTCGAGGCTGGCGGCCGCCCGGAAGTAGGTCATGGCCTGGTCGAGGGCGCCGAGGCGGGCAGCCACGGCGGCGTGGATCGCCGGGGACAGCGAGCTGCCGTGGCAGGTCCTGGGCTCGTAGTAGTCGTAGTTGGCCGAAGCCACGTCGGCCGGGACGCTTTCCGGCAGCATGTGGGCCAGCATGACCACGTCGGCCTGCTTGACGACCTGGGTGTGGCGGAGGCGGTCGACCCCCACGATCATCTCCCCGGTGAACGGGCGGGGCGCCAGGTCGACGGCCCGGATGTTCTCGAGGGAGAAGAACCCGGCGAACTGCTCGTAGAGGCGCGAGTCGGGGTCGAAGCCGTCGGCCAGCCCTGCGGCCACCGCCTCCCACTGCTCGATCTCGGCCGGCCGGAGGTCGAGGCGGCCGATGAGGGCGGCCCACGCCCCGGCATCGATGGTGGGGACCAGGGCGCACACCTCTGCTGCGGTGCGAAGGGCCCATCGGGCCAGCACGTTGGTGTAGGCGTTGTCGTCGACGCCCTCGTGGTACTCGTCGGGACCGATCACCTCGTCGATGTGGTGGCGACCGTCGTCGTCGCGCCGGGTCCGGCTGGCCCAGAACCGGGCCGTCTCCACCAGCAGCTCCGCACCCATGGTGACGAGGAACTCGTCGTCGCCGGTGGCCTGCCAGTACTGCCACGTGGCCCAGGCCACGTCGGCGGAGATATGGTGCTCCTGCTTGCCGGTGAGGATCGACAGGGTCGTGCCGTCGGGCAGGTCGATGAAAGCCGGTGTCACCTCCTCGCCGGTGTCGGCTGCCTCCCAGGGGTAGAGGGCGCCCTGGTAGCCGAACCGGGCGGCCTTGGCCCGCGCCTGAGGGAGGGCCCGGTAGCGGTAGGCGAGCAGGGCCCGGGCCGTCGGAGGGTGCGTCCAGATGAAGAAGGGGAGGACGAACACCTCGGTGTCCCAGAAGACGTGACCCCGGTACCCGGGACCGGTCATGGCCCGGGCCCCGACGGACGCGGCGTCGCTCTCGGGATCGGCGGCCGAGATCAGGTGGTAGAGGGCGAAGCGCAGGGCCTCCTGGGTGTCGCTGTCGCCCTTGACGGACACGTCGGCGTGCCGCCAGCGGTCCCGCCACGCCCGACGGTGGTGGGCGTGGAGCCCAACCACGCCGGCGGACCTGGCCCGGCTGAGGGCCGTGGTCACGGCCTGGTGGGCGTCGGGCCCACCAGCGCGCTCCACTGCGACGAACCTTTCGACCCCGCTGTGCGATTCGCCGTCACCGCTGTCACTGCGCTCATCGGCGATGGCGAACGACGTCGACGCGCCACCACTCGCATGCAACGACAGCACCGTCTGGTCGCCGAGGTCGGTCACCTCGACTGACCCGACAACCCCGCCGGCGGCCGGGACGGGGACCTCGCCGACCAGGGAGATCGACGCCGTCGTGCCTGCCCGCCACCCCGCCGGGGCCGTGGCTGCGGTGCTGATGACACCGGGGCCCTGTCCGACACGGGCCTCGGCCTGCATGGCCAGGACCTGGCGATCGGCCAGCGAAGCGAACCGGGCCGAGCGGAACGACCACTCCTGACCGGTCGTCAGGCGTTGTCGCCACTCCCGGAAGAGCGTCGCCTGGCGCAGGTCGAGCACACGACGGTGCTCGGTCGTCTCGCCGGACTGGAGCTCGACGGCTTCACCGTCCACACGGGGCTCCAGGTGGGTCCAGATTGGCCCGGGCGCCAGCTCGGGCCCGTCCTGATCGCCGGGGATGCGACCGAACACGCCGGCGACCAACACCCCGCCTGCCGACTCTGCGCTCGCCTCTTCCAGCGACCCACGGGTACCGGTGCGGCCGTTCCCGACGGTGAGCCACGCCTCCACGTCGCCTTCCCGCCCCGGGTCGAAGCTGGCCACCTCCAATGTCCAGGCCCGGTCGTCGGCCATCGCCGGAAAGACCGTGGGCGCCGCCAGGTCATCGAGTTGAGCGCGATCGGTCGCGGTCAAGACGGCATCCGGGCCACCCATGCCCACCAGATGGCGCCGAGCCCACTCCTCGGGACTGGCGTCCATCACCTGTGCGGGCCATGGGGCGGACCCCAGCTCGATCACCTGGGGTGGCTGTCCCGACCACAGGAAGGTCCTGCCCGGTCCCCCTCGTTGCTCGAGCGCGGCGATCTCGGCCGCGTCGTCGGGCGACGCCACCAGCACCACGTCGACGCCGAGTGCGCTGAGCCGGTCCAGGGCGGCCAGGGGCAGCTCGGCGGCGCTCCCGGTTCCGGGCGCCGGATGGCCGCAGTCCCAGAGGACGACCTCTATCAACTGCCCCCCTCGTTCGCGATCAGACAACGTCTCGGCTGACGCGACACGGCCGCCGTCAGCGCCGGATGTTAGGTGTGCCGGCGGCCGATCGCCAACGCCGCCGGTGAGAGTGGCCGGTCACCCGGCAATCGTCCGGGTTGTCCGACCCCGGGGCCAACCGGGCCTACTCTCGGTGGCGTGTTGTGGGGTGTCCGCTCATCTGGTCCTCTTGTCGACTCGGTCCCAATCGGGGCCACGGAGGCCGGCCGGCTGACGACCGCCGGGCACGATGAGGACTTCGGCGGTGACGACCACTCGCGGGAGACCCTCCAGTCCCAGCTTTCCGGCAGCCCTGACGGCCCGGCCGGTGACCAGCAGCCGGGGTCTGCCGAGCGGGAGACCCCGCCGCCGATCACCGACCCGGTCGCCCTACTCCGCGATCTCGAGACCAGCGGGCGCTTCCACCGCGACACCGGCTTCGGTCGCCTGTTCCATCCCGGGAGCATCTCGTTCCGGGAGAACCGGACCAATGACAGCCTGCACATCGTCGTCCACGACGATCGCATCGCCGCCCATGTGGATCGCGTGTCACCGCTCGGCACACGCGCCCGAGGATCGATCCGGTACTCGCTGCGCCGGGCTGCGGCTCACAACCTGGTGGGCATGGCCCAGGACACGGTCCAGCTCCTCCGCGGCCGCCAGGGTGATCACCGCAGCGAGCTCGACTGCGAGTGGCTCTGGGAACCGGGTCGGGGCGTTCCCGACGCCCGCGACCTTCTGGATCCGCAGGGATCGGCGTGGAGCGTGCACTTCGAGGCCCGGGTGGCCGGCTCGCTCGACGTGGCCAGGCTGCGAGGGGCTCTGGCCGAGGCCTTGAGCAGCCACCCCATGGAGTGCGACCCCTTGCGGGTCGTCGAGTGCAGCGACGACACCGGCCTGGACAGGATCCGCAACGAGTTGCAGCGCGAGCCCATGACGATGACCGAATGGCCGCCCCTGCGGGCCCGGTTGGTCCGCCACCCCGATGGCGACATCCTCATGCTCAACCTCAATCACGCCGTCAGCGACGGCTTCAGCGGGCTCCGGGTCCTGAATGCGATCGCCGCTGCGTACGCCGGTGATGTCGGGCGCGACCCGCCCCTCGACTTCCCGACCGTGCGCGATCTGCCTGTGCGGCCCGCGTCGGCCCCCGTCTCGACGTTGCACGGGCGCTACCGCGAGCTGGTCGAGCGGCTGCGCGACCAGCTGGCCCGGCCGGCACGCCTGGCTCCGATGGATGCAAGTGAAGAACCCGGCTACGGGTTCCACCTGGTGAAGCTCTCGGAGGACGACACCCGCCTGGTGGCCAGCGCCGATCGCCCCGGGACGAGCCGGAACATCCTCATGGCCGGTCTCCACCTGGCCATCGGCGAGTGGAACCTGGCCCACGGTACGCCCGGTCGGCGAATCGGCGTGCTCGTACCCGTCAACCTGCGCCCGCAGGAGTGGCGCCACGAGCGGGTGGGCAACTTCTCGGTGACCGCTCGCGTCTCGACCAGCCGCCGTCACCGGGCCGGTCCGGCCGCCGCCCTGAAGGCCATCACCACCCAGACCACCCGCAACAAGCGGTTCCGGTCCGGAGTGGCCCTGCTCGAGGCGCTGGACCGGACCCGCCTGCTGCCGCTGTGGGCCAAGCAGTCCCAGGTCGTCCTCCAGCCCCTCACCGGGAACCGCCTGGTGGACACGGCCATGCTCGCCAACCTGGGCTGGTTGGATGATCCACCCTCGTTCGGCGCCGATGCCGGCGAGACCCTCGACATCTGGTTCTCCATACCGGCCCGGGTGCCCCAGTGCCTGTGCATCGGGGCGGTGACGGTGTCGGGACAGCTCCACCTGGTCATTCGGTACCCGCACCGCCTGTTCAGCCCCGACGCCGCCAGCCGCTTCGGCGACTGCTACCTGGACCAGATCCGGTTGGTGGCGGAAAACCGCACGTAGTCGGGCCTCCACCCGATGCGGGCAAATGGGCGCTACCATGAGCGACAGGCCTTTCGTCGCCGTGCGCTTGCCTGGGTGGCGGCACGACGCAGTCAGGTGCCAGCGGACACGGGTCCGTGGCACGGCCGGGGCCGTGAGACCCAGGCTGAGAACGACAGGGCGCGTGCCGGATACCGGCCCGCCGCCGACATTGCCTGCGACGAGTGCCGGAGGGCAGATGCAGGACGTACCAGGAGAAGCCCCGGGCCCGAGCGGGGTGGCGGGCCCGAGCGGCCCCCTGAGCGGGGTGGCGGGCCCGAGCGGCCCCCTGAGCGGGGTGGCGGGCCCGAGCGGCCCCCTGAGCGGGGTGGCGGGCCCGAGCGGCCCCCTGAGCGGGGTGGCGACCCCCCAGGAGTTGGGTTTCGCCATCGAGGCGGAGGCGGCCGGCGACGCCAGCGTCGCGCAACTGGCCCTGTTGGCCGCCCACCGCCAGGGCTGGCGGGACGGGCTGCGGGCGCTGCTACGGGAGACCGAAACGAACCTGGCGGCGGTCCGGAACCTCACCGGTCCCGAGCGCAACCAGGTCGTCGCCGACTTCGAGCGGGAGCGAGCCAACCTGGCGGCCGCCCTGCGTCGTCTCGAAGGTGGGGCGCCGAAATCACGTGCCGACCGGCCCCCCGACAACCGACCCCTCGACGGGCCCGGCGAGGTTCGGTTGCAGGCGTCGTGGTCGGGCCGCCGGGTCGTCGTGTGGGCGGCCGGTCCGGGTACGCCACCCGCGTCCGACGACGATCTCGGCGCCCTGTTGGCCCAGGTCGAGGCCCCGGCCGAGGGATGGTGGCCCCACGATCCCGTGCCGCTGCCGTCGAAGGACCGGGCCCCGGCCAGGGCCATCGGCATCGGTGAGGCGCTCGGGTGGCTGGTTGCCGTAGGCGCCGAGGAACGTGCCGACCGGATGGGGGCCAGTGTCGTCTGGCTCGGTCGCGTCGCCGTCTGGGGAGTCCGACTCGTCGGCCGGGGCGCCATCGTTCCCACCCTGGAGTCGGTGCGGACGTCGCGCGCCAAGCGGGAGGAGGCGAACGGGACGTCTCCGTATGCCGTGCAGTGGGCACCGGCGCTCGTCGATCGGGCCGAGCTCGATCTGCTGGCCCGATCGCTCCCCGGTCCGGTGGGTGCCCTCGACGCCCGCTCCGACGCCCGCGCCCTCACCGTGTCAGTGCTCGGTGCGGTGGTGGACACCATCGCCGGCGACGCCGCCCGCCGCCTGGACCTGGCCGCCCCACCCCCACTGGTACGGACGCCCGCGGACGTGGCCGAATCTGTCCTCACCGGCCTCGGCGGCGCCCCCTTCGAGGCTCCGAGCCGCCTGGCCGCGGCCGTGAGCGACCGCATGAAGCGCTGGGCCGAGCCGGTGCGCGCCCTCGTGGAGGACCGTCTCATCGTGCAGCTCGACCCCCCCGACAAGGGCGGCGCATGGTTCCTCTCGGTCCTCGGCCCCGGCCAGGACGGTCGGTCGGTCCCCCTGGAGGTGGCCCTGGTCGACGGCCGGTCGAAGCGCCACCTGGCCGACGAGACCCTGCGGCTGGAGCGACTGCTCCCCCTGCTCAACCGACCGGGTGGCCAGCGGCGAGGCGAAGTCGTCCTCAGCCAGGACGAGGCCTTCGAGCTGATGACGGTGACCGGTCCGGCCCTGGAGACGGCCGGCTTCGATGTGCGCGTCCCCGCCCTTTCCCGGCGCCGGCCCCGACCGGCGCTGCGCATGACGGCCGAGCCCGTCGACGAATCGGTGGTCGGCGCCCACCAGTTGGCCGACGTGCGGTGGTCGGCCATGTTCGACGACGTCGAGCTGACGGCCGAGGACATCCGCCGCCTCAGTGTCGAGGCCCGACCGCTCATCCACTCCCGCGGGCGGTGGGTCGAGCTCGATCTCGTCGACCTCAACGAGGCGGCCGCGGCACTGGCCGAGCGCGCCTCGCGCACCCGGCTCACGGGCGCCGAGGTGCTCCGCCACGCCATCGGCCTCGAAGCCTCGCCGCTGGCGGGCGGCACGAGTGTCGGCGGACACGGGTGGGCGGCCGACCTGCTGGCCAAGACGGCCGAGGTGTCGACCGAGGCGGCCACCGCGCCCGAGGGGTTCGTCGGCACGCTCCGGGGCTACCAGGGCGAGGCCCTCGCCTGGTTGGGGTTCCTCGATGCCGCCGGCCTCGGCGGGTGCCTGGCCCTCGACATGGGCCTGGGTAAGACGCCCACCATGCTCGCCCACCTGGCGGGCACGACCGAGGGCGGGCCCACGCTGGTCGTCGCGCCGCCCGCCGTGGTGGGCAACTGGGCGGCCGAGGCGGCCAGGTTCACTCCCGGCCTTCGCGTCGTCGTCCATCACGGCTCGTCCCGGGCGTCGGCCGACGACCTGGCGACGGAGGCGGCCGAGGCCGATGTGGTCATCACCACCTATGCCACGGCCGTGCGCGACATCGAGGCCCTGGCCGAGTGCTCGTGGGCCCGGGTCGTGCTGGACGAGGCCCAGACCATCAAGAACCCGGCCAGCGAGGCGGCTCAGCAACTGCGCCGTATTGCGGCCCAGAGCCGGGTCGCCCTCACGGGAACGCCGGTCGAGAACGGCCTCGGCGACCTGTGGGCCATCCTCGACTTCACCAACCCGGGCCTGCTCGGTGCTCGCTCGGCGTTCGTCACCCAGTTGACGGCCCAGAGCCAGGACACCACCCAGCGGGCCGAGCACGCCCTGCGGGCCCTCAACGGCGTCCTCGTGTTCCGCCGCACCAAGGCCGAGCCCGACGTGGCTGCCGAGCTGCCCGACAAGATCGACGAGCTCGACCACTGCACCATGACCCCCGAGCAGGTCGGCCTCTACCAGGCGGTGCTCGACCGCCTGGTCGGTGCCGGCGCGGACGAGCGCCGGCCCGGCGACATCCTCGCCGCCATCACCGCCCTGAAGCAGATCTGCAACCATCCCGCCGCCTACCAGGACGACGGTCGTTCGCTCGTCGGGCGCTCGGGCAAGCTCGCCCGCCTCGAGGAGATCGTCGACTCGGTCTTCGCCGCCGGCGAGAAGGTGCTGGTGTTCACCCACTTCGCCGAGTGGGGCAAGCGCCTGGCCGAGCACCTGTCGACGCGCGCGGGAATGCCGATCGGCTGCTACCACGGCGGTCTGACCCGCGATCACCGCGACCGGCTGATCTCCGAGTTCCAGGACCGCGTCGGCCCCGGCGCCCTCGTCCTGTCGCTGAAGGCGGGGGGAACCGGTCTCAACCTCACTGCCGCCAGTCACGTCGTGCTCTACGACCGCTGGTGGAACCCGGCCGTCGAGGACCAGGCCCGTGACCGGGCATGGCGCATCGGCCAGGAGCTCACCGTGGTCTCGCACCGCCTCGTGTGCCCGGGAACGGTCGACGAGCGGGTGGAGGCCGTGGTCGCCGGCAAGCGTCACATCGCTGATCTCGTCCTGCCCAAGTCGAGCACGCTCGCCGATCTCAACCCCGACCAGTTGCGCATCGCCCTCGGCCTGCAACCCGACAGCCTGCTCACGGCCGATCCTGAGGACCCCTCCTCCAGCGGCCAGGAGGAGGCAGCCTGATGAAGACCGCTCGGCGCAACACCAAGACGGCGAACCGCGGGACACGCGCCATCGAGCTCAACCCTGTCGACTTCTGGCGGGCGGTGCCAGACCGGGGATGCCCTGCGCCGATCTCGCCCGCGGCAGACCCGACCGCCCTGTTGCGGTCGCTGGGCAAGCCGCCGTTACCGGGCCAGGCCGGTGCCGATCGCCACGTGGCCTCGGTCATCGAGCGGGCCTCGATCCTGGCCACGGCCCTGGCCGCGGCCACCGATCTGCTGGTCACCCCCGAGCAGGACTGACCGCCCCGGCGCCCCCGGGTCGATCGGCCCGACGGGGAAGCTCAGCTCGAGGGTGATGACGGCCGCGGCCAGGAGGTGAGTCAGCCAGCCCTGGTGGGCCACGAACGCCGGGATCTCGGCCCCCTCGGGGTCCACCAGGGTCACCTGCCAGCCCGGTTCCTGTCCCGTTCGCAAGCGACTGAACAGGTGTCAGCCGGTGAGCGGCCACACCCCTCTAGGTGAGTCGGCAGGAAGTGGCCCTTTCAGACCACGACGCCCGTTCGTCGGCGCGGCGGACGATCGGGGCTGATGGTCCGAGAGGGTGGCGCTGATGAGCGCTCAGGGGCCAATTCGGCGCC
>JBPCNP010000148.1:0-11430 GCA_051001215.1 Acidimicrobiales bacterium
TCGGCGCGGATGGCTTCGGTGGGTGATACTCGTGCAGTCACGGGTGTAGGTCCTCCTTCGTGAGTTGGTAGCTCTTGGAAGGAACCTACGCCCGTCGACTTTTCCACCAGGGGATGGACGCCACCCAGATCACCAGCGACGGCTGGCTGGAGCTGCTGGTGACGCTCTCCTACCGCCCGGCCACCAGCGGTCGACCGGCCAACCAGTACCAGTACCAGATCTCCTACCGGTTCGGGACCGTTCCGCCGGCAAGGCTCGCCCAGGGTGTACTCGGGATGTCAACGGGTTCGGCCCCGACCAGCACCTCCCGCAGTACCCCGACGGCGGTCACGTCTTCCCGACGAATAACCTTGGCTTCGCCAGCAGCATCTCCGATCAGGTCCAGGCCAACGGCGGCGTGGCGTCGTGCAACCACCCCTTCGGCACCGCTCCGGGCAAGGCCTGGCCGATCGACAAGCAGGACACCACACGACGCACGGTGGCGGCCATCATGCTCGACAGCAGGGCCAACCACGCCAACGTGCTGGAGGTCGGCTACGCCCAACGCGGGCACCTTCCGCTGGCCCAGCATCTGAGCCTCTGGGACACGATGTGGCGCAACGGGCTGTGGATGACAGGCACGGGCGTCACCGACGACCACTCCGGTCACGCCAAGAGCTGGACCTCGGGCGTCAACCGCTACATCACCACCGCCTGGGCCGCCACTGCTCAGGTCGGCGACCTGCTCGCCGCCCTCAGGGCGGGACGAGTCTTCTGCTCGGACCTCCCCAAGTTCAAAGGCGGCGCCCTCGATCTGATGGTCGACGGCGTGGTGCCGATGGGGCCCATATCGGTGCGGCCCGACCTCGATCAGCGTCAGCTCACGATCATGGCCGTCGGCCTGCCCAAGGGCGGGTCGGTGCAGGTGGTCCGGGGCCGGGTCGACTACGCCGGGTCGTCCTACCCCGACCCCCTCTCCGAGATCGTCATGACCATCCCGGCCGCCGACGTCAGCACCGGCAGCGCCACCGTTCCCCATAGACACCACCACGTCGTGCTTCGTCCGGGTAATGGTGCTCACCTCGGCCAACGTGGCCGTGGCCCTCAGCAACCCGATCGGGCTCCTGCGGGAGATTCCGCCCGCGCTGATCCCCCCCCGACGATGCTCAGGACGTGACGGTGAAGGGCCGCAAGGCCAGGGAGCGGACTTACGCCGCCAAAGCAGCCGTCGGCCGCGTCTGACTCTTCGACGACCCCGGCGGCGTTCCCAGCCGGCACCAGCCTGAGGGGCGGACGGGGGTATCCAAGCCCGCCTGTGATCGCTTGGCCTGGCGAGGGTCTCAGGGCCGAAAAGGCACCGCCCGGCCTACCGGCCGGGCGGTGCTTCGGGTTCGGACGAACGAGCCGGTGAGGGGGCTACGCCGAGTTGACCAGTCTCACCGTACCGTTGGGTGCCACCTTGTAGGTGTCCTTGTGTTCGGGTTTCTGGCAGGTGCTCACCACCACCTTGTACTGGTGAGCCGGGACGGCGCTGAAGGTGAGGGTGTTCGGATTGACGATGCCGCCCTGGCTACAGGGCGTCTGGTCGCCGACCACGAAGCTCGACCCGATGGTGAGGTCGGTGACCCTAATGAAGTGGAGCGGGACCCCCAGGGTCGTCGACGCCGCTGTGCAGCTCAGGGTGGGCTGTCCGCCACCGGTCGTCCCGGTCGCGCAGCTCAGCGAGGTGCTGGCGGCGAAGGACGGCTGGACGGTGACGGCGTGGACGGCGAAGCACTTGTGGAAGTTCGTGTTGCCGACCTGGCCGCAGCTGGGATCAGGAGTCACGAGATGGAGGTAGGTCTGGGTGTTGAAGTTGTCGATGATCCC
The DNA here is from genome assembly GCA_051001215.1 of Acidimicrobiales bacterium. Taxonomy (GTDB): domain Bacteria; phylum Actinomycetota; class Acidimicrobiia; order Acidimicrobiales; family AC-14; genus DATAQC01. The sequence goes on from JBPCNP010000148.1 coordinate 1,849, forward strand.
CAGGTCGCCCGCCTCCTTCATGGCCACGAACACCGTGTTGCCGCTGCCGTCGAGGGTGTCAGGAGCGCCTCGCGGGTTGGTGCAGGTCGGGTTGGGTTGCGGGTCGACACAGCCCGAACTGTCTGGCGCCAGGACGTTTGAATCCACGATGTTCAGGGTGGAATCGTTCGACGTGCCCAGCAGCGACTGGTGGAGTTTGCTCAGGTCACGGTCGGATTCGTAGCTGGTGTTCGGAGTATCGGACGTCGGGGCGCCCACCGGCTGGAGCCCGACCGGCCAGTTGTCGTGCAGGTTGGCGCCGGGAATCGGCGACGGCGAGACCTCGGTGAACGAGTTGGTGGTGGTGTCGATCAGGTGGATGTGACCGGCTCCCGGAGTCGCTGTCCCACCGTTGTCGGTGACGACGATCTGGCGCACCCCGCCCAGGATGATGGGGTTGTGGATGCCGCACTGGGGGTCACCAGCCGTCGGGAACAGGGTGCTGGGCAGCAAGGTGTTCGGGTCGACCACCGCGACGCCGAGGAACGGCGACAGGGAGCTGTCCACGTAGGCGATGGTGCCGTCGGGCTTGAACGACGTGCAGGCAGGCCCGAAGCCGCCCGTCTGGACGACGGGGCCTGCAACAACGTTCCAGGTCCGAGCGACCTCATCGACGGCAACCCTGGTGAGGGTTCCCGGCGGACCGATCTCGGTCACGAGCAGGAAGGTCCCATCTGGCGAGGACTTGGCCTGGGTGACCCTCGGGGAGGCCCCGGCGGGAAGGCCCACGCTGTTCGGGATGGTGATCAGCTTCTGGACCTTGCGGGTGGTGGTGTCGATCACCGCCACCTGCCCCGGGCTGGTGTTCTGGAACGACACGTAGGCGAAGCGCCCGTCAGGCGAGAACTCGATGAGGTGGGGCTTCGGGGACGGAACCGTCAGCCCAGGCGTGGCTGCCCCCACACCGGGGATCACCGGTGTGCCCGCCGGAGTGCCGTTGACGAAGTCGAAGGTCTTCAGGATCGTGGTGCCCTGGGTGACGAAGACCCGGCCCGCGTCCTGGCCGGAAACCCAGACGATCGGCCGGGAAGGCTGAACGCTCGGGCCTGCGTTCGCCGCGGGCAGGGCCGGACTCAGCGGGCCCAGCAAGAAGACGGACAGACAACCAGAGAGCAACCAGAGTGTACGACGCATGATTTCCCCTAACTTCCGGGCCGACGGCCCAGAACCCCATGTCGGCCGTGAGCATAGACCGATCACCCCACAAGATCTACGGCCCCAACAAAAAATACAAGTGGGTGCGAGATAGCGCGTTGGGTCAGGTCTGGCGGTCGGCCCTGATGACGTGCATCACCGCGTTGATGAGGGCCAGATGGGTGAAAGCCTGGGGGAAGTTGCCCAGGTGCCGCCCGGACAGGGCATCGATCTCCTCGGCGTACAGGCCGAGGGGGCTGGCATAGGACAGGAGCTTCTCGCACAGGGTGCGGGCCCGCCGGCCTTCGCCGATCTCGGCCAGCGCCGCCACCAGCCAGAACGAGCAGATGACGAACGTTCCCTCCTCCCCGGACAGCCCGTCGTCGGTCTCGTCCACCAGGTAGCGCAGGACCAGGCCGTCGACGGTGAGCTCATCGGCGATGGCCGACACGGTGGCCCGCACCCGGGGGTCGTCGCCTCTGAGGAAGCGGACCAGGGGCATCAACAACAACGATGCGTCCAGGCTCTTGGTGCCGTAGTGCTGGGTGAACACCCCGCGCTCGTCGACGCCGTTGGCACAGATGTCGGCGTGGATCTCCTCGGCTGCCTTCTTCCAACGCTGCGCCGTCTCGTGATCGCCGCGCATCGCAGCCAGGCGTGAGCCACGGTCGACGGCCACCCAGCACATCACCTTCGAGGAGGTGAAGTGCTGGGGCTCGCCCCGGACCTCCCAGATCCCCCGGTCTGGGAGCCGCCAGTTCTCCAGGGCTGTCTCCACCTGGCGCACGAGGATGGGCCAGACCCGCTCGGGGAGGTGATCGCGCGACTTGGTGTGGAGGTAGACCGAGTCGAGCACCGCTCCCCAAACGTCGTGTTGGCGGTGGAGGTAGGCGGCGTTGCCGATGCGCACGGGCTGAGCGCCCTCGTACCCCGAGAGGTGCTCGAGCAGGTGCTCGTCGAGCTTGGTCTCACCCCCGACGCCGTACATCACCTGGAGGTCGGAGGCCTCGCACAGATCGGCCACGAAGTAGAAGAAGTCGTTTGCCTCCCAGTCGAAGCCGAGCGTGTAGAGGGCCCACAACATGAAGGTCGAGTCGCGGATCCAACTGAACCGGTAGTCCCAGTTGCGTTCGCCCTGGGGCGTCTCGGGCAGCGACGTCGTGGCTGCGGCCAGGAGGGCCCCGGTGGGGGCGTAGGACAGCCCCTTCAGGACCAGGGCGCTGCGCTGGAGGTGGGTCCGCCAGGGGTGGTCGGGGAAGTTCCCGTAGCTGAGCCAACGGCGCCAGAACTGGATCGTCTGGTCCATGCGGGCCGCCGCCTCCTCGAAGACCCGCGGCGGGGCCTGGTCCGACCACGACAGGGCGACGAACGCGTGCTGGCCCTCCCGCAACACCGCTCGGGCGCTGGCCCGGGATCCCTCGAACCCCAGCCGCAGGTCGGTGGTGAGCCGCAGCGGGAGCGCGGCATCGCCCTCGGCCAGGGCCTCGCCGTAGCCCTCTCCCACGTAGGACCACTGGGCCGGGCTGCGGGCATAGTCGAACATGGGCTCGCAGTCGAGGCTGACGGCCACGCTCCCCGTCACGCACTCGACAGTGCGCAGCAGCGTGCACTCGGCGTCGTAGTCGGCCGGCACCCGGCGGTGGATCGGCGACCGCTCCCGCTCGTAGTACCAGCGACGGATGATGAGGGCATCGCGCACGATCAGCCACCCGTTGGCTGTCTGCCAGGTGGTCTCGAGGACGTTGGTGCCGGGGACGTACCTACGGCCGGCCGGCACACGGGCGGCGGCGGGACCGACCCGGAACGTGCCCGCCGAGCGGTCGAGGATGGCGCCGAAGACACTGGGGGAGTCCGGTCGGGGAAGGCACAACCACTCGACGTTGCCACTCGGCGCGATGAGGGCGTTGACCTGGCAATCGGACAGGAAGCCGTACTCGGCGATGGGGGGGAACGGGCTCGTACCGGCGTCGGCGTCGGCGACGAACGCCCCCAGGCGCTGCCGGCTGGGGCCGGCGCCACCGTGTGGCGGAGAGTCGGGTGTCTTCGGCGGGGGGCTCAAGGCGACAGTCTCATCCCCGTGGTCACGGCATCGCGGTAGATGTCGTCGGCGCCCGTGCGGGTGAGGGCTTCGGCCAGGGCTCGAGCCGGCCAGCGGTCGCGCATGCGCAACGTCTGACTCCACGACGGCCCCGACTCGACGGCCACCTCGGCGACCAGCACCCGGTCGTCGGCCGGGCGCCTCACCGAGAACTCTCCCTGCCTGCCGCCCGCCGTGGCGGTGAGGTGGATGGCCATGTGCGTGGCTTCCTCCAGCGTGATGGCGTCGGGGGCCAGCCCGATCCGTGCGCTGATCCACCCGGCCATCATGTGGCGGGGGGCGAAGTGCCCGGCCACGCTGGCGTGGCCGACGCCCCTCAGGAACGGCTGGTTGGTGCGCCCCTGGAACAGTGCCGAGAGCAACTGGCGCCACGGTGCCAACCGCACCCAGGACAGGTCGGTCACCGGCACCTGGCGCATGAGCTTCACGACCTGAGGCAGCGCCTTTTCGGGATCGGCGACGGCCCGGGTGTCGACCAGGAGGCGGTCACAGATCCCCAGCATGGGGTCACCGAGGGTGGGCACCTCAGCGGGTACCCAGATGAACACCGGCAGATCGGGCAGGGTCAACGGCCGGATGATGGAGTCGACGTGGTACCGGGCCCGTCCTCGCACCCGGAGCACGACCAGCTCGTGGCAGACGGCCCGACTGTCGATCTCCACCACCTCCACCGAGGCGGTAGCGTCGATGCCGGTTGCGCTCTCGTCGTCGTCGGTGATGACGATCAGCGTCCGGGCCGGTCGCCGGGGCCCGAGTTCGGCCACGGTCGCGAGAGCCTGGTCAGCCGTGGCCTGATCGGGCACGACACAGCCGAGGGTCAGCACGCCGGTGCGCACCGCAGCCTGCTGCTCGTGGCGACGCAGGTCGGTGAGGGCGCGCTCGACCTCCCCGACGGTGACGTCGTCGGCGGCCCACGACCCGAGCGTGGTGATCAGAGGATGCGCCACTGCCGGTCCTCGCTCTCCAGCAGGTCATCGGCCTCTTTCGGACCCCAGGAGCCGGCCTCGTAGCGAGCGAGGGGAGCACGGCCCTCTTCCCAGGCCGACAGGATGGGATCGCAGATCCTCCAGGCGTGCTCCACCTCGTCGCTGCGGATGAACAGCGTCGGGTCGCCGAGCAGGGCATCGAGGATCAGCCGTTCGTAGGCTTCGGGCGTCTCCTCCAGGAAGGCCGCCCCGTAGAAGAAGTCCATCGACACCGAGCGCACGCGGAAGCTCTGGCCGGGCACCTTGGCCCCGAAACGCAGGGTGATGCCCTCGTCGGGCTGGATGCGCAGCACGAGGGCATCGGGGGCCAGCTTCTCCGGCAGGTCGAAGGGAAGGTGGGGTACCGAGTGGAACTGCATGGCCACCTCGGTGGCCCGCTTGGGCAGGCACTTGCCGGTGCGGAGGTAGAAGGGCACCCCCGCCCATCGCCAGTTGTCGACCCGCAGCCGCATGGCCACGTAGGTCTCGGTCTGGCTGTGGGGCGACACCCCCTCTTCCTCTCGGTAGCCGGGCATCTCCACGCCTCCCGACCACCCTCGCTGGTACTGCGCCCGCACCACGTCTTTGGCCACGTCGTCGGCACTCACGACCTCGACGGCACGGAGGGCCTTGACCTTCTCGTCGCGGATGCCCTGGGCATCGAAGGAGGCCGGGGGTTCCATGGCAGTGAGCGCCAGCACCTGCATGACGTGGTTCTGGACGATGTCGCGCAATGCGCCGGCGCCTTCGTAGAACCCGCCCCGGTGTCCCACACCCAGCGACTCGGCGACAGTGATCTGGACGTGGTCGACGTAGCGCCGGTTCCAGATGGGCTCGAAGATGGCGTTGGCGAAGCGCAGGGCCAGGACGTTCTGGACCGTTTCCTTCCCCAGGTAGTGGTCGATCCGGTAGACCTGGCTCTCGTCGAACGCCGAGTGCACGGTGGCGTCGAGCTCGGCCGCACTCGACCGGTCGTGTCCGTAGGGCTTCTCGATGACGATGCGCACGAAAGCGTCGTCGGACGTCGGTCGGTTCAATCCCGCCCCGGCCAAGCCGGTGGCGATGACCGGGAACTGTGTCGACGGGGTGGCCAGGTAGTAGAGGCGGTTCCCCGCCGTGCCCCGGTCGCGGTCGAGCTCGGCCAGCACGGTGCGCAGCCGGACGAACGTGTCGGGGTCGCCGTAGGAACCGGCCACGTACCGGAAGCCGCCTTTGAAGGCATCCCAGACGTGCTTCGCCTGCTCACCACCGCCACCGGCCTTCTCCACGAGGGCATGAGTTCGTTCCATGAACTCGTCGTCGCCCATGGGTGTGCGAGCCACCCCCACGACCGAGAAACCCCCGGGCAGCAGGCGCCGCAGCGCCAGTGCCTCGATGGCGGGTATGAGCTTACGACTGGTGAGGTCGCCCGAGGCACCGAACACCACGAACACCGCCGGTGGGGCGGCTCGGGTCTCGTCGCCGTCGGAGAGGAGACCCGTCGGGTCCGTCATGTCCGGCTCCACATCAAACACCTACCTTCGTCCGGTGGATGAGTGAACGCCGTTCCCGTTCAGCTTCTGCTGCCAAGGTGGCCCGTCCGTTGTTCGACGCTCAAGGGCGAACTGTAACGTCAAGCCCGCTTCGCTGCTCAGGCGCCGTCGAGGCGCGCAAAGGTGGCCGAAGGAGCCGGCGTGGCCGCGTCAGCGGCAACGAGGCGCCGTCAGCGACGGCCGGTGGCAGCCCGTCGGGTGGCGACGTAGGACTCGACGGACGTCTCGTCGTCGGGAAGGACTCGTACGACCGGGCTGGTCTCACAGAGCCCGATGTGGCTCACGCGACCGGTCTGGTTGAGAATCCAGAAGAACCGGACAGGCTCGTCGAGGTCGGGTTTGCTCATGCGCTGGTACGGGAACCACTCGCCGACGGGAAACGCCTCGTCGGGCGGGCCGAACTCGTGGATCCGCCGAAAGCGCTTCTCGTCCGGGCGAACCTCGTAGATGCTGTTGGTGGTTTCGATGATCACGGATGACTCCCGACGAGCAGGGTGCGCTGCTCGCAGTCCTACCCACCTGGGCCAATTGTATTCATCGGCATTTCCGCGCGCCGTGGTGAGCACAATTTCTTCCTGCGTCGTAGCGGCGCGGGAGCGGCCGACGGATCATTCCGCCCTTTGCGTCACTTTTTCTGTTTCTTCGTGGTCTTCCGTTGTCCGGACGTCCCGGTCCGGGGAGGCGGGCGTCGTGCCGACGAGGCCGCTCGCCGATTCCGGCGTCGAAGGTAGATCACCGGCACGAGGCCGAAGGCCAAGGCCAGGACGACGACGACGAGGACGACGACCATCACCCCGCCGTTGCCGGCACTACCCCGTGGCGTGAGGGGTGCGACCGACGATTCCACGGTGCCCAGGAAGTACCCGATACGGGAGTCGGCTGCCGGCAATTCGCTCTTGCTCGGCGGCAACTGCTCCCAGGACCGGCCGTCGACCGAGAAGAGCAGCACACGGAACGGCTCGGGCACCCCGAGGACGAGGTTGCCCGCCTGGGCGAAGCTGTCGATCGCCGTGCCGGAGGGTTGGTAGGCGGCCTGGATGCGGTAGGCATTGCCATTGGCCCGCAGCCCGCCGGGGAGGCCGCCGAGCGTCGCCGGGTCGAGGGCGGTGACGGTGAGCGCGATCTTGGTGTCACCGGGGTGCGGTGCGACGGCTCCTGTGGGCAGATTGAGCACGACCTGGCCGTCGGAGGTGGACAAGCCGGTGGGTTTGGAGCCGGTTGCGTCCAGTTCGATGTCGGTGGTGGCCGGGTCGGTTTTCACGTTGCCGGCGGCGAAATCGGGGGGCGGGTTGACCCACCGGTAGGCGAGGACGGACCGACACCCTCGAACAATGGGCGAAGCGGATGGCCCGTCATGCCAGGGTGAAGGCGCCTGCGCGTAGACGACGAGGATGGTAATGCCGAGGCGGCGGATGGCCGGGATTGACGGCGTCATCGGCTCAGGGGCAGGGCCACGACGGGGCCGGTGGCGTAGGCGGGCGGCCACACCAGTAGCCATCCGTGGCACAGGGCCGCCGCGAGTGACGCGCCCGCCGCCACGGGCGCGGCGGCGACGGCGACGGCCAGTACCCGTGGCCGGTGGCATACAGGTACGAGGCTCGCTCGTGCCCGCCCGGGTACACCACCGCGTACACACGATGTGGGCCAGCACCACGCCCGCGAGACCCGTCATGGCGAGGTCGGAGCCGAGCGACAGGGCCAAAGTCATGTGAAGTTCGCCCAGCAAGCCGATGGAGATTTCCCGTTCGCGAACGACGGCGTAGGCGTGTTCCGCTGCCCGGACGTAGTTCAGAACCTCCCGGAGCTCCGGGGAGCGGGGGGTCGGATGCACGTCGTCCGGGTCGACCTCGAGCACCTCGCCGAGCGGTGCGTAGGTACCCTCGAGGGCCGAAGTCGACTGCCTCGCGGCGGAGGGTGGGCCGTCGCAGCAGCGCGGGATTTGGAACCTGGCGACCCGCCTGGTCCAACCTGCCGAGATTGAGCATGGCATCGCCTACGAGCCGCCATGTGGCTGGCGACAGTTCCACGAGAGGGGGCAGCGGGTCTGGTACGAAGGCCCAGTGGTCGTAGACCTCGCCGAAGCGAGCGTCGTGCCCGCCGATCGGCACCAGCTGTCCTACGGGGCTCGACCGAAGCGCTGCTTCGTCCACGATTCACGGTCTTGGGGGTGGAAGCCGCTGGCGGTTGCATCCGGACCATCGGCGAGATCGTGACCTCGCCCTCCTCCTCGAGCCAGCGGAAGAACTGCTGGATATCGAACAAGGGGGGTTCAGTCTCCGAGGTGCCCTTCGTCGGCCACGGCCAGCCGAGCCCCTCACCGGGCATCCTGCGAGCCCGAGATCGGATTCGAACCGATGACCTGCTCATTACGAGTGAGATGACGTCGATGCCGTGACCAGGGCCGTCATTGGGCCGTCATCGCGAAGGCCAGGTCACGGGCCATTTTCCTACGCCCAGTTGCACACAGGAACGCCCAGTTCAGCGATCTTGTGTGGACTTATTGTGGACTCTGTAGCTGATGCCGTGCCTGCTCGTAGACGTGTGGGGGCACCCGACCAACACGTCCCGCCGGCCCCGAACGGACGCCACGCCCGGGTCGCCGGGGCGAGCCGCTGACGCCTCAGGGAGGGTGTCCAACTTGCGGCCGGGCGACCGTCCGCTGGCCGCACTCGGAGGAGAGCGCCCGAGTGACACGCTGAAACCAGTTACTCGGACGGAGCACGGTCTACTGGGTCAGAACTAGCACTGATAGTATAACTCCAGTAGTTGTCGCTCAACCGGAACTAGTGGAGTATCGTTGACATCAACGGCAGGCATCAGCGCGTCGGGCCGGAGCGAACTGACCAGCGTGCTGTCGGACGCCGGCCGCTTCGTGACGCCGGACCACGTCGTTCGTGCCCTCGGAGTCGATCGGCGGAGGGCCGCCCAGCGACTCGCTCGTTGGGCACAGGAAGGCTGGCTCCGCCGGGTGCGCCGCGGGCTCTACATCCCGGTGCCGGTCGACGCTCACGCGCCGGGGACGTGGTCAGAGACGGCGATGGCCGTCGCGACCGCGGTCTGGTCGCCGTGCTACTTCACGGGTTGGACGGCCGCCAACCACTGGGGCCTCACCGAACAGGTCTTCCGGACGACCGTGGTCAAGACCACCCAGCGCGTGCGGGCTGCAGCGGTGCGCCTGCTGGACCACGACTACCTGCTCACTCACGCCGCCGAACCCGAGATGGCGTGGGGCATCGACAGCATCTGGCATGAAGAGCTGCGGATGCGCATCGCCGACCCGGCCAGGACCGTCATCGACATCCTGGACACGCCGCGCCTTGGTGGGGGCATCCGCCACGTCGCCGAGGTCCTCCACGCCTACCTGAACGAACACGACCCAGGACGGCTCGTCGACTATGGCGATCGACTCGGCAACCGGGCCCTGTTCAAGCGGCTCGGGTACCTGGTCGACGCCCTCGGCTTGCCGGATCATGGCCTCGCCGAAGCGTGCGAGCACCGGCTGTCGGCGGGGATCTCGCTGCTCGATCCCGATGCCACGGACCAGGGCGTCCGCTCCATGCGCTGGCACGTCCGGGTCAACGTTCGCATCAACCCGGTCGACGGACGTGATCCCCGGACGCGAGCTGCTCGACCTTCGTAGCGAGTGGCAGATCGACGTCGGCCAGGCGGCTCCGCTCGCTGACGAACGACCTTCCACAAAACTGGGTTCCTGACGGGTGGCTTAGCCCGGAAGAGGCCCGGGCACTCATCGCCGACCGCCTGACCAGCCTGGCTTCATGGGCGCGTGCTCGGTTGTCGCAAGCGACCGACCCCG
>JBPCNP010000149.1:0-10728 GCA_051001215.1 Acidimicrobiales bacterium
GGTGAAGCTGGGCCCACCCTGGCCGCTGACCAGCTCACTCGATCCGCTGTTCCCGCGGGGTGTCGAGTTGGTACGAGTGCCGCTGCCTCGGGTGCTGGCCCGGGTCCTGCGTCCGTCGGTCGCCATGCGTCATTGCTCCTGTCGTCACGCCAGGTCCGGCACCTGGTCAAACCGCTAGGTGTTACGTGCACCTAAGTGACAGGATACTGCTACCGGATTGCGAAGTCAGGAGAAAGTTCCCACCGTTTCGAGCTGCCGTTGCCGTCCGGAGGTGGGAGAATTCGCCGCATGGGAGCAAGTCGATGAGCGTCACCAGTTCGCCGCCGGGCCTCGACGTCGGCGTCAACGGCCTCAGCCAGGACCTGGCCCGGGCGTCGCTGGCCATGGCCCGACGGTTTCATGCCGGAGGCACTATGTGGTGCGTCTCCCCGGCCTGGCCCTTTCACGCCCATCATGTGGCCGTCGAGTTCGTCCATCCCGTCATCGTGGGCAAACGGGCCCTCGCCTCGCTCACCGTTCCGCCCGGTGCCGACGTGGTGGCCACCCTGCGGGCATCGGTTCGGCCCGGCGACATGGTCGTGGCCCTGGCCCCTGCTGACGACGCCGAGGTGGCCGATGCCATGCGCCGAGGTCCGGCTTGGGGGGTGGAGACCTTGTGGATCGGCCACGGCACCCGCCCGAAGCCGGGCGCGGCCGACCACGTGGTATGGCTCGACGCCACCGCCGTGCTGGAGGCGTCGGAGGAGTTCGTCCGCATCTATCACCTGCTGTGGGAGCTCACCCACGTGTGCTTCGAGCATCCGGGGTTGTTGAAGGCCGAGCCCGAGTGCACCGACGACGTGTGCATCACGTGTTCGGACGAGGGGCGCCTGGCCGAGGTGGTGAGCGTCGCCGGTGACGAGGCCGTGGTGCGCACCGCCGAGGGCATCGAGCGCATCGACGTCATGCTCATCGCCCCGCCCCAAACCGGCGACCTCGTGCTCGTGCACGCCGGATCGGCCATCGCCGACGTGAGCGACTGACCCATGAGCCCCGAGGCCACCGACTTCCTCTACCCGTTCATCGAGGGCGACGAGACCGATTCCGAGGCGCTCCTGGCCGATCTGGCGCTGTCGGCCCAAGGCAAGTGGGCCCAGAGCACGTCGCTGCGCGCCGAGACCCTCGAGCGCATCGAGGACCAGTTGCGCACGGTCGCGGCGGCCATGGCCGAGCGCTTCGCCGCCGGGGGCCGCCTCTACGCCTTCGGCAACGGCGGCAGCGCCACCGATGCCGAGGGAGTGGCCCAGCTCTACACCCGCCCGCCCTACGGCTCGCCCCTGCCCGCCCGGTCGCTGGCCGACGACCAGGCCGTGCTCACGGCCCTGGCCAACGACATCGGCTTCGACGTGGTCTTCTCCCGCCAGCTCATCGCCCACGGTCGCCCCACCGACATCGCCATGGGGTTCTCGACCAGCGGGAACTCCGAGAACTTGCTCATGGCCTTCGCCGAGGGGGCCAAGCAGGGGATGCTCACCGTGGGGCTGTCCGGCTATGACGGCGGTCGCATGGCCAGCGACAGCCGGCTCGAGCACTGCATCGTGGTGCGCTCTGACAGCGTGCACAGAGTCCAGGAGTCCCAGGCGTCGGTGGTCCATGTGCTCTGGGCCTACGTCCAGGAGGCTCTGTTGGCCGACGGCTTCGCTGCCCCGGGCGGTCGCTGAACCCGGACGGAACCATGAGCGTCAACATCCATCAGCCCCCTCCGCCTAGGCGGAGGGCGACTCGGGGCGGCGGCCGATGGTGAGGGGGGTGTTGCACGTGCACAGGCTCTCTTCGCATCGGTGCTCGCCCTCGGTGCGGGCCAGTCGGTCGAGTACCTCGTGGAGGGTACGGCGAAGGTTGCTCAGCTCGGCCAACCGCTGGTCGGTCTCGATGAGCTTCCGCTCCACGAGAGCGGCCAGCTCGGGGTGGTTCTCGCCGCAGCACCCTTCGGCCACATGCATGAACTCCTTGGCCTCGACCAGGCTCAGGCCGAGCACCTTGGCCCGGCTGACCAGCTCGATGCGCCGCAGGGCCTCGCCGTCGTAGAGCCGGTACCCCGACTCGGTGCGCACGGCCGGCTCGACCAACCCCATGGATTCGTAGAGACGCAGGGCCTTCCTGGTGACGCCGGTGCGACGACCGACCTCGGAGACCTTCAGCAGGTCGTCGACGTTCGGGTCGGTCTTCATGTCGGCAGTCTACCGGAGGCGAGGTCCCAACCTGGCCCGGGGGGCCAGGACGCGACGGGGAGCGGCGAGGGGCTCAGGCGGCACTGCCATAGGGCTGCCCGGCCCCCTCGTAGCACTCAGCGTGGTAGTGCTCGACCCGATCCCAACGGCCGTTCACGTAGATGTTGGCGATCACCTGCCACAGGCGGATCTTGGCGCTGAACTTCACTGGTAGACCGCAGGTTGCGCACACAACGGAGCTTCCTGCCTCGATCGGGCGGGTCACCGCCCTGCTGGAGCGAGTCTGTACCGACATGTGAGTGGTATCGGCATCTCCGGGCTCGGCTGAACGAGATCTTCGCGTCGGGCGACCGCCGGGCCGCCTTCGCCTGCCGCCGGAGCCCCGAGAGGGAGGAATTCGTCAACTCAACGAAGATTGAGTTGACGTGACCCGTCGTTCATGTGAAGGTGCGGTCGCCGGGGCGTGGGGTGCGTCCGCCGTGCACCTCAGCCCCGGCCTCCTTCTCGGCCTTCCCCGTCATGGTGCGGCCCGGCTGGGCCCGGCCCAGGGCCACCGCTTCCCGGACGAGATCGCGCACCGCTTTCTCCTCTGCGCCGCTTGCGACCAGCGCGGCCACCAGCTCCTCCACCCGAGCGCCGGCCATATCCTCGGCGTCGCCGGGGGCACCGCCGGCCACCGCCGTGGCCACGATGAGGCAGGCGACCGCCGCTGCGGTGACCAGGCCGAACGTGAGGGTGATCGTGTTGTCATCGGCGACCGACCCGACCACCATCCCGGCGATGCCGGATGCGCACACGGCCACGACGACCCAGCGCACGACGCGAGGGCTCACGCGCAGATCACCGCCCGGAGGGCCCGCCGCCCCGCGGGGGTGGGGAATGGGCCGCCCAGGTGAGGGGACCCGCAGAAGCGCACACCTCAGGTCGGGATCCCGAAGACGGACTTGAAGGCCTCGAAGGTGCCCTGGGCGCGCGCCCAGTCCTGGGACCGGGCCTGGAAATAGAGGGCGAAGCCGAATTTGGGGCTGTTGACCCCGAGGTCGACGGCCCGGATGTCGGTCCCTCGATCGGCATAGGTGAACTGCCAGAGGCTGGCCGGGGAGCTCAGGAACGTCGCCGGATCGATGCCGATGCGCTTGTAGGTGGGGTGGCTGGCCGAGAAGCTCGTCTCCTGGTCCGTCGCCGAAGCCACGAGCGACGGGGCAGGCGGTTGCTGATGGTCGACCTCCAGATAGGAGACCCCGGCGGGGTCCACGAAGAACGTCTGGGTGCCGGCCCGACGGACGGTCCACTTGGGTGGGTAGCGAATCGTGAAGCCGGTGGTGGCGTCGGTGTACGGGATCCAGCTGGACACCGGGCCCGGTGCCGACGCCGATTTCTCGATCGTCGGTCGCTGCGCTCTCAGCGTGCGACCTCCGGTGACGATCAAGGCGATCATGACGCCGGCGACGAGAAGGGCCAGGAGGGCGACCCAGAGACCGCGTGGAAATCGTCCCGGAGGCCGATCGGGTTCCACGACGACCGGCGGTCGGGGAGGAGGCTCAGGAAGCGGCGGCGGCGTGACCGTTTCCGCCGGAAGCTGGAAGAACCAGGGCTCCCGCCCGACCGCCGACTCCACCGTCGGCGCGGGTTCCCCGGTGGCGGTGTCGGCGGGCACTGCGGTGTCGGCGGGCACTGCGGTGTCGACGGGAAGTGCGGTGTCGACGGGAAGTGCGGTGTCGACGGCGACGCCACTCGCGGCAGGTTCCCCACCGAACGGGCGGCTCAGCGGTGAAGGTGCCGCCGACCACATCGTGTCGCGCTCGTCGCCGCCCGCCGACGTGCTGAGCCCCGCCGGCGCGGTGCTGTCGGTGGCGTCCCGAGCCGCCGGTGTGGCCGTGGCGGCCCACGCCGGGTAGCCCGAGGGGCCCTCGGCCTGGGGCACCGCCGTGTCTCTTGCGGCGGCGGCCGCTCGGGCCCCCGGGACCGGATCTTCGGCGGCGACCGGGGTGTCGACCAGCGTGGGCCAGGGGGCCGCGGCGGGCTCTCGGGGAGGGTCACCGCCAAGGCGCGCTGCTGGAGGGACGGTCCCGCCCACAGTCGGGCGTGGCTCACCGGCGGCGGCCTCGAGAAGGGCCCGGGTGGCGTTGTCGTCGGGACGGTCCCAGGCGTCTTTCACGAGGAGGGCGTCGAGCACGGGACGAAGGGCGCCGAAGCGCTCACCCGCACGCGCCGGCTGGTTGACGATGGCGGCCATGGTGGCTGTCGGCGTGCCACCGTCGAAGGGCGGGACCCCCTCTACCGCGAAGTACAACGTGGCCCCCAGCGACCACAGGTCGGACTGGGCTGTCGCTCCCGCCGACTCGGTCTGCTCGGGGGCCAGGTAGAAGGGTTCGTGCATGGCTCCCGAGCCAGCGATGCGGGGAATGTCGACGACGGACGCCACGCCGAAGTCGGCCAACCGGACCCCGGCCTCGGTGAGCAACACGTTCGAGGGGCGCACGTCGCGGTGCACCAGTCCGAGGTTGTGGGCGGCGGTGAGGGCGGCGAGCAGCTCGAGACCGATCGCCGCCACCTGCTCGGGTGTGAGGGGCCCCTGGGCGGCGACCACATCGACCAGGGTGCGGGCCGTGACCAGCTCGCTGACCACGAACGGCTGGCCCGCCTCGGCGACCACGTCGAGCACGGTGACGGCGACGCGATGATCGAGGGCGGCGGCGGCCGAGGCTTCGCGCAGCACCTTCTCGGCCAGGGCCGCCTGCTCGGCGTCGTCGAGGATGTCGGGGAGCTCGACCTCGCGGACCGCGACCTGGCGCTGCGTGTGGTGGTCGTTGGCCAGCCACACGGGTCCCATGGGACCGTTGCCCAACCTCTCGATCAGCTCGTAGCGATCGGCCACGACACGACCAGCGACCGCTCCGGTGGACATGCACAAGACGCTACCCACCCAGGCGGGCCATTGATGCCCAGCCAGTCGTGGCGACACCGGTACGCTGTTCCCACATGGGTGACGAAGCGGCTGAGGCTGCGGCGTTCGGGCCCAACGCCTGGCTCGTCGACGACATGTACGAGCGCTACACCCGGGACCCGTCGTCGGTGGCCGAGAGTTGGCGTGACTTCTTCGAAGGCTACGGGGCGGACCGACCGCAGCCTTCCAACGGTGACGGCCGGCGTCGCGTCGCGACACGCGACGAGGTTCCCGCCGGCGCCGTGGCCGCGGAGGCGACCTCGCCGCACACGGGCCCAGTTCCCCTCCCCGGCGACGAGACCGAGTCGCTGCGCGGTGCGGCGGCACGGGTCGCGGCCAACATGGAAGCGAGCCTGGGCGTCCCGACGGCCACCAGCACCAGGATGGTCCCGGCCCGGCTCCTCGAGGTCAACCGCAAGGTCCTGAACGGCTATCTGGGCCGCACCGGTGGCGGCAAGGTGAGCGTCACCCACCTCGTGGGGTGGGCTGTCGTGAGAGCCACCGACGCCGTGCCGGCCATGCGCCGGACGTTCTCCCGTCGCGACGACCGACCTGCGGTCGTCCACCATCGTCACGTCGGGCTGGGCCTGGCCATCGACGTGGAGAAATCCGACGGTCGCCGCAACCTGGTGGTGCCGTGCATCCGCGATGCCGACACCCTCGACTTCCGCTCCTTCCAGGCCGCCTACGAGGAGCTGGTCCGCAAGGTTCGTACCGGGCGCATCGCCCCCGACGACTTCTCCGGGGTCACCATGACCCTCACCAACCCCGGCACCCTGGGCACGGTGCTGTCGGTGCCCAGGCTCATGCCCGACCAGGCCGTCATCGTGGGCGTCGGTGCCCTGGAGTTCCCTGCCGAGTGGCAGGGGGCTGATCCCCGCGTGCTGGCCCAGCTGGGGATCTCCAAGGTCCTCACCCTCACCTCCACCTACGACCACCGGGTGATCCAGGGCGCCGAGTCGGGTCTGTTCCTGAAACGGGTCTACGAGCTCCTCCTCGGGGCCGACGACTTCTACCGCGAGGTGTTCGCCGCCGCCGGGGTGCCCTACGAACCGGTCAAGTGGCGCCAGGACGTGAACCCCGGGGAGGGCAGCGACGAGCAGGCGGCCAAGCAGGTCCACGTGCAGACGCTGATCAACATGTACCGCGTCCGGGGCCATCTCATCGCCGACCTCGACCCTCTCCGTTGGAAGGAGCCGCGCACCCACCCCGAGCTCGATCCCGCCACCTACGGCCTCACCATCTGGGACCTCGACCGCGAGTTCTTCACCGACGGCCTGGCGGGCACTGCGGTCAGGTCGCTGGGCGACGTCCTCGGGATCCTGCGTGACGCCTACTGCCGGCGCATCGGCGTCGAGTACATGCACATCCAGGAACCGGACCAGAAGCGTTGGATCCAGGAGCATGTGGAGGGCGTCACCACGACGCTGTCCACCGAGGAGCAGCTGCACATCCTCGATCGCCTCAACGCCGCCGAGGCCTTCGAGCGCTTCTTGCACACCAAGTACGTGGGGCACAAGCGCTTCGGTCTCGAGGGTGCCGAGAGCGTCATCCCCCTGGTCGACGAAGTCCTCGATCTGGCCGCCAAGGCCGGGTGCCACGAGGCCGTGCTGGGCATGGCCCACCGGGGGCGCCTCAACGTGCTGGCCAACATCGTGGGAAAGTCGCTGCGCCAGATCTTCCGGGAGTTCGAAGGCGACATCGATCCGGCCACGACGCAGGGTTCGGGCGACGTCAAGTACCACGTGGGCGCCTCGGGCAAGTTCGTGGGTCGCTCGGGCGCCGAGCTGCCGGTGAGCCTGGCCTCCAACCCGTCGCACCTCGAGGCCGTCGACCCTGTGGTCGAGGGCATGGTGCGGGCCAAGCAGGACCTCATCGACCAACCCGAGACGTTCAGCGTCCTGCCCCTGGTGCTCCACGGCGACGCCGCCTTCTCCGGCCAGGGCGTGGTGGCCGAGACCCTCAACCTGTCGTCGCTGCGGGGCTACCGCGTGGGCGGCACCATTCACGTGGTGATCAACAACCAGGTGGGGTTCACCACCTCCACCCAGGATGCCCGCTCGTCGGTGTACGCCACCGACGTGGCCAAGATGGTCCAGGCGCCCATCTTCCACGTCAACGGCGACGACCCCGAAGCCTGCGTGCGGGTGGCCCGCCTGGCCTTCGGGTTCCGGCAGGTCTTCCACAAAGACGTGGTCATCGACATGGTCTGCTATCGCCGTCACGGGCACAACGAGGGTGATGACCCGTCGTACACCCAGCCCCTGATGTACAAGCGCATCGAAGGCAGGCGGTCGGTTCGCAAGCTCTACACCGAGACCCTGGTGCGCCGGGGCGACATCGGGGTGGCCGAGGCCGAGACCGCCCTCGACGACTTCGTGGCCCGTATGCAGACGGCTTTCGACCAAACGCGCCAGTCGACGCCTCCCGATCCCAACGCGCCCCGGACGTCGCCCGCGCCCATGGGGGTGCTGCCGCCGGTGGCCACCGCCGTGGACGCCGAGACCCTGGCCCAGGTGGTCGACATCTTGCACCGTACGCCCGAGGGCTTCAGCGTCCACCCCAAGCTGGGCCGCCAGATCGAGACTCGGGCCGAGCTGTGGGCCGACGGCGTGGCCGACTGGGTCATGGCCGAGGCGCTGGCCCTCGGCTCGTTGCTCGTCGAGGGCACCGACATCCGGCTGTCGGGCCAGGACTCGCGGCGGGGCACCTTCTCCCAGCGCCATTCGGTGCTCGTCGACTACGAGACCGGCAGCGAGTGGATGCCGCTGTCGGGCATCGCCACCAGGGCGAAGCTGTGGGTCTACGACTCCATGCTCTCCGAGTACGCCGCGTTGGGCTTCGAGTACGGCTACTCGGTCGTCCACAAAGACGCCCTGGTGTGCTGGGAGGCGCAGTTCGGTGACTTCGTCAACGCCTCGCAGGTGATCGTCGACCAGTTCATCGCCGCGGCCGAGACCAAGTGGGGCCAGACGTCGGGTCTGGTCCTCCTGCTGCCCCACGGGCACGAGGGCCAGGGCCCGGAGCACTCCTCGGCCCGTCTCGAGCGCTTCCTCACCCTGTGCGCGGGCGATAACCTCTGCGTCGCCAACGTCACCACCGCGGCCCAGTACTTCCACGTCCTCCGTCGCCAGGTGCGCCGGGACCTGCGCAAACCCCTCGTGCTGCTGACTCCCAAGTACCTGCTCCGGGCCCACAGCTCCCGCTCGCCGGTGCGCGACTTCACCGAGGGCTCGTTCCACGAGGTGATCGACGACACGGGCATCGAGGACCCGGCTGCGGTCCGCCGGGTGGTCCTGGCTGCCGGGAAGGTGGCCTACGACGCCATGGCCGCCCGCGACAAGCAGGCGTTGGCCGTCCCGGTCGTCCGGGTCGAGCAGCTCTACCCGTGGCCGGGCACGGAGGTGCTCGCGGCCCTGGCTCGCTACGAGGGCGTGACCGAGGTGGTGTGGTTGCAGGAAGAGCCCGAGAACATGGGGGCGTGGCCCTTCGTCCACGAACGCCTCCACCGTCAGCTCCCGGGCCGTCTCAGCCTCCGGCACGTGAGCCGGGCGGCGTCGGCCAGCCCCGCCTCGGGCAGCCAGACCGTGCACCAGCACGAGCAGGAGGACCTGATGGAACGGGTCCTCCAAGGCCTCTCCGGACCCTCATGAGCACAGGATGGCCGACAGGGCCTGCGCCGGATGCTTGACTGATTGGCACATGGCACGCCGCCCCGTCGTCGTAGACGGCTCGAACCTGGCCACCGAAGGCCGATCAATGCCCAGCCTGGCCCAGCTCGACGAAGCGGTCCGCGCCTGGCTGGCTGAGAACCCCGACGACGAGGTCATCGTCGTCGTCGACGCGTCGTTCAGCTATCGCATCGACGAGTCGGAGCGCAGGACCTTCGAAGAAGCCGAGGAGGCAGGCGAGGTCGTCTCGCCGCCGGCCGGCGCCGTCGGGCGCGGGGACGGCTTCTTGTTGCGCATCGCCGACCGGGTCGACGCTGCGGTGCTCTCCAACGACTCGTTCCAGGAGTTCCACGGCGAGTACAAATGGTTGTTCGATTCGGGACGCCTCCTCGGAGGCAAGCCCGTTCCCAACGTGGGATGGATCTTCACGCCGCGCACGCCCGTTCGGGGGCCCAAGAGCCGCATGGCCGTGCGCGATGCCCAACGGGCCACCAAGGGCCCCCGGAGCGCGCCGGTCGTCAAGGCCATCGCCCAGGCCACGGCCGAAGCCATCGATCTTCCCCGGGCCTCCAACGACAGGCGGCCCCGTCGCCGAGGCGGACGCTCGGCCGAATCGGCTCCCGTCACGTCGCACGAGGCGGTCAACGAGCCCCTTCCCTTCGTCACCTTCATCGCCGGGCATCCTCTCGGCACCGAGGTCGAGGGCACGGTCGTCAGCTTCACCTCCCACGGCGCCTTCGTCGAGGCCGACGGCGCCCGGTGCTACGTGCCCGTCGTGGGGCTTGGCGACCCGCCGCCCCGCACGGCCAAAGCGGTGCTCAAGTCGGGCGAGGTCCGCACCTTCGTGGTGCAGGCCCTCGACCCGCCCCGGCGGGGCATCGAGTTGGCCCTGCCCGAGGTCGCACACGTGGCGGGCGCCCCGACCGACGAGACCGTCGAAGCCGACATCCGCTCGCGTGTCGCCCGGCGTTCGATGCCGCAGAGGTCGGTGGCCGGCATCCCCCCTCCGCCGCGAGGGCGGAGGTCGCCCATCGCCGCTCCCGCCCGAGCCCGGGCCGACGCCGAGGGCGCACCCGAAGGCCCTCCGGGGGCCGACCAGCCCGAGGCCACTCCGATCGACGCCGCATCGATCGACAGCATGGAGCCAATCGCGCCGGTCGAGTCGGAGGCTGAGCCGGCCGCCGCCTCGCCCGGGAGGTCGCCCCGCCGCCGCCGCCCCGCCGCCGCCGCCGTGACCGAGCCTGCCGGGGCCGAGCCCGCCGCGGCCGAGCCCGCCGCGGCCGAGGGCGCGGATGGCCGGTCCGAACCTGAGGCCGCCCGTCCGCGACGTCGAGCTGTCGCAGGTTCGGCAGCAGCAGCGGCCACGCCACCCGTCGAGGGCGGCCCCGGCCCCCGTGCCCGCCGATCCACCAAGAAGGCCGCCGACGCCGAAGCGGCGGCCGTCGCCCCGGCTGCCCCTCGTAGCCGGCGTCCGGCCAAGAACGTCGCGCCCGGCCAGGCCGAGACGTTGCCCCCCGTCGACGCCGGCACCCTGCTGGCGGAGACGACCGAGAAGGCACCGCTGCGTGCTCCACGGACGAGGAAGCGGGCGGCGCCGACCACGGCCGCGGGCCCGTCCACCGTCCCCGACAGCGGCGGGGGCTCCGACGCTCCCGTTGCGGTCGACGGCACCGTGGCGGTCCCCACGCGTCGTACCGCCAAGCGGGCGGCCGGCGTTGTCGACGCCGGCGGGGCCGAGGCTGCGGCCGAGACCGGGGGGCGGGCCCCGGCCAAAAGGGCTGCGGCCACGAAGGCCCAGGCCACGAAGGCCCAGGCCACGAAGGCCCAGGCCACGAAGGCCCAGGCCACGAAGGCCCAGGCCACGAAGGCCCAGGCCACGAAGGCCCAGGCCACGAAGGCC
>JBPCNP010000150.1:0-5648 GCA_051001215.1 Acidimicrobiales bacterium
CGGGTGACCTCGTCGGCGAAGGCGCCGAGGGTGTCAGTCATGGAGTTGATGGTCTCGGCCAGGATGGCGACCTCGCCCTTGGCCTCGACGGTGATCTTCTGGGACAGGTCGCCCCGGGCCACCGCGGTGGCGACCTGGGCGATCGACCGCACCTGGTCGGTGAGGTTCGAGGCCATCACGTTCACCGAGTCGGTGAGGTCTTTCCACGTGCCCGACGCACCGTGCACGTCGGCCTGACCGCCCAGGTAGCCGTCGGTGCCGACCTCGCGGGCCACGCGGGTGACCTGGTCGGCGAACGACCGCAACTGGTCGACCATGGTGTTCACCGTTTGTTTGAGCTGGGCCACCTCGCCCCGGGCGTCCACCGTGATCTTCTGGGACAGGTCCCCGTTGGCCACTGCGGTCGTCACCAGGGCGATGTTGCGCACCTGGTCGGTGAGGTTCGAAGCCATCACGTTCACCGAGTCGGTGAGGTCTTTCCACGTGCCCGACGCACCGTGCACGTCGGCCTGACCGCCCAGGCGGCCATCGGTTCCGACCTCCCGGGACACGCGGGTGACCTCGTCGGCGAAGGAGCGGAGCTGATCGACCATCGAGTTGACGACCCGCCCGATGCGCTGGAACTCGCCCTTCACGGGGTGGTCGTCCATGCGCAGGGCCATCTTCTGGGAGAGGTCCCCGTCGGCCACGGCCGAGATCACACGCGCCACCTCGTTGGTCGGCCGCACCAGGTCGTCGATGAGGCCGTTGACCGACCCCGCCGCCGCCGCCCACAGGCCGCCGGCACCGTCCAGCTCGACCCGTTCGGTCAGCCGTCCGTCTCGGCCCGCCATCCGGGCCACCCGCGCCAGCTCGCGGCTGAGCTGGGCCTGGCGCCGCGCAAGAGCGTTGAAACGGCGCGCCACCTCGGCGTCACCGCCGCCCCGCCGGGTCGACAGACGAACACCCTCCTCACCCGCCTCGGCCGCGACGAGAGCCCGGCTCAGATCCTCGAGGAACTTGTCTCGGGCCGCGGCGTCGGTCTTGGCCGTCTTCCTGGTCGGGGCGGCCAACTCCTGGTCGACGGGGACATCAACAGCAGTCATGGCGCGCCCCTGGATCGGATGAGGAGGTCGATCCCAACTGAACATGGACCTTCGCTGGCACGCTCGACCTCCTTTGGAGTCGCGCCCGACCCTGCGTCGTTGTACCACAGTTCTCCTCGTCCTCCATGGGCGTGTTCGTGCCCGCCTGCGGGCCGCAGGCCTGCGTCTCGTGACCCTGGCGGAAACGGTGCGGTTTCCCGCTACGAGGGCGGCGCGACCTGCGCCGGCCCGCCCATGCCGCTGACCCGGGACCGGCTGGGAGAATCCCTCGGCCCGGCCGGGTACGACACGCAACGCCACAGGGGATACGGCTGTACGATGCCGGCGGGTGGTGCCGCTATCGGAGGCACCAGGGAGGGGAGGGTCCCATGGGCGCCAGTCTTCGTCGGCACCTGATCGTCCAGGCCGCGACCATCGTCGCCATGGTCGGCGCCTCGGCCATGCCCAGGGCCCTGGCCGCCGAGGCGGCGCCCACCGTGGCCGCACCGGTCCAGGCACCGGGTCGGGTCCGGGCCGTCGGGGTCACCAATCTTCGCCAAGCCGCCGCCGCTCACCGTGCCGCCCCTGCCGGCCCCATGGGGCCCGGTGAGCTCAGCTCCGGCGTCGAGATCCGCAAGTCGGCCAGCGGCGGCAGCTCCGGGGTGGTGCCCAACCCCCCGACCACGCCCATCAGCAACGCCCATCCCGGTGAGACGGGCGTCGACGCCATCTCGCACCTCGACCAGCGACTCGCGAGCAACGGCAATCAGCAGAGCCTGGAACCGCCGGACCAGGGCCTGTGCGTGGGCAGTGGCCATGTGATCGAGGCGGCCAACGTCGCCCTGGCCGTGTACTCCGCCAACGGCTTCGTGGTGGAGGTGCCGGTCACCGCGCTGGCCGACTTCTTCGGCCTGGCCCCGGCGGTCAACCGCGAGCACAACCCGCCCACCTTCGGGCCCTTCCTCAGCGATCCCCGCTGCTACTTCGACGCCCAGACCAAGCGCTTCTACCTCAGCGTGCTCGAGATCGACCGGGACCCGTTCACGGGTGACATCGCCAACCGCGCCGCCACCTACCTGGCTGTGAGCCAGTCCGACGACCCCACCGGCGCGTGGGGGCTGTTCGCCATCGACGCCACCGACGACGGGACCAACGGTACGCCGAGACACCCGGACTGCCCATGCTTCGGTGACCAACCCCTGCTCGGCGCCGACGCCAACGGGATCTACCTCAGCACGAACGAGTACTCACTGCACCCGTTCGGCGCCGCCTTCAACGGGGCCCAGATCTACGCGCTGTCCAAGCGAGCCCTGGCCGACGCCGCCTTGGCGCCCTTCTCGGCTCCTCCGCCGTTCGTGCACCTGGCGGCGGGCAACCTCGGCATGACCTTCCCGCCTGTCGACGGCATCCCCGCTCGGATCGCCTCGGTGCAGCCGGCCAGCACGCCGCCCGGGGGTGACTACGCCCGCAACATCGAGTACTTCGCCAGCTCGTTCGACGTGAACGTCAACAAGAGCGACCATCGCATCGCCGTGTGGGCACTGTCGAACACCGACTCGCTCGACGCCGCGAGTGCGAACCTCAAACTCACGGCCAAGGTCCTCGACACCGAGCCGTATGCGGGCGGGCCGCCGGCGGGGACCCCTGTCCGCCAGAAGGCGGGACCCAGGCCGTTGGGCCAGGCGCTCAACGAACCGCTGCCCACCATCAACGCCGACGACGATCGCATGCAGGCGCCGACCTACGTGAACGGCAAGCTCTTCGCCGTCCTCACCACCGGCGTGGGCCCGTCCGGCTCCGTGAACCGCACCGGGGTGGCCTGGTTCGTCGTGAAGCCTTCGTTTTCCAGCGGCCATGTCGACGCGGTCGTGGCCAACCAGGGCTACGTCGCCGCCCCCAACGGCACCAGCCTCATGTACCCGGCGGTCACGGTGAACCCGGCCGGCCAGGGCGTGATCGCCTCGAGCTTCACCGGCCCCGACTTCTTCCCGAGTGTCGGCTACATCGGGTTCGGTGCCGGCGGCACCTCGGGCCCCGTCTACACGGCCCGGCCCGGTGTGAAGCCCGAGGACGGCTTCACCTGCTACAAGGGCGAAGGTTTCGGTCCTCCCTGCCGATGGGGTGACTACTCCTACGCCGTCACCGACAAGGCCGGAAACCTGTGGTTCGCCGGCGAGGACATCCCCGACACCCCCCGTACCTTCCTCGCCGACTGGGGCACCTTCATCGGGCGCATCAACACCTGACAGGGCCGGTAGAAGGGCACCACCTGGGATTGGGCGACTCGCCCTGGTTCGTTGCCCGATGATCACAGCCGTGGCAGAGTTGCCGCCCCAGGGGAAGGAGACGGCATGTGGTTGGTGCGAGAGCGGACGGCGGGTCGCGGGCGGTGGATGGTGCCGGCGATGATGGTCGTACCGCTGCTGGCCGCAGCATGTGGCGGCAGTAAATCAGAGAGCGGTGCCGGCCAGGCGCCGTCGAAGATCGTCAAGATCGGCGTCATCGCTCCCCTTTCCGGGGACCTCACCGCTGTCGGCACGGGGATTCGGAACTCGGTGGACCTGGCGGTCAAACAGGCCAATGCCAAGAACAAGGTGCCGGGCTGGAAGATCGAGTTGGCCGCCGAGGACGACGCGGGAAAGCCGGACGTGGGCGCCCAGGCGGCCAGCAAGCTGAGTTCCGACCCGGCCGTCATCGGCGTCGTGGGCACCTACAACTCCAGCGTGGCCCTCCAGGTGGCCCCCATCCTCGACAAGACCGACATCGTCGAGATCTCACCCTCCAACACCAACGACACCCTGACCCGAGGGGAGAACTTCAAAACCAGCCCGGTGCGTCCCCACAAGAACTACTTCCGGGTGGCCACCCTCGACTCCCTCCAGGGTGGCTTCGCGGCCGACTACGCCTTCAAAGACCTGTCAGCCAAGACCGTGGTGGTCATCCACGACAAGAAGGCCTACGGCCAGGGGCTGGCCGACTCGTTCAAGGCCCAGTTCGAAAAAGACGGTGGCAAGGTGGCCACCACGGAGACCATCAACCCGGGCGACAAGGACTTTTCGGCCGTGCTCTCCAAGATCAAGCCCCTGAACCCGGACATGATCTTCTACGGCGGCGAGTACCCCGAGGCCAGCCTCATCTCCAACCAGGCCCACGGGCCCCAGGGGATCAAGGCACCGCTGATGGGGGGCGACGGCATCGTCGACCCCACGTACGGCAAGACTGCGGGCCCGGCAGCCGAGAATGACTTCGGAACCTCGGTCGGGGCCCCGCCCGAGCAGGTCGAGTCGGCCAAGTCGTTCATCGCCGACTACAAGGCGGCGGGCTACCCGGACCCCTTCTCCGCCTACGGAGCCCTGGCCTATGATGCGGCCAACGCCATCCTCAACGCCC
The DNA here is from genome assembly GCA_051001215.1 of Acidimicrobiales bacterium. Classification (GTDB taxonomy): domain Bacteria; phylum Actinomycetota; class Acidimicrobiia; order Acidimicrobiales; family AC-14; genus DATAQC01. Next base: position 4,455 of record JBPCNP010000150.1, read on the forward strand.
TGCCTGCGAGCCTCGGATCGGCGACCAGGGTCAACGACACCATCCGCAAGGCGGAGATCAACGCAGTGCAGCAGGCCAACTTCACCGGGGCCAGTGGCACCGTCGCCTTCGACAACTTCGGGGACACCGTGACGAAGACTCTCACCATGTACAAAGTTGAGGGCGGCGACTTCAAACCGATCAAGACGGGGGAATTCAAGGGCTGATCACCCGGTGAGGCAGCTCGCCCAACAACTCGTGAACGGCACCGTCCTGGGCGCCACCTACGCCCTGATCGCCCTGGGCTACACGATGGTCTACGGCATCATTCAGCTGATCAACTTTGCCCACGGCGAGATCGTCATGGTCGGCGCCTTCGGCGGCCTCACCGTGTTCCGTTACTGGCTACCGGACTCGCTGGCGTCGACGCCCTGGGTGGCGCTTCCGGCCGTGCTCGTGGTGGCCATCGCCGTGTCGGTCACCGCCGCCGTGCTGATGGAGCGCCTGGCCTATCGCCCCCTGCGCAACGCACCCCGCCTCGCCCCACTCATCACCGCCATCGGAGTCTCGATCTTCCTCCAGGAGGTCGTCCGGCTGTTCTACCCGGGCGGCAAGCGCCAGCAGCCCTTCCCCAGCCTCATTTCGACGGGCACGCTCGACCTCGGTGGGGTCACGGTGGCATGGGTGTCGATCTTCGTGGTCGTCACTGCGATCGCGCTGATGGTGGGCCTGCAACTGTTCGTCAAGGCGACGAGGATGGGCAAAGCCATGCGGGCCACATCTCAGGACCCGGAGACGGCCCGGCTCATGGGCATCGACATCGACCGGGTGATCGTGTTGACGTTCGTGATCGGAGCGGCTCTGGCTGGCGTGGCCGGCGTCATGCAGGGTATGCGCTTCGGCCAGATCGACTTCCGCATCGGCTTCTTGGTCGGCCTCAAGGCCTTCACGGCGGCCGTGCTCGGAGGCATCGGCAACATCGCCGGAGCGGTCGTGGGCGGCTTCCTGTTGGGCATCGTCGAAGCCCTGGCCACCCAGTACGTCCCCCACGGGTCGTCGTGGAAGGACGTCTGGGCGTTCATCGTGCTCATCGTTGTGCTGGTTCTGCGTCCGGGCGGGCTGCTCGGGGAGAGAGTGGCGGGGGGGGGGGGGCGGAGGCAGGGGACGGGGGAGGGGTCCAACAAAAGCAGGGTTTCCTCACACCCCCAAGACTTA
>JBPCNP010000151.1:0-24306 GCA_051001215.1 Acidimicrobiales bacterium
CTCGAGACCTTCCAGGACGGCAAGGGTGGGCTCTGGGCGGTGTTCGACACCTGGAACCGGCCCACCCGCAACGGCCGCTTCTACTGCTGCCGCTCGCTGCAGCTGGCGCCCATCCTGTCCTCCTGAGTCGTTCCGGGGCGCGAGACGCGCTGGCTACCGGCGCGTTCCGCCCGAGAAGGCGTCCGCACTACTTCCCCAGCTCGGGCTCGGGGCTGGAGCCGGGCTGGCGGGCCTCGGCCACCGCGGCCCACAGGTCGGTGGCGCTCGGGGGCCCCACGAACGAGGCCCGAACCACGCCCTCGCCGTCGGCCACCACGATCGTGGGTACTGCCTCCACGTGGTAGCGCTTGTGAAGGTCGGGATGGGCTTTGATCTCCACCTCCTCGACCGCCACCGCCCCGCTGTCGAGGGCCCGGGCCTTCTCCACGACCTGCATGCACGAGTCGCAGGTGGCCGACGTGAACAAGGCCACCAGCCAGGGAGCGTCGGGCCGACCGAAGTCCTGGCGGTCGAGCTGGGTGGGGACGGCCCACGTAGGTTGGGTGGGGGCTTCGGGCCGTCGCCGCTCCGCCAACACCGCGATGACGGCGGCGACGGCCACCACCGCGGCGGCCAGCAGGAACCGTTCCATGGGCTCGGCTCAGTCCCGGAGTGGGATGCCGATGGTCATGCTGGTGCCCATGCCCTTCAGGCGGTCGAGGAGGCGCTCGACGACCACCGGCTGGTCGGCGCTCACGAGCACGGGCGTGCCCGCCAGGGTGACGGTATCGCCGAGGCGGACGGCCCGGCGTCCGCCGGGGGCGACCTCGAGGTTGGTCAGGGCATCGTTGGTCACCTTGGTGCCGTTGTCGAGGACGGTCAACGACACGTGGGCGGTCGACGGGCCGGGGTTCTGCACGACCACGAGCTCCTCGACGATGTCGTCGGACTCGCCGGCGGCGAGCACCCAGCGGCGGGCGGCCAGCTGGGCAGCGGGCGTGCGGGCCACGCCGCTGCGCTTGCCTGCGACCGAGGCGTCGATGGTGCGCTCGACGACCACGCCGACCCCGTTGAGGGACCGGACGGTGGCGGCATGGGGGACGCCTTTAGGGATGCGGGCCTCGTCGTTGGCCGCCACCGTCACCCTGCTCTCGGCCGGGACGGTGAGGACGAAGGGCTCGGCCTGGCCTTGCTCGAGGGCCAGGGCCACCTCGACCCGGGCCTCCTTCTTGGACGGGTTGTACACCTGGTAGCGCTCGGTGATGCCATCGGCCACGATGCCGTCGGGGAGGTACCAGAGGGTGCCGGCCGACGCCGACCCGAGGGCCACCGAGATGCCCTTGCGCCCGGCGGTGCCGTCGAAGGTCTGGAGCCGGGAGACCACCAGTCGGCCGGCCCGGGTAGTGATGGTGGCCGTCACCTGCTCGCGCCGCTGGGCGTAGTCGCCCACGGCCACGACCGCTGTCGACCCGCCCTGGACGGCCAGGCCGGTGAGGGCCTGGGGCGTGACCCGGCCGTCCTCGGTGCCGAAGACGAGGTCGACCACGGCGTCGTCGGGGAAGGGGTTGAAGAGAAAGAGGGTCTCGGTGGCATCTTTGGTGGTGACCCCGTCGGCGAAGTACCACTGGGGCGAGGCCGTCGATGCGCAGGGGGCGACGGTGTCGCCGAAGGGCCCGCTGTCGGACAGCTCGACCACCGCGTCACCGCCGTCCAGCTCGACCAGGGCGGAGGCGAACAGGGCCGGTGCCACGTCGGCCAGGCGGACCGTCTGACGAGCAGCCGGGGCCACCTGGATGGGCACCGACGTGGGCAGGGCCTGGTAGGGGAACACGGTGACCATGCCGCTCAGGGGGCGCGTCGAGGCATTGGCCACGACCACGGTGCCGTCGGCCCCGCCGTCTTTGGTGGCGGTGGCTCCCGTGCAGTACCACGCCGACGACGCAGCCTTGGCCGCCGCGGCCATTGGGACAGGAGGCAGAGCGCTGCCGCCACCGGCCGACCGGCTCCTGCGATCGACCAGGCCCCCGGCCAGGAGGAGCAGGGCGATGAGGGCCAACGCCGGTAACCGTCGAGCGGGGTTCATGACAGGTCACCAGTCCCAGGGCCCGCCGGCCCGGGCGCAGCCCCTGAGGCAGTCCCAGGGCCCGGCGGCCGGGGGGTGAGGGGGACGAGGCGGCGGCGGAGGCGGGTCAGGGCCTGCACGGCCCCGACCCAGAGGGCGATGCCGAGAACCAGCAGGGCGTAGCGGAACAGCGGCGTGCGGTAGTGCAGGACCCCGTGCCCGGTCCCGGTGACCTGGTAGGAGTTGGCGACCCCGAACGCGGGCTTGCGCGGTGACTGGCGGCCCCCCACCGACAGCTCCCATCCCGAAGCCGGCGCTTCGGACACCAGCACCTGGCCGATCCCTCCTCCGCCAGGGGCGCCCGGGCCGCCGGGCGGTGCCAGGTCCCCGGCGAACTGGACCGGCCCTCGCCCGGGCAGCACCGGCGTCCCGCCGGACAGGTCGGCGCCCGAATCGAGCTTGGTGGGCACATCGGGGGGCAGCTTGGTGGCGGGGGCGATCTCGCGGCCGGGCCCCCAGGCGGTGTTCTCGTACACGATCGCCGCCGGATCCGACGGCAGGAGCCGCAGGTCGAGCTGCGAGGCCAGGCCCCGGGTGAGAGCCGCGGGTGGGGGACGCTGTGGACCTGAGACGTCACCGGCGGCCAGCTGTTTGGGCAGGACCAGGTAACGGACGGCCATGGGGGCCAGCAGGCGGCCGAGGCGCGACGTGTCGCCCCGCTCGGCCTGTCCGATGGCGGTGACGATGGTGGCGGTGGCATCGGAGGCGGGCCCGGGCAGGTTGTCGGTACCGACCGGCGTGCCATCGCGGGAGGTGGCGTAGGCCAGTCCGCCGCCCATGCCCCAGCTTCCCAGGGGCAAGACCTCGGGATCGCCCAGCCAGAGCATCCGGAACGAGCCTTCGGCCGGTTTCTGAGCGGTGTAGGCCAACGACCGGCTGAGAGGGATGGCCGGGAGTCCCCACCGCCCGTCACGGGCCCCGGCCAGGATGGGCACGGTGCCCACCACGACGGCCAGCCCGACGGCAGCCGACGCCACTTGGCGCCAGCCGAACCGGTACCCGGACAGGTCGAGCTCGAAGGCGGCGGCACCGAGGGCGGCGGCCGCGGCCAGGGCGGCGGCGGCAGGGGCCAGGAGCACGTCGGGGGACTCGGGGTGGATCGGGAGCCAGCCCCGACCGCCGGCCCAGGCCACCCCGACACACACCAGGGCCACGGCCCAGCACCGAACCGCCCAGGCCAGGCGCCACCCCTGGGCCATGACCAGGGGCAGGGCGGCGGCCACCAGGAAGGTCCAGCCGAGAGGACCGGCGCCGATGGGCCCGACCTGGAAGCGCAGGAGCGCTCCCAGGCCGAACCCACGCGAGGCGGGCGGGGCGGCGCCGACGAGAGAACCCCAGCCACCGCCCAGCTGGTCGATGGACCAGGGCAGGAGCATGAAGATGGCACCGACCAGGGCGACGGCGACGGCGGCCAGGCCGCGCGCGGCGGCGCCGGCGTCGCCGCGGCCGACCACGATCGAGCCCAGGAGCAGGCCGAAGGCGATAGCCAGCACGGCCAACCCGATGCTGGGCACGAAGGCACCGAGGGCGGCCAGGGCCAGGGTGAAACCGAGGATCTCGACGCGCCGGCGAGCAGGATCGTCGGCCCCCTCGGTGGCGAAGGGGGCCAGGTCGGCGAGGTGGGCCAGGCGCCGAAGGAGGAACGGTGCTGCGGCATAGGCGATGAGACCGTCCCAGTGGCCGCGGGCGAGCGAGTCGTAGGACAGGGGCACGGCCAGGTAGACGACCACCAGGACGAGGCGGCCCAGGCTCGAACGCAGGGCCTGGCCGAGCCGCCAGGCGCCGACGGCGGCGACCGGCCAGGTGGCCAGGATCAGGATCTTCTGGAGCAGGGCCACATGGCCGAACAGGATCACCCCCCCCACCCCAAGCACGCCGAACGCCGGTGGCGCGGCCGCCCCCGCTCCCAACCCGGTGGTGCGCCAGCCGTGCACGTACTGGCTCGTGAGGTTGGAGACGCCGGGGAGCGGCGCCAGCTGTCCGACGGCGGGGAGGCCGCCGCTCAGCAGGAAGCGGGAGCCGACGAGCATGGCCAGGACCACGAGGACGAGCAGCACGGTGGCGGCCTGGGAAGGCCCGTCGCCCACCCGGCCGACCAGCTCGTGCCCGGCGGCGACGAGGGCCCGGGCCCGTTCCTCGGGGTCGAGCCGGCGACGCAGGTAGGCGCTCATGCGCACGCTGCTGCGAACCTGGAGACGGCGGACCTCGCTGTCGGGGACCGAGCGGGTGGCCTTGACGGCCCGCCGTTCGGCACGCAGAGGGCCGAGGTGGCGCAGATTCCACGGCCAGGCGGCGAGAAGGGCCCGGGCTTCGGCCCAACGCCGGTTGAACACGGCGATGACGGCCTCGATCACCGTCACCACGGCGGCCTGGGGCAGCACCCGGACGAGGTGGAAGAACGAGTAGTTCTTCATCATGGTGCGCAGGTGGTTGCGGGCCAGGAAGCGGATGTGGCTGGGTTGGTCGCCGGGCGCCTCGGACCCGCCTTCGAAGTGCCGTGCGACCGCAGCCGGGGCCACGATGACCCGGGCGCCGGCCACCTGCGCCCGCCAGCAGAGGTCGACGTCGGCCCCGTGGTCGTCCATGGACGCGTCGAACCCGCCCAGGGCGAAGAACAGGTCGCAGCGCACCAACATGGCGGCACTGGGGACGGCGAACACGTCCCGGACGGAGTCGTGCTGCTCCTGGTCGAGCTCCCCACGGTCGACGAGCGAGCGGGTGGCCGCCGTCTTGTCGACGTTCAGCCCCACGGCGAGGAGGCGGGCAGGGTCGTCCCAGTCGACCAGCTTGGGACCGACGATGCCCGCGTTGGACCGCAAGGCTTCCTCGACCAGGAGCCGGATGGCGTCGGGGGCCAGGGCGACGTCGTCGTGGCAGAACACGAGGAAGGCCGCACCTTGGACAGTGGTCAGGCAGTCGTTGGCCAGGGCGGCGTAGCCCGGCGGGCCAGGCGGCCGGCGCATGTAGGCGTCGGGGAGCACGGACGCAACGCGCGACGCCGGGTCGCCGCGTACCGGAGCGGCGGCCGGAGTGGTGGGCACCGAAGCGGTGGGCACGCCCGTGGCGCCGCCGTCGATCACGAGCACCGACTGGTTCGGGTAGTCCTGGGCACCAAGGGCAGCCAGGACCTCCTCGAACCACTCGCCCTGCTCCAATGCCACGACCACCGCGACAACAGGCGGTGTGGAGGGCTGAAAATCCATTCTCGGTCGAAGGCTAGCCACGCCGGGCCCGCAGGAGGCAGACCCCCCCGATTCGTGGTTTGCTGGAGGGGTGAACGACGACACACGAGGCGCCGGTGCCGGCACCGGCGCCACCGCCGGTGCGGGTGACCGCCTGAAGGAACTGAAAGATGCGGCCTACGCCGCCGTCGGGCTCGGGGTGCTCGGGGTGCAGCGCCTCCAGGTGCGGCGGCGTGACGTGACCAGACAGGTCGAGCCCCAGGTCCGCGAGGCCGCCCAGCGGCTTCAACACCTGGCCTCGGCTGCCGACGAGGCCCTCAACCCCGTTCTCGAGCGGATCGAGGGCCGGCTCCCGGACGCCACTCGCAATCTGGTGCACTCGGCCCACAGCGTGGTCATCGATGCCCGCGACACCATCCTCGACAAGGCGGCCCGCCCCCGCTGAGACGGGCGCCGGTCCTCCGTGGCAGACCGGCACGAGCATCTAGGCTCCCCGCCGATGCGGACACTGGTCGTGCTGCCGACCTACAACGAGGCCGAGAACATCGCCAGCATGCTGCGGCGCCTGCGGGCGGCGGTGCCGGAGGCCGACGTGTTGGTGGTCGACGACTCCAGTCCCGATGGCACCGCCGAGCTGGCCAAAACACTCGGTCAGGAGCTGGACGGGATCGATGTGCTGACCCGTGCCACCAAGGACGGTCTGGGCAGCGCCTACCGGGCCGGGTTCAACGAGGGCCTGATCCGTGGCTACGACGTATTGGTGGAGATGGACAGCGACCTGTCGCACGACCCGGCGGCACTGCCGTCGCTGCTGGCGGCGATCGACGAGGGTGCCGACCTGGTCGTCGGCTCGCGCTACGTGCCGGGAGGGTCCATCCCCAATTGGACATGGCACCGACGGTCGCTTTCGCGCAACGGCAACCGTTACGCGTCGGCCATGCTCGGTATCGAGGTGGCGGATGCAACCTCGGGCTTTCGCGCCTACCGCGGCGAGGTCGTCTCCCGACTCGATCTCGACGGAGTCCGTGCCAACGGCTACGGGTTCCAGATCGAGATGGTCTACCGGGTGGCCCAGCTCGGCGGGCGCATCGTCGAGCGGCCCATCGAGTTCGTCGACCGCGAGCGTGGGGTGTCGAAGATGTCCATGCGGGTCATGGTCGAGGCCCTCGTCCTGGTGACTTGGTGGGGAATACGCGACCGGGTGACCCGACGGCCCCCGAAAGCCTCGAAGCCCTAGCCAGGTCTCAGGTCGCGGTGGCCGTGACGGGGGTTCGCTCGTCGGGTGCGTCGGGTGCGTCGGGTGCGTCGGTACCGCTGAACCGACCACGCCAGAGGTTGGCGATAACGGTCAGCGCGATGGTCAGCACCAGAGCGTTGCGCAGGGCGACGGCGGCGACGGGCAGCGCGTGGTTGGCCAGCAGGCCGTCGTAGTGGAAGGGATAGACGACCTGGGACAACACATTGGCCGCGCCCAGGAGCACCAGGGGGGTTCGGACTGCTCGCCCGGCGACGCTGGCCGACACCGCGCCCAGGGCCGACAACAGGATCATGAACTGCGGCGAGAAGACGGTGCCGACCCCGAGGACGAGGGCGAGGGTGCCGAACATGACCACGGCCAAGCCGGCCATCGAGTGGTGGTCGACCCGCTTGGCCGCCAACCAGATGCCCGAGGCCAGTGCCCCGAGCGACGCCACGACCGAGAGCGACTTGAGCGCCGGTTCGCCCGCCCCCGCGGTGTTCCACGAGCCGTGGTCGAGCACCGCGTGCACGGCATGACCCAGGTGGCCAGTGGCCAGCAGGGCGATGCCCCAGGTGCTCTCGATCTGCAGTCCCCGCTGGGTGTGGTAACCGACGACGCTGTCCCAGAGACCGGGCAACGAGCCCGCCACCGGGAGCAGGCAGACCGCGGCCACCGCGACGGCCCCCACCAGGATCCGCCAGCGCCACCCCCACCGAGCGGCGAGAAGGAGGGGCACGAGCAGGCCGGGGTAGATCTTGGCCACGGCTCCGAAGCCCAGCCAGGCGCCGGCGCCGAACCACCCCCGGGCCTGGGCCCGCTCGAGGGCCCAGATGATGGCCACCGCCGGCACCAGGTCGAGTCGTGTGTAGGCGATGGGCCCCAGCATCGGGATGAGGAGCGCCCACGCCCACGGCCCCCACCACGATCTCGCCCGCCGGGCGATGACCACCAGGCCGGCCATCCCCACCACGTCGACGGCCAGCATGAGGGCGATGAAGCGGGGCAGGTAGGCATGGCCGGCCGCCTTCACCATGGGGAGGATCATGAACGGCAGGGAGCCGGGCGGGTACTCGATCTTCACGTCGCCGTAGGCGGTGCGGCCTTCCCGGTGAACCTGGGTAGCCCAGTTCTCGTACAGCGTCGGGTCGTAGGTGACCGTGGCGGTGAGGCCCCCGCGGTAGTGCTCGGGGTGGTCGGCCAACCAGCCCCCGCCCACGCGGGTGGCCACGAAGACGAACAGCAAGAGGCCGGCGGCCAGGAACCTGCGGGTCCTGGCCTCGTCGCGGTGCGACGACGTCGGGTGGGACGTCGGGTGGGACACCTTGGCTACAACGGGAGCCGGCGGAACACCGACCGGGGGAGATGGCGCAGGCCGGACATCACCAGGCGCAGCGGTGGGGGGGCCCAGGCCTGCTCGGCTCCCGACGCAACGGCGGCGACGATGACCTCGGCCACCTTCTCCGGGGTGGTCGACAGCGGGGCCGGGTCGAGCCCGGCGGTCATCTTCGACTCGACGAAACCTGGTCGCACGACCACCACGGTGACGCCCGTGCCGACCAAGCTGTCACCGAGCCCGGTGAAAAAGGCATCGAGGCCGGCCTTGGACGAGCCGTAGACGAAGTTGGACCGGCGGGCCCGCTCGCCGGCCACCGACGACAGCACCACCAACGCCCCATGGCCCTGAAGGCGGAGGTGGCGGGCCACGTGGAGGCCGATCGATGCCGCGCCCACGAAGTTGGTGGTCAGCACGGCGACGGCCGCATCGGGGTGGTTCTCGTCATGGGTCTGGTCGCCGAGGACGCCGAAGGCCACCAGCACCAGGTCGATGTCGGGGTGGCGGGAGAACACGTCGTCGGCGAACCCCTCGTGGGAGGCGAGGTCGTCGGCGTCGAAGTGCACCGCCTCCACCCGCTCGGCCCCTGCCCCACGCAGGTCGGCGACCGGCCCGTCGAGGTCGTCAGGGTGACGGGCGGCGAGGATCACGGTACGGGTGCGGCGGGCGACGAGGGCGCGGGCGGTGGCCAGGCCGATGTCGGACCCCCCGCCCAGTACCAGCACCGACTGCGGCGAGCCCAGGGCGTCTTTCACGGTGCGGTCTCCTCGTTCACGGGGCCAGCTCGTCGTCGATGAGGCCGAGGCGGCGGGACAGGTCCGACCGCAGCACCCGTTCGGGGTCGACCTTGTCCCGGACCCGTCGCCAGTGCTCGATGCGGGGGTACATGGCGGCCAGCATCTCGGGGCGCAAGCGCGAGTCCTTGGCCAGGTAGACGCGCCCACCGGCCTCGGCCACGAGCTCGTCGAGGCCGTCGAGCAGGGCGCCCAGCGAGGGCGAGGCGGCGGGGATGTCGAGGGCCAGGGTCCACCCCGGGATCGGGAACGACAGCGGGCCGGGGCTGGCCGGGCCGAAGCGCTTCAGCACGGCCAGGAACGACGGGCAGCGGGCGGCGCTGAGCCTGGTGACGGCCCGGCGGAGGGCCTCCTCGGCGCCGAAGGGCACCACGAACTGGTACTGGAGGAAGCCGCCGCGGCCGTACAGGCGGTTCCATCCCACCACGCCGTCGAGGGGATGGAAGAACGAGTGGAGGTCGACCAACTGATCCCGCTCGAGGGCGGGCGCCTTGGCGAAGTACGCCTCGTTGAAGGCCCGCACCGTCAACCGGTTCAACAGCCCGCTGGGTACCCAGGCAGGAGCGTGGGCCACTGCTCTGGGAGCAAACGCCAGGCGGTAGGAGCGCTGTTTGGCGGGGAGCTCGTCGACGGCGGCGTGGCGACCCCGCATGAGGACCGATCGACCCATGGCCCCGCCCCGGGCCAGGCAGTCGATCCACGCCACCGAGTAGTGGTAGCGGTCGTCACCCTCGTCCATGCGGGCCATGACGTCGTCGAGGTCGGTGGCCCGCTCGGTGTCGACGCTCATCGACGTCGTCTCCACGGGCCGCAGGGCGACGGTGGCCGTGGATACGATGCCGGTGAGCCCCATCCCGCCGGCGGTGGCCCAGAAGAGGTCGGGATCGCCCTCGGGAGTCACGTCGAGGATGCCTGTCGGGGTCTGCAGGGTGAACGCGCCCACGTGGGCGCAGAAGCTCCCGTCGACGTGGTGGTTCTTCCCGTGGATGTCAGCGGCGATGGCGCCCCCCACCGTCACGTGGCGGGTGCCGGGTGTGACCGGGACGAACCAGCCCAGCGGGAGCAGGGCCCGCATCAGGGTGTCCAGGCTCACGCCGGCGTCGGCCGTCACGACACCGTTGGCCAGGTCGATGTCGCGCACCTCGGCCACCCCGGTCATGTCGACGACCAGCCCACCGGCGTTCTGGGCGCAGTCGCCGTAGCTGCGGCCGAGGCCGCGCGCGATCAGCCCCCGGCCGCTGCGATCGGGGTCACCGTCCACCAGTCCGGCGAGCTCCTCCCGTCGACCGGGGTGGACGACGGCGGCACGCGACGCGGCGGTGCGACCCCAGCCCGTCAGCAGCGCGGGCTCAGGCTGCATAGACCCCGACCGCGAAAGCCGCGAGCCAGAGGAGCCCGAGCACCTGCAGGGCCCGGTCCTGGAGGACGATCTCCTCCGGTGCTCCGCCCGCCCCCGTGTCGAGCAGCAGGGCGTAGCGCAGGACGGCAAGGACGAACGGCACGATCGACAGCTGGAACCACACGGGAGAGGCGGCCAGGTCGGCCTTCTCGAACGCCCACAGGCAGTAGGCGGCGATGGCCACAGACGACGCCACCGATCGCACGTAGCGCAGGTAGTCGGCCGAGTAGGCGTTGAGCGTCGTCCGGTGCTCGCCCCGCTCGTCGCCCAGGTCGAGATGTTCGGCCTGGCGCTTGCCGGCGACCATGAAGAGCGAGCCGAAGGCGGCCACGATGAGGAACCACTTGGAGATGGGGACGCCGACGGCCACACCTCCGGCGATGGCCCGCAGGAGGAATCCCGAGGCCACCGCGGCCAGGTCGATGACGACCAGGTTCTTGAGCCACAGGCTGTACAGCGGTTGCATGACCACGTACGTGCCCAGCACGACGACCAGGGGCCACCCGGCGAGGGCGAACGCACCGGCCACGCTGACGACGAGCATGACCACGCCCAGCGTGACGGCCAGCCTGATGGGGACCGCTCCTGCGGCGATGGGCCGGTCGCGCTTGGTCGGGTGCATCCGGTCGGCGGCCACGTCGACGGCGTCGTTCAGGAAGTAGGCACCCGCCGAGGCGACGCAGAACAGGGCGAAGGCGACTGATGCCGTGGCGATGACGTCGCCATGGGTGAGCACGCCGGCAGCACCTGGCGCCGCGAAAACCAGCACGTTCTTGACCCATTGGCGTGGGCGGGCCGTCCGCACCAGGGCCTTGAGCAGGGCGCCGAACGGCACGTGTGGGACAGGCGTTGGGTCCCGATCGAGGCGTTCACCGGGTACCTCGGTTCTGGTCAACTCTCGATCGTCGGTGGCCAAGGCTCTCTTCTTCGGTGTCGTCGAGAGCCGCCGTCGCAGGTCCGACGTGGCTCTCTCCGTGGCTCACGCTAGCGCCGACGGCGGCCCCGTTCGCGGTTCAGACGGAGGCCACCCTCGCCGGCGAAAGCCAGCATCTCGCTGTCTCCGGCGCTGTCGCCGTAGGCGAGGAGGATCGCCTCGTCGTCGCCCAACCATTCCCGCAGTCGTTGCACCTTCTCCGGTCCCCGGCAGTTGCGCCCGACCAGGCCGCCGGTGAGGCATCCGTCGGGCCCCACCTCCAACCTGGTGGCGAGCGTGGCCGTGAACCCGAGCCGGCGGGCCACTGGGCCCACCCACAGCTCGGGTGACGCCGACACCACCACCAGCTCGTGGCCGGCGGCGCGATGAGCGCTGATGCGTTGCAGGGTGTCCTGTCGCAGCCGGCCGGCGAGGAGGTGGTCGGCGAACGCTTCGGCCGCCTGTTCCAGGGGAGCCAAGGGCCGGCCGGCCAGGAGGTGGCGGAACAGGGCCTCCTTGGCCGTGTCGCGCGACCCCCCTCCGACGACGGCCCGGGTGATGGAAGGGGATTGGGCGACGAGGGCGGCGGCGAGGGGTCGCCACCCGAGGCTGCGGCCCAGGAACACCAGCATGGTGTCGCTGCGGGTGATGGTGCCGTCGAAGTCGAATGCGGCGACGGTCCGGGCTGGCTGCTCGGTCACTGCCGGACCTCGACCGCTATCGCAGGCGCGCGCAGGTGACCGGGACCACGAAGGGGTGGGGCTCGATGTTGGGCGCGATGGGGATCAGGACGTCGTGGTGGTAGTCGCGGAGACGCGAGACGATCTCCGGCCCCACCCCTGGTGGCGCGGGATCGAAGCGTTCGCCCCGGGCACACTCCTGCCGGGCGACCGAGAGCTGTTCGCGCCAACCCGGGCCCGCCGTCCGCACCGAGAAATCGGAGAAGTTCACCACCACCAGGGCCAGCAGGTACAGCACGACCGCGTACTGCGCCTTCTGCCAACTCGCTTCGCGCCCGGCCCCAACTGGTCGTTCGAGCACGAGGAGTGCGGCCAGCATCAGGAACCACAGCGGCACGACCATGTACCGGGAGCCGTTGAGGTTGAAGCCGGGCCCGTCGAGGAACCGCTCGGTGCCCCGCAGCATCAACGGGATGGCCAGGAATGCGCACGAGTACCCGATGCTGACCAGGAGGTAGAAGCGCGTCGAGACGCTGGCCTTCACCGTGGCGAACACCGCCAGCCCGGCCACCACGGCCAGGCTGGCGTAGGCGAACCACCAGCGGAACTGGCCCCAGAACGAGCGGAGCTGGCGGTCGCCGACCAGGAACGATCCCGCCACCCGCAGGGCGTAGATGCCGGGAAGATCGACCAGGTGGCTGGCCGTGTAGGGCGCCGGCGACTTGGCCAGGGCGCCCAGGGCCAACTGGATGCCAAGAGCCACGAAGAAGGCGACGGGGACGACGAGGTCCCGGCGCGAGGTCCGGTTGTAGATCTTCAGGACAGCCAGGGGCAGGAAGAGCCCGGCCATGGGGTCGCTGAGCACGGCGGCGACGGCGACGGTCGTGGCCAGGGCGACGCCCGCCCAGGACTGCGGCCGGTTCAGGAAGACCCAGAAGCAGGCAAACAACAGGTACCAGTGGAGGTTGGCCAGGTTGGCGGTGGTCTCGTAGGCGGTGGCCGGGAGCAGGACGAACATCACCGCGAGGAGCACGCGAGCCCATTCCGACCGCAGCAGCGCGGCGCTGGCGAAGTAGACGTAGACGGAGAGCAATGCGACCACCAAGGCGGAGCTGACCGCCAGGACGAGCGCAGCGCGCTCGAGGGGGAGGACGGCGGCGACGGCGGCCAGGATTCTCGGGACAACGTGCAGGTAGGCGTTGTAGCTGTGGACCAGGGCTCTCGGGAACGACTGGTACATGGCATCGCTGAGGAAGATCGAGCCGTCCTCCTGCCAGACGGTGTTCCAGGAGGCGACACCCGGTTGCCTGAACAGCTGGGCCACGGTCATCACCGCCACCCACAACCCGATGAGGAACGGTCCGGCGAGATTGGCCTGAACGGGCGCGTTCAGTGCCGTCCAGTGCGAGACCATCTCCCGGAGCCGCTCGGATCGCCGAGGGGTGACCTCGTTGTCGGGCTCGGGCGGCACAAGCGGCGACACTAGCCAGCGCCGGTTCCGGTCATGTCAGGGGCGGGACGTATCCTGCGCCATCGCCCGGTTCCCCGTCTCGTCGCTCGGCCGCCCCGCAGACGGTCCCGGGGATCAGGCGCGGGTACCCGCCGCCGACGTGGCGCCGGTCCCCTCCCCGTCCCCGCCCGCCCCGCCGTCCTGGCGCCGTCTGGTGGCCCCGGTGCTGCTGGGCCTGGCGTCGAGCGTTCTCATCCTGGGTGCTTCCACCTATCCCGGTCGTTGGTTCCCCGCCTCCCGCCAGGGAAAGTGGTTCTTCGCCGCCCCGATACTGGGCTCGGCGGGACTGGGGCCGTGGGTCGCCTTCACCGCCTACTTCGGCGGCACGGCGTTGCTGGGTGTGGCGTGGATGTGGCTCCTCCGGGCGATCGCCCGGGTCGGGTGCCCAATCCTGGTCGTCGTGGCCGTTTTCGCCCTGTGGGCGGCCCCGCTGGCCGTGGGCCCGCCGATCGGCAGCGACGACGCCATCTCCTACGCCGCCGCCGGAAGGCTGGTGGAGAAGGGCTATGACCCGTACGAGGTGGGCATCATCGCCCTGGGCCCGGCCGCCCCGGTCGTCCGCGCTGCGTCGCCCATCTGGTACGAGACGCCCCAGCCCTACGGCCCCCTCTACCTGCGGGTCGCAGATGCCGCCACCAGGTTGGGTGGCACGTCGTTCCGGTCCACGTTGATGCTCCTTCGGCTGGCGGGACTGGTGTGCCTGACCCTGCTGGCCTTCCCGCTGTCGGCGCTGGCCCGTCGCTGTGGGCGCTCTCCCAGTGTCGTGGTCGCCGCCGTGTTGTGCAGCCCGTTGGTGCTGGTGCATCTGGTCGGGGGCGTCCACAACGAGGCGGTCATGTTGCTTCCCCTCGTGACTGGCGCGGCGGTGGGTGCAGCCGGACTGGGCGCAGCCGGCGCGGTGGCCGGTTCCGACGACAACTCTCGCGATGACGCACCCGGTCCCGCCCCCGACGCTGCGCCCGAGCGCGTCCGGTGGGGCCTGGTCCTCGCGGGGGTCGTCCTGTGCGGCGTGGCCTCGACGGTCAAGGCGCCCGCCATGGTCGGCGCCGCGGTGCTCGGTTGGTTGGCTGCCCCCCGTGGTGACCTGCGCCGCCAGCTGGTCGGTTCGGCGGCGGCGACGGTCGTGGCCGCAGCCACCGTGGTCGTCGTGGGCCTGGCCACCGGGCTCGGCCTTGGTTGGTTGCACAACCTCGACGTCCCCCAGAGGATCACCACGACCCTGTCGCCCTTCAACTCGGTCGGTGTCCTGGTCATGAACGGCCTTCTCCACCTGGGCTGGACCGTCCATCCCGTGGACGGCTTCCGTGCCGCCGGGTTGGTGATCGGCCTGACCGCCGCTGCCGCCTGCGTCATGCGAGCTGATCGACTCGGGCTGCCCGTGGCCCTGGGCGCGGCGCTGTTGGTCCTGGCGGTGACGACGCCGGTCGTGTGGGTCTGGTACCTGACCTGGGGGATCGTGTTCATCGCCCTCCGAGGTCTGCCCGTGGGGATGCAGGTGGCTGTGGTCGTCCTGAACTTCACCGTGACCCCCCTCGGCCCCGGCACCCTCGACGTCAACAACCATCCGACGGTGAGCGCCCTCTTCGTCGTCGCCGTGACGACGGCCCTCGTCGCCGCCGCCGTGCGCCGGGGGTGGGGCCGACCCCAGTGGGGCCGACCGCAGCGGGGGCCCGAGCGACCCCCCGAGCAGGGTGACGGACCAGGTGTCGACATGGCCGGTCGCGCCGAGCCGAGCCGAAGCTCGGGATGAAATCTGCGATCGACTGAGGCCCCCCGCCCGCTGACGGCGGCGGTGGGACCGGCCGTCGTCGGATTGGCCGCCGCCATCGTGATCATCGGCCTGGCCACCTATCGGGGCCTGTGGTTCCCCGCCCCGTGGTCGTTCTCCTTCCCCGTTCTCGGCTCGGCGCGCCTGCCTCATCGAACTGCTTTCTGGGGCTACTACAGCGCCCTCGTCGTACTCGGTCTGGCCTGGGTGTGGTTGCTGCGGGCGGTCCGGGCCAAACCCCGGTTCCCGACCTGGCTGGTGCTCACCGTCTTTGTGGTGTGGTCCGCCCCCTTCGTGATCGGGCCCTCGGTGAGCGACGAGGACGTCTACGCCTACGTGGCCCTGGGCCGCCTCGTCGAGCGGGGCCTCGACCCGTACCAGGTCGGTGTGAACGCCCTCGGCTCCGACCCGGTCGTCGGCGTGACCCGCCGTTCTGGCGCGACAACCCCACGCCCTACGGCCCGGTCTTCGTGAGAGCGGCGTGGTTGGCAGCCGTCGCCGGTGGCGATTCGGTCGTGGCCACCGTGGCCATCCTGCGCTCGATCCGGGGCAGCCGGGGCCGACCGTCCACCACCACCACGGCCGAGGCCGACGCGTCAGGTGACCGAGCGGTAGACCTCGGCGTGAGCCCGGGCTGAAGCGGCCCAGGTGTACCCGGCCGCGACCTCGAAGCCGAGGGCGCGCCTGCGCTCGACGTCAGGCCCCCCCGCCACCGCCGCCTCCAGGGCCTCGGCCAGCGGACCGGTGGCGCCCGGGGCAACCAGCACGGCGGCGTCGCCGGTGACTTCGGCCATGGCCGAGTCACTGGTGGTGACCAGGGGAGCACCGCAGGCCAGCGCTTCCAGGGCGGGGAGCCCGAACCCCTCCTCGAGCGACGGGTAGGCGACCGCAGCCGCGCCTCGAAGCAGAGCCGCCTTCTGCTCCTCGGAGATGTAGCCCGCCAACCGCACCCGGTGACCGTGCACCGCCGCCGCCGCCGCCGCTTCGATGGCCCGGATGCCCCACCCGCGGCCGCCGGCCAGGACCAGGCTGAGGCCGCGACGACCGGCGGCCAACCGATCGAAGGCCCGGATCAGGCTGGGGACGTCCTTGCGGGGCTCGAGCGTCCCGACGAAGGCGATGTACGGCGGCACCGCACCGATGCGCCGCAGGGCGGCCTGATCGAGCACGGCGCCGTCGCGGTCGTCGGGGTCGAGCGGGTGGAAGCGGGCGTGGTCGACGCCGTGGGGGATCACGTGCACCGGCGCCCTCGGGGCGAGAAGGGCCTCGAGGCGCTCGGCCGTGCTGGCACTGACGGCCACGATGGCGTCGGCCCGGCTGGCGGCCGTGCGTATGGCCCGGCGGAAGAACGCCACCTTGGCCGGCTCGTGCCACGACGGGTGCTCCAGGAGGGTGAGGTCGTGCACGGTGACGACCCGGGGAAGCGACGCCCGCTCGGGCATCGTGTAGTGCGGGCCGTGGTGAACGTCGACGGGCAGTCGGGACAGGATCGCCGGTAGCCGTGCCTGCTCCCAGACCAGGCGCAGGGGTCGCCGGACGGGGGCCTTGCCCAGGGCGCGGGTGTCACCCGAGACCGAACGCCACCGGGCCTCGTCGCCCCGGCGACAGATCACGGTGAGGGTCACGTCGTCGCGCCGGCCCAGGGCGGCGGCCAGGTCGAGCACGTAACGCCCCGCCCCTGCCGGGCGACCCGGGACGGCGGTGGCGTCGAGGCAGACACGCACGGCCTTCTCCGGCCCAGGGCGCTCCGGCACCGGCTTCTCCGCCCCAGGGCGCTCCGGCCCGGGGCGCTCAGGCCCAGGACCCTCCGGCCCATGACCCTCCGGCCCAGGGCGCTCAGGCACCCAGGGACCGCCAGAGCTCGACGTGGGCCCGGGCCGCAGCCTCCCACGTGAGTGCGGCGGCTCGTTGCCGGCCGCCTCCGGCGAGCGTCGCCCGGACGGCATCGTCGGTCGCGGCGACGACCAGGCCGTCGGCGATGGAGCCGACGTCGCAGGGATCCACTTCGAGGGCGGCCCCACCCAGGCTGGGCATGGGGCTGGCCACCACCGGTGTGCCTGCGGCCATGGCCTCGAGCGCCGGGAGCCCGAATCCCTCGAGGAGGGGCACGTAGGCCACGACCCGCGCCCGGCCGTACAGCGATGCCAGGACGGCGTCGTCGACCCAGCCGGTCGCCACCACGCCCTCGACGGCGCCGTCGCCATCGGCGGCGGGTGCGGACCGGCCACTCCACCCCCGGGGCCCGACCACGACCAGCGGCCATGGTTCGGGGAGCCGGGGCCGGGCCGCCCGGTAGGCGGCGAGCAGGCGGGGAAGGTTCTTGCGGGGCTCCAGCGTGCCCACGCTCAGCAGGAAGGGCGTGGTGATGCCCAGGCCGGCGAGGACGCCGTCGGCGGCGACGTGGTCGGGGTGGGGGAGATGGTCGGAACCCTCGTCGACGACCTCGACGGTGGCCACCGTCGCTCCCGCGGCGACGAGGGCGTCGGCCGTGGCGCGGGAGGGGACTACGAACAGCGAGGCCCGGTCGAGGGCCCGACCGAGAGCGGCCTCGTGCCACCGACGGCCCCGTGCCGGGAAGGCTTCGGGGACCTGGCGCCAGGCCAGGTCGTGCACGGTGACGGCGACGGGCGCCTCGCGCCGGGGAGGCACGGCGAACGACGGGGCGTGCACCACGTCGGCCCCACCCCCCGCCATGACCTTGCCGCCCGAGCCCGGCCACCCCCCGAGACCGGCCCAACCCCCGTCCCAGGCCCGCACGAGAAGGGGAGCGGGCAGGGGCGAGGCGATGACGGGGCCGAGCTCGACCAGCGGATCAGGGCCGCCCCGTGGTGCACGGCTGGCCCACAGGGCGAGGTCGGGCCCGTCGGCTCCCATGGCGGCCAGCCCTTTGGTCAGGCCCCGCATGTAGGTGCCGATCCCGCCTGGCACCGGTCGCCGCAGTTGCTCGGCCACGAGGACCACCCTCACACCCCGCGCCCGGGATCCCGCTCAAGGGGCCGCTCGGGCCCGGGCTCCCGCTCAAGGGGCCGCTCGGGCCCGGGCTCCCGCCCGGGGTGGGCGGCGAAGTGCTCGAGTAGGAGCCGGGCCGTCGTGTGGGGCTCCTCCTCGGGGATCCAGTGGCTCACGCCCTCGAGGACCTCGTAGCGGTAGGGCCCTCGCACGTGGCGACCCACCAGGTCGGCGGCGCGCCGTCCGAGGGCGAAGTCACCGGCGCCGTAGACGTAGAGCGCCGGCACGGAGACGGCGCTGAGGCTGTTGGGCCTGGTGAGAGGGATGGCCCGGTACCAGTTCAGCGCCGGTCCGGCCGCGCCAGACCGCATGAACCGCAGGTACTCCTCGGCCCAGGCCGCCGACAGGCCCGAGCGCACCAGCACCCTCTCGAACGCCTTGCCACCCGGACCGCTCGTGATCGACAGCTCGGGCAGCCAGGGCAGTTGGTAGAAGGCCATGTACCAGGACTGCAGCGCCTGGGTGCTCGACACCATCGACTTCATCAGCGCCTTGGCATGGGGCGTGGCCAGCGAGGTCACCGTCCGCAGCCGCTCGGGGTGCCACGCCGCCGCCGACCAGGCGACGGCGCCGCCCCAGTCGTGACCGACGAGATGGAAGCGCTCGGCGCCGACGCTGTCGGCCAGGGCCATCACGTCGCCGACGAGATGCCTCATGGCGTAGTCGCGGCGCCGGGGGGGCCGCGCACCGGGCGAGTAGCCGCGCTGGTCGGGCGCCAGCACCCGGTGCCCGGCGGCGACGAGCGCAGGGGTGACGCCCTTCCACGAGCGCTTCGATGCCGGGAACCCGTGGAGGAGGATGACGACGTCCGCACGCTCCGCAGGCGGCGCCGCATCGGCGTCGCCAGCGCCGCTGTCGTCGACGTCGAAGGTGAGACCGTCGTGGCTGAAGGTTCGGGCGCCCACCGGACCCCTCAGGTGACCGTGGACGGATGCTCGTCGACGGTGACCGGAAGCTCCAGTTGGTTGTCGGCGGTCGCTTTCCGGGGCCGTGCCGACCTCCTGGCGTCGGCGCCCGGCATCGAGAAGTGCTTGCCCAGGGTGGTGCTCTGGCGCTGGTAGTTCGACCCGATCCCCTGGCCGTACAGCTGGGTGGGCGCCTCCAGCATGCGTTCGAAGGTGAGCTTGCAGACCGGTTGGCGGTGCTCGATCATGAACGCCACGTCGTGAGCCCGCACCTCCAGGGCGGCCGTCGATCCCTCGAAACGGCCCTGTGCGTCATAGCCGAACCCGGGGTCGAAGAAGCCGGCGTAGTGGGTGCGTAGCTCACCGCTGGTGGGGTCGTAGGCGGTCATCTCCGCGGCCAGCCTCGGTGGGATCCGTACCGCCTCGTTGGACATGAGGAGGTAGAAGTCCCGGGGTTCCAACACCACCCGGTTGCCGGCCTCCTTGCGCACCGGCTCCCAGTACGGCTCGGCATCGATGTCGCCCACCCGCGTCAGGTCGAGCAGCGGCGCATTGGGTTTGGCCCGGTATCCCACCCGGCCCGTCTGGTCGCCTCGGAGGTTGAGGCCGAGGAACAGGCCGTCGGACACGGCAAAGTCCATGTCGGCCACTGGCTCGTCGCCCCGCAGGAGCAGCGGTTCGCGACCCTGGACGGCGACGAGCTCGTCGTCGGTGAGCCGGGCTCGACCGACGGAGAGGCGGAGCTGGTTGAGGCTGAGGTCCTCACGCACCCGGATGGCGAACGAGAGGGGGACGACCTCGAGGTACAACGGCCCCTCGTAGCCGGCCGGGATCTCGTCGAAGCGGTGGCTGCGGTCGCAGATCACCCGGGTGAAGACATCGGCGCGACCGGTGGAGCTCTTGGGGTTCGCCCGGGCCCTCACCTGAGGAGGGAGCCGCAACCGCTCCTTGAGGGGGATCAGGTAGGGCCGCGTCTTTTCGAGGACGGCGTCGCCGCCGGTGAGATCGATCTCTCCCATCACCAGGCCCCTCATCCGGGCCTCCACGGGATGGCGGTCGGGCAGGAAGCTGCAGCGGAGCCGGTAGGCCACCGGCCCGAGGCGCAGGTCGAGACTGGCCGGTTGGACATTGCCAGCGGGGATGTCGGACCCCCGCCCGGACGTGATGACTCCCGCTTCGATCGCCTGGGTCAGATGCTGGTTCGGCAGGACTCCGTCGGCGTCGGGGTCGACGCCCAACAGGTCGGCGAAGTGGAGCATCGGCACACCCCATGCTACGTGCGAAAGACTAGAGGCGTGGTTCGTCGATCTGCCCTCGTCACGGGGGCCACAGGGTACGTGGGCTCCTACCTGCTGAGGGCGTTGACGGCGGCCGGCTGGGAGGTGCGGGCCAGCGGTCGGCGCCCCGCGATACAGGGCCCGAGCGGCCCGCCGAGCGGGACGTCAGGTCTGGGCGATGGGGTCGATTACGTCCGCGCCGACCTGGCCGACGACGACCTGGCCCCCCTCGTCGACGGCGTGACCCACGTCTTCCACCTGGCCGGCGCCTCCAGCTCCAAGTCCGACGACGACGAGATGCGCCGCACCAATGTCGTCGGGACCGGTCGCCTGGTAACGGCCGCCGTCGCCTCCGGGATGGTCGAACGCTTCGTGCACATGAGCACCACCGCCGTCTACGGCGAGGAGCTCCAGCTCCGGCTGCCGGTTCGCGAGGACGTCGAGGCCCACCCCAGCCGGGGGTATGGCAAGGCCAAGTGGGGTGCCGAGGAAGCGGTGTGGGCGGCCGTCGACGACCTCGACGTGGTCGTGCTGCGCCCAGTGTCGGTCTACGGCCCGGGAGCGGTGAAGTTGGTGGCCAGCGCCGCCCTCGACGTGGCCATCGAATGTCGGGCCGGCCTCGACTCCGTGGCCGTCGCCCGTGACCCCATCGAGCAGCGCCTCCTTCACATCGACGACCTGACCGGCGCCACCGTGCATCTCGCCGTCCACGACGATGCCGTCGGGCGGGCCTTCAACATCACGTCGGGCGAGTACCCCACGAGCCACGAGGTTGCCGGGATCCTGGCCGACGAGTTCGGTATGGCGCTGGAGCTCGCCGACGACGCCGAGTGCGGGCTGTCGACCGACGAGCGGGCGGCGACGCGCGACGAGATGCTGGCGGAGGGCATGACCGACGACATCTTGTTCACTCCCCAGCGCTTCCGGTTCATGGCCAAGGCCAACCGCAACAACCGCCTGTCGATCGATGCCCTCGAGTCCACGGGCTTCCGTCTCACCACCACCGACACCCGCGCCGGGATCGCCGCCACCGTGGCCTGGTACCGGGAGCAGCGCTGGCTGCTGTAGCCAGGCGCGACTGCTAGGAAATCTCGACGGGGGTTCCGACCCCCACCATGGTGGCCAGCTTGGAGACGTCGGCGTTGGTCATGCGCACACACCCGTGGCTCACCGAGGAGCCCAGCAGGTTCGGGCTGTTGGTGCCGTGGATGGCGATCTGGCCGTTGCCCCCGCCGAAGCTGGTGAGCACGTTCGAGAAGGCGGCCACGCTGAGCTGATACGCGCCGTACGGACCGTTCGGGTTGGCGATCTGGACGATCCCGTCGACGAAGAAGGTGCCGGTAGGTGTGGGGGTGCCTCCCGTACCGGTGGCCACGGTGACGTCGAGCACGGTCTGGCCGTTGTCGGTGAGGGTGAGGCGGTGGGCGGCCGAATCGACCTTCACCTTGTAGGGCGTCTCGTGGAGGTGGACGTCGGAGGCCTTCACCCAGGCCGTGGCCTCGTTGGGCCGGCGGGAGATCTGCACCTCGATCCAGTCGGCGTGGCTGCCCATCACCAGGAAGGTGACGGGCAGGCCCTCGAAGGTGGGATTGTCGACCACGTCCCCCGGCTCCGGGTCGCCGGCGTGGCTGTACAGGGCCACCCGGGGGCCGATGGCGTCGGCGATGAGGGCGGGGGAGGAGACCGGTCGCGCCCTGCCGATTCGCAGGTTGCTGCCGCCCGGGTCGGCAGAGGTGGGCTCGGTCGACGGCGGCTCGGCCACGGCTCGGGGCCGGGCCAGCGACGGCGGGATGGGGCGCGCGCGGTGGTCGTGGCGCGAGGACACCAGCCACCTGCCACCCAGGGCGGCCACGGCGACAGCCAGGACCAGCACCACCATGACCACCGGTGCCCTTGCCGGTCGGGATGTGGCGCGCACGGGTCAAGCGTAGTGGCCGACCTCGGGCCCATTGCCTCGGCGCCTCGGCCAGGCCGCCCGTTCCTGCGCCGGGAAAACGTGGGATGTAGGCCCGGGGCACCACATAGTCTGGGGGTGGACAGCGGGGTGCAGCCCGACGCCCACCTACGCATGGTCAACGGTGCCGGAGCAACGACTGCCGCGTGAGCCGATGGCCGCCGGGCCCGACGAGCCGTCTCCTATCGAGCGAGGGGCTTGTACTTGATGCGGTGGGGCTGGTCGGCGGCGGAGCCCAGCTCCTTGTGCCGCCAGGCTTCGTAGTCGGCGAAGTTGCCCTCGAACCACCGCACGACGCTGTCACCCTCGAAGGCGAGCACGTGGGTGCAGATGCGGTCGAGGAACCACCGGTCGTGGCTGATGACGACGGCGCACCCGGGGAACGACTCCAGCCCGTCCTCGAGGGCCCGGAGCGTGTCCACGTCGAGGTCGTTGGTGGGCTCGTCGAGGAGGAGCACGTTGCCCCCGCGGCGCAACATCTTGGCCAGGTGCACCCGGTTTCGCTCACCGCCCGACGCCATGCCCACCGGCTTCTGCTGGTCGGAGCCGGTGAAGTTGAACGACGCCACATAGGCGCGACCGTTCACCTCCCTCGTGCCGATCTTGAAGAACTCCTGACCGCCGGTGATCTCGGTGTAGATCGAGTTGGCGGGGTCGAGGTTGTCGCGGTTCTGGTCGACGTAGGCCAGGTCGACGGTCGGCCCGATCTTCACCGTCCCGCTGTCGGGCTTCTCCTGACCGGTCAGCATCCGGAACAAGGTGGTCTTGCCGGCACCGTTGGGCCCGATGACGCCGACCAGGCCGGCCGGCGGCAACGAGAAGGAGAGGTCGTCGATCAGCAGTCGGTCGTCGAACGCCTTCGAGATGCCCTCGACCTCGATGACCAGATCGCCGAGACGGTCGCCGGGCGGGATGGCGATCTCCAGGCGCTTGGCCGCAGTCTCGGCCTCGCGGGCCTCGGCGAACAGCCGCTTGTAGGCCCCCAGGCGGGCCTTTGACTTGGCATGGCGGGCCTTGGCGCCCATGCGCACCCAGTCGAGCTCACGCTTCAGGGTCTCGGACCGGGCGCTGTCGGCCTTCTGCTCGAGGCGCAGGCGTTCCTGCTTCTGTTCGAGCCACCCCGTGTAGTTGCCCTCGAACGGCGTCCCTCGACCCCGCTCCAGCTCGAGGATCCACCGGGCGACATTGTCGAGGAAGTACCGGTCGTGGGTGATGGCCACCACGGTGCCCGGGTACTCCTGCAGCGTCCGCTCCAGCCACCCCACCGACTCGGCGTCCAAGTGGTTGGTGGGCTCGTCGAGGAGGAGCAGGTCGGACTTGGCCAGCAGCAGCCGGCACAGGGCCACCCGCCTGCGCTCGCCACCGGAGAGAACGGCAACGTCGGCGTCGCCCGGGGGCAGGCGCAGGGCGTCCATGGCGATGTCGATCTGGCGCTCGAGGTCGTTGGCCCCCTTGGCTTCAATCTCGGCTTCGAGCCGGGCCTGGTCCTCACCGATCTTGTCGAAGTCGGCGTCGGGGTCGCTGTAGCGCTCGAGGACCTCGTCGTACTGGCGGAGCAGGTCGGCGACCGCGCCCACGGCCTCCATCACGTTGGCCTTGACGTCCTTGGTCTCGTCGAGGTGGGGCTCCTGTTCGAGCAGGCCCACGGTGAAGCCCGGCGACAGGCGCGCCTCGCCGGTGAAGCCGTCGTCGACGCCGGCCATGATCCGCAGCAACGACGACTTGCCCGACCCGTTGGGCCCGATCACACCGATCTTGGCGCCGGGGTAGAACGCCAGCGTCATGTCCTTCACGACCTCTTTGTCGGGAGGGTGGAAGCGACTGACGTTGCGCATGGTGAAGATGAACTGGGCGGCGTTGGCCATGAGGTTCGACCCTACCCGCGGGTGCGGATGGCCCTCGTCCGGGCCGGGTCGACGACCTGGAGGGTCTGTCGCTGTGGTGGTCGCCTGGGCCATCCGGGCACGGATGTCTGGGCGTCGGAGGAGGGAGGCGCTGCGTTGCAACTGCGCCCACGGAATTCTCATCCCCCAAAGATGAAATGCCGGACGAAGGTCTTGCCTAATACGGCTTGAAAACGAACACAAGTTCGTATAGAATAGGCAATATGAGCCCGACGGCGGATTCCCGGGAGGCCGAAGCTCAGGTTCTCGAGGGCGAGATCGCTGAAGTGTGCGGAATTCTCAACGTAGCCACTGGCCGGCTGGTCGCCCTCATCGGGCGGGTGCTGGCCACCGAGTC